>DATEKC010000061.1:0-10755 GCA_035277665.1 Terriglobia bacterium
AATTGGGCGATACCAGGGCCACCGCGGGCGTCCAGGCTTCCCCAGCGAAAAACTCCGGATGCGCAGCATACCACGCGAGCATATCGGCCATTCCCTGGAGCGTGGCCTCGTTGGCGGCCTGGTGAAATCCGTAATAGACAACCCATGGCAGCCCGCGATGCGCCAGCGAGGCTGCAACCATCGGCAGGGCTATGTCCGGCGGGCGCAGGCGGTCGAATTGGGAATCATCAAAGGTGGCAACGTAGTTCCACAGGGGGCGCTCGCCTGCTGCGATGGCCTGGCCGTAAAGCATTTTCTCCGACATATACCAGGAGTCGGAATAATGCGATTCGGAGAAGACGACGTCTTCATGGTCATACTGGAGGTCGGAGGATTGTTCCGCCTGATCGTAATCAAATAGCGTGTTGGCGAAAAAGACGATGGAAGGATCCAGTTCTCGCAAAGCTTTCCGAAATACCTCATCGGCGCGCGCCCAGCTCCGGTTACGGAAGCGGAGCCAGAGCGCGTAGAGCGGCCCCTTCTGCGTCGGGATTCTGATGTCGTCAGGCTTCAGGCTGAGCTGGCTTTCCAGCCAATGCTCTCCACAGCGATTGACAACATACTCGCGAAAGCCTTTCTGGCAGTAGCGGCAATAACACGCCCAGCCGCCCTCTTTCGTGTGGTAATACCCATTGTCATCCAGCATGATGGCGTCGGGATGATAGGTTTTTACCAGGCCCTCCGTGTAGTGCAGCGTGTACTCGAGGCCCGGCGAATTAGGACAGATCCAGGCATGTCCGTATTCAGTGACGGCGTTGCCGCCGGCGTCGATCTCTGACCAGTCGGGATGCGCAGTTTCAATGCTGCCCGATTGCCATTGGGGAGCATGGCCGCAGTGCATGATGCTGGAATAGAGCATCAGCTTATAACCCGCCTGGCGGAAAGCGCGGATAGCCTCGCGGAACTGCTCTTCGGTCAGACGATACTCGGCCGGAGTGATGGCGTTGTGCGCCGGAACGGGCATCGCCATCAGCACGTTGAAGCCGAAGCGGTTCTTCAGTCTTTCAGGCCGGTCTCCAACATTCGTAAAAGCCAGGTACTGCGTTTTGCCCCAGGGCTGAAGGACCCGCGCCTCGTGAATCCACGCTGCGGTTGCTGTGGAATTTGACGGCAGGGGAAGGTCCGGAGGAACCGGCTCAAAATCAGATTGCGGCGCGACGGCGGGAAGAATGCGGCCCTCACCAAGGATAGCGCTCGCCGACAAAGCCAACAGGCGGCCGTTAAAATCGCGCCTGGAAATCAAAGTGCTCCCTCCAATGTCCGGTTAAGCGGCACAGCGTATCAGGCCCTCCATCTCGCTGCTAAACGCGCCGCAGAATCTAGCGGCCATGCTCGTGAACAAACGTCCCGCACCGTCCCGCCACCGGCGATGAGCCGCCTGCGCCGAATTTACGCGCAACCTCGAGCAAAGGATTCGGCGGATTCAGTGGCATTTGCCAGATAATGGCGCCGCTGGCGTTACGGCAAGCTGTTTCAACGCTTCGTTGCAGGACGGCAGGTTTTGGCGCCGCAGCACGGTGCCAGGAGGTTTCATTTGCGTAAATGCCGCTATAAATGGGAAATCGTCCATTGACCGCCAGCCGGGTGTTTTCAAGCCAGCTCTCGAGGCCCGCGGCGGTGTCGAGGTTGGTCCACCACAGCCAGACGCCATCAACGCACGCCCCATATTTTTCAGCCAGCGGTCGGGTCAGGTCATAAATCGTAGGCACGAACTGGAGCCGGGGATTGATGGCCTGCTTGGCCTGGTAGATTTCACACGTGTAAGCAGGCGTGAAAGTATTCTTGCTGATCCCGGAGACGTAATCGTCAATGTTCACGCCTTTCAGGTTGGGATAACGTAGCGAAAGCCGGGCCAGTTCCTGCATCCAGCGCACGTAGTCGTGGTTGAATGGAGGGGAATCGCCACCCTCGCTGGGCGGGATCAGAACGGCCCAGACGTTTATTCCGGCAGGCTGTGCCGCGGCGACGAATTGCTTAAAACTTTCCCAGTCAAACGGCTTTGGACCATGTTCGCGTTCCCGCCAGATCAGCGCGTCGTAGCAACCCGCGCCAAGCTGCTTCAGGATTCGAATCGTGGCAGTGGAGTCGACCGCACCATTCGGACCCGCCACCGGCGGCGACCAGATGCAGGGCGTGGGGCCCATGGCGTGCCAGTTGATTTCCCGTTTCGGATGGGACGCCTGCCCGGCAAAAATGTTGCCGGAAGCCGCCACAAAAATGACTGACAGAAGAAGAATAAATTTAAAGTGCCGCATCGCTGAACCACGCTCCTCGAGCGGTGTTGCGCCCTGATTTGTTTTTTTGCTGGAAGCCGTTGATACAGACCCAACATCGAAGCCAACTCAGAAGTAACAGCCCGTCTATCGGCTGACATTTGGCATGGACCTTGGCCCTCCGTGCAAAGCAACAGCCTTTGCGAGAGAAAACCTGGATTCTGGCAATATGCTGCTTTCCCTCGATCAGAACTGGGAGACACGCACGCCCGCGAGTGGCGAATGCCTGACCTCACTTGATCTGCGCGGCAAGACGGCTGAGCAGATTCCGCCTCCCGCCGGGAAAGCGGACTGCGAATGAAGCAAAAGGCGTTCCCTCTGTGCCCGTATCGAGGCTCCGGATTGCTTTTTAATGCAAGCCGGAGCCCGAAAGAACCTCGCTACACGCTTAAGGAAACCGGACCTAGAAGGTCAGCTTTGCTCCCACCTGAATAACCCGGTTGCCGCTTCCCGTAGTGATTTTCCCGGCACTGGCGACTGGGGTGCCGCCGTCCCTGGTGTCGGCAATCGTACTGCCAGGATTGCCGAGATTGAAATGGTTGAAGGCGTCAAGGAAGTCGCCTCGGAATTGCAGTCCCACACGCTCCGTGATCTTGAAGTTCTTCAGAAGACTCATATCCCAGTCCCAAAAACCTGGTCCAAAAACTGAATCACGGGAGGAATTGCCCCAGGTCCAGGGTTGTGGCGGTGCGAAGGCGCCGGTGTTAAACCATTGCACGCCGCTGAAGATATCGTGGCCTGATTGCTGGCCCGAATAGAGCGAGGACCCGGAAACGCGGTCCGCCCGGCCTCCCCACCAGCCAACATAGCCGGATGGTACAGAGAAGTTGACCGAAAAGGGCAAACCGGTGCCGTAGCTGGTGATGCCGGAAAGTTCCCACCCGCCCAGAACGGCCTGCCCGACTCCATGCAGCCCGCTCAGCCATTGCCGGCCGGAACCGAAGGGGAGTTCATAGATGTAGTCGAGGACGATCTGATGCCGGCGAACATACGGCGTGTTGCCGTAATCAAGATTGGGGAAGTGCCAGTTCTGTGGCCCTCCAACGAGATCGACGTTGTCCAGGCTGCGAGTCCATTGGTAATTGGCCTGTACCATGAAGCCATTTGAAAAGCGCTTGTTCAATTCCACCTGGAGTTGATCGAAGTTTTGCTTTCCCCCGCTTCGTGTAGCGTCAAAATTCGCCCAGGGCTGCAACGGTCTTTGATTCTGAATGGATTCGTTGGGCGTCTGTTTCAACGGCACGTTGACATCGCCAAAGAACCACTGCAGATGATGAGTTTGGCTTCCCACATAAGAAACCCTGGTCATCCAGTTGGACGCGAACTGGTGCTCGCCTGTCACGTTCCACTGCTGGACAACAGCATTCTTGAAGTCGCGCTGCATCGAAAATATGGTCGGATGCGGCGCCGCTCCGCCCGCAACCTGGAGGGCCGCCGGAAAGGGATCAGCGAAAGTGATGTCAGGAAGAAACGGCGAGGTCGGGTTGCCGGGAAGCTGTGTGTCATAGTTAAGTCCGGAGAATCCGCCGAGCCCGCCTTCCCATGGCGGATTGAGAACGTCGTCACGTGCCCCGACAAAGGTCGGCACAAAATTGTAGTAAACGCCATAACCGCCCCGGAAAACGGTCCGGGTGCCGCCGAATGGCCGCCAGGCAATTCCGAACCTGGGTCCCCAGTTATTTTTGTCCGATTCCATATAGAACGCAGGCAGGCCGAGGGCTTGTGTGGTTGTAAAAGGATAGGCATTAAACAGGACCGACGAGGCGCCGAAAGGCGGCAAGGTCGGCGTGTTTGAATTTTGAGGAAGTGCGAGCTTGTTGGTGTTGAAATCGAAATATGTGGAGTAACCGTCCTGCCACTTCCAGGGGCGCTGATACTGATAACGCACCCCGTAGTACAAGGTGATTTTCGGAGAAGCCTGCCAGGTGTCCTGGGCGTAAAAGTCCCACTCTCGGGAAGAGTATACGCCCTCAAAAACCCCTGCCGTGCCGGTTGTCGATTGGTTGACATCTCCCAGGAGGAAATCGGCAAATGCGTTGCCCACCGACTGCGGCTGCCCGGGCCACCCTTTATTGCCCGTCCACTGCCCATTAAACGTAAAGGTCCCGAGCGGCGCATTCGGATTGGGGCCGTAGTTCTTGTAACCTGTTTCGTCGGCGCCAAATTTGAATGTGTGCTTGCCTTTGACGTACGTAAAATTGTCCGTGTACTCAAGATCGGGCTCCTGGCCGTAATAACCCTTCCCGTAATCGTGAAACATGCCTGTGTAGCCGGAAATGGTCATGGTCGGGAGACCGCGATTAGGGCTGGCAGTCAGTCCGGGAAAGAGAGAGCGGGGATCAAAGCCGAGATTCACGCCGCTGCGGATTCCGGGATGATTAAAGTACGCGAGGCGAAGCTCGTTCACCATGCTTGGACTGAAGGTGTGGGTTTCAACCAACGTGTAGTTAAACGTCTTGTAACCAAAATTTGACGCATTCCCGTAAGTGGACGGGTAGCCAAGCGCCCATTCCCATGGATCGCCCACATTGCGGCTGTATATCCCATACAGGCTGTCCCGGTCAGAAAGCTGAAAGTCAACTCTGAGGTCGGCGGAATTTACGTCCTGGGCGGTCGAAACAAGACCGAAATAATTGGGAGCGCCATCCGGCAGCCCGGCCGTGTTGGTAACGTCCGGTGGGGGCAGGAATGTGAGCAAGGTCTTGGCCTGACCGGCGATCATGCTGCCAGGAATCATGTTGTTGGCAAAAGTCTGGCCCGTTTGCGGATTGTATAGTTGGGTCCCGTTGGGGTCCGTGCAGACGCCGCTGCTGTCGAAGGCGCCGCAAAGGGCGGAGAAATCTCCCTGGCGCATGGCCATCGAAGGAAAGACCAGCGAATCCTGGCTGTAGAAGCGATTTCGCATTCCCGAGTAATCAGCGAAGAAAAAGGCCTTGTTCCGCCAGATGGGGCCGCCCACATCAGCCCCGAACTGGTTGCGCACAAAGGGAGAACGCGGCCTCGCCAGGGCGTTGTTCTGAAATGTGTTGGCGGTAAGTGACTTGTTCTGGTTATATTCGTAAACTTCCCCATGGAATTGGTTCGTGCCGGCTTTGGTCACCATCGTCACCGTGCCAAGTTGCTTGTACTCGGCATTGGTGTTGACCGCATCCACTTTGAATTCCTGAAAGGAACCGATCGCCGGCAAGCTCACCGAACCCAGGCCGTAAGAATATGCCGCAGCTCCGTTGCCGGGATCGTTGGCCTGCACGCCATTCATCGTGAAATTGAACGAGCCCCAATGCGTTCCTCCGCCGGTCTGAGGACTTGACCAGCCCCAGGATATCTGGGCGCCGGGAACAAGGTTCATCAGGCCATCAATATTTTGCAGGGCAAATGGCAAGTCTGAAATCTGGCGTGTTGTGATCGAGCCCCCAACGGTGGCCGATTCCGTATTCACCAGTGGCGCCATTCCTGAAACGCTCACCACCTGATGCGCCGCGCCGATCTGAAGCCTGACGTCAACGCGCACGGATTGCGCTGACAGAACGTTGATTCCTGTGCTGCGAAAAGTTTTGAATCCTGTTTTGGTTGCTGTAACTGTGTAGACTCCCGCCTGGAGGTTCGGAACGGAATACGTACCGGCCGAATCCGTCACAGACGTGACTGACATTCCGGTTCCCTGGTTGATTACCGTGATGGTGGCATTCGGCACCACAGCGCCGGAACTGTCATTGACCTGCCCCACAACCGTGCTCGAGATAATCTGCCCGTAGAGGAGGCCGCCCGTTAACAATCCAATGACAACAATGCCCAGGCGCATCCACTTCTCGTAAAAGGCTCTCATGGCCGCTTTCCTCCTGAATCCCCATTATTTTAGGGTGTATGACCCAAGCCCCAGCTGGATGGGATAATCTACGTAGAAGAATGATCCCAAAAAACTGCCGAAACTTCTTTACTAAAATTAGTGCAATGCTGTCAAGCAGATTTTCAAACAGGCGTGGAACGCAAGGGGGCGTCATCATTCTGACGAGCAGAATATGACGCCTTGGTATATCTTCCAAGATTGCCCGCCGGGCCTTCACGAAAATATCAGGTTATGGGCCGCCTGGACCTTGGCCCGGTCAACCTTGCCGGAAGCCGTTTGGGGTGTGCGGACCGCCGTTCCAAGGTGGAAGGTGCGGATATTCGTCTGGCGGCGAAGAGTAGACAACATGTCGAGGTCCAAACCCCCGAGAACGATCCGGCGATTGGGACCGAGCGCCGATTCGTATTCCGGAATCCGGCGCATCCGCTCGGCGAGGCTACCCTGGCCGCAGGTCACCATGGCCCGGTCGACCTGGGGGAATTTGCGAAGCGAACGCAAGGCCGCCAGAGGCTCCTTGGTAAATTCGATCACATTATGAATCGTGTAGTGCGTGGCAGGAGCTGCGCCGATAATTTCGCTTAATGTTTTTGAATCGAGAGCGCCGTCCCGGCTGTAGCCCGTCAGGAACCCATCGATATTCAAGCGGGACAGCGCGCGCGCATGCGATTTCAGTTCCGCAAGCTGTTGCCGGCTCCTCAACGAAAAGTCGAGCTGGAACCTGACGTCCAGGCGCAACATCACTCGAGCCGGCAGCGGCGCCCTGCGCAGGATATCCTTCACCAACGGCAACGGAGGCGTCAGTCCTCCTTGGGCAAGCTGCACCTCGATTGCCATGCGGCTCGCCCCGCCGTGATAGGCAGCGAGCGCGTCGGCGACAGAAGAAACAATGACTTCAAGCTCCAATGGCGGGCTATCCGGTCCGGCGCGCAAACCGCCCGCCGGAAATGCAGCGGCCGCTGCCACAAGCCCCTGAAGAAGATTTCGCCGATTCATAAAGGTCTCCAATATGATGAAGCCGCTCAAGGTACTAAGAAGTGAAGGCAGGATCAACTTTGCGGAGGATCCATTTGAAGGTCGGCCGGCAGTTGCGTGACGGGCTCGGTTTTTCCCGAGTCAAGTGACCGGTGGATCGCCTCCAGTGTAGCAGTCACCTGCCGGCCATCGGTGCCGGTGACGTGAGGGACAGTGTCGTTCAGAATTGCATACAAGAAGTCTTCAAGGCATGAAGGGAAGGCGCCTCTCATGCGGCCGAAAGTCTCGTTGTTAAGGAAAACTTTGGGATAAGAGAATTTCTCCTGAGTGCTCATTTCGATGGATTCACGCTTCCTGTCAAGGTGGAGATGGCCCGCCGCGCCAATTACTTCCATGAATGAGTCAACGATGGAAGGAAACGTGTTGGGATAAATCCACCCTGACTCGAAGGTAGCAAACGCCCCGGAAGCAAATTTCACCTGGCCTTGAATAAGATCGTAAGTGGGAATCCCTCGCGCAACCAGGACCTCCTTGCACCCCCAGGCGCGAGCCTCCACCGGCTCGCTTGCGAACCACCACTGCATCAGGTCGATATCGTGCGAAGAGAGAAACCAGGCGGAGGTGGTGTTGCCCGCCCACTTCAAAAGCTCGGTTGAAACAAAGATCGTATCGTTCTTCCGCGCGTATCCCATGAGAGGTGTTCCGATCTCGCCCGCTGCAATCGAAACTTTGGCCTGATGGTACGAGGGAAGCCAGCGATGGTTGAAGGCCACCTGGATTTTCCTGCCTACTCGCCGGGAAATCCGGACCAGGCTGTCTGCTTCGCTCGTAACCGTGGTGAAGGGCTTCTCAACCAGCACGTGCCGGCCGGACTCGAGAGCATCGCGGGCCGGTTCAAAGTGGCAGTCATCCGGCGTAGCAACCACCACGGCATCCAGATCGTTCCGGTCAAGCATCCGCCGGTAGTCCGTATAGCCATCCACGTTGTATAATGCGCGGATTTCAGCCACTTGCTTTTCCTGAGGCGCGCACACGGCGGCAACCTCAGCAAGCGGGTGGTCTGAATAGATCTTCACATAATGCCGGCCCATCGTGCCCAGACCGATTACGCCAATGCGCACTTGTTCCATCTTCTCTCCATTCCTCCTGGTGAGGTTTGCAAAATAAGGTGACAACCACTTGTAGCGCCGCCGTCCCGGCGGCATTTTTTCAGGGCCGGCAGGATGCCGGCGCTGCGGAAGTCCGTTGCTCCATTATGCAATCCTCATTAACTCGAACCTGCAATTTCCAAGGCTGAAGTTTTGGATCTGAACTTTGCCCGCTGCGTTCAGAAATAGCTTGGAAAACCTGTTTCGCCCCGATGCCCGCCGGAAACTGAGACCTTCAGGAGCCTCCTCTTCACTTTACAACAAGCCGCGAAAAGTTCTCGCGCAGAATAAGTTCTTTTGCCGTGTCGGAAATCCGAGACGTTAAAACGTGCGCCAACGCCATGGACGCTTCAAGGTACGGCATGTCGGAACCGAACAGGATGCGCTCCGGCCCCAGTTGAGCGACACAGCGCTCCAAAATGAGCCGGTGCCGTTGTGAGCCTGACAGATCCAGATAAAGGTTTGGAGCCTGCAAGGCGGCTTCGATGGCCTGATGGTACCCTCGCCAGGTAACCCCGGAATGCCCCAAAAGTATTTGTGCCTGCGGGTATTCCCTGGCCAGGGCGGGGAACAGCAGCGGGCCGCAATCGGGATCTGAATCCCAGGTGTGCACCAGCACAACAGCATGGGTTGCGTTTGCGTACTCCCAGATGGGCCGATAGTTCGGCCCGTTGACCGGATAATGATGTAATGCGGGATGCAGCTTGATGAGCGGCGGCTGATGAAAATGGGCCCAACGCTTCAGTTCCTCGATGGCCTGCCCGGAAGGGTTGGGATTGACCGTAATGTAACCCAGGAAGCGGTCCGGATGGCGCTTCAGCAATTGATCGACCTCCGCATTCCCGCGCGGGCAGTCGTTGTAGCAGGCGAGCGTCGAGGTCACTGCCAGCCGCTCGATATGGAGGTGATCCATGACTGCCAGCATCGATTCGGGGGCGCACTTATAGGCGGGGAAATCGACGTGCGTCCCGAGATGTCCGTGGCAGTCCCATACGGCAATCGGTTTCACGCTTGTGTTTCTCCTGGCGGGTTGCGGCAATTCGCGAGCAGCCGCCGAAGGTTGCCGCCGGCAATGGCCTTCCGCGAAGCCTCGGGGATGCGAGCGCTGGCCAGCACTCCGAGGGCCGCTGCCGGCGTGTAGAGCGGCAGACGCGTGCCAAACAGCATCCGTTCCGCCCCGTGTTGCTCCACATGAGCTTCGAGCTGCCGATGGGCAAGATAGGTTGCGCAGTCAAAATAGAGATGCGGAAAGCGCTTCAGAAGAGGGAACAAGTAGCGGTCCGCTCGATAGCCCACGTCCAGCAGCGCCAAAACCAGGCGGGGGAAAGCTTCTAGCAGCGCGGCCAGTTGCCCCCAATCGATGTCGCCCCGCGCAATCAGCGTGATCACGGAATGCTCTTCCAGATATTCGCAGAGCGGGCCCACACACCACCGGTCCATGGAATAATGATGCTGGTTGATGCCGGGTGTCAGGCGCACGGCGCGCGGCCGGCGCGCAGCCAGTTCTTCCACCGATTGCGGGTCCGGCAGCGCCGCCCAGGCCGGGATCAGGCGCGGCCTGAGATCGCGCTGCAGCGCTTGATTTCCTTCTCCGGCGTCATACTCTTCCGCCGTCCAATGTGACACGACCGCTTCTCGTATCGAGAAGCGATTCATTTCCTCGAGCAGGCCGTCCGCCTCTAGCGCCAGCTCCCCGTGGATGCCCGAGGGGCCGATGCGCGCGTTAACGTCCAGCAGGTCCCATTGCGGAATGCCCTCCAAAAAAGGATCGCTTATCGAGCTGGGCAAATTGTCCTCCCGACATCAGGTCCGGCGAAACCGATCATCCGAAACATAGCTCCTTGCAGACATCGAATCTTTCGACGGCTACTTATACTTAATTCCCTTTCGTATTGTAAAGCCTGAAATGCCGGCCCACTCAGACGTGTTCTTCGCAGCAGAATCGCAGTAAGACGGCATGGCGTATTTTTGCATGCAAAACTCTTTAAGAGCCATTTAGTAGCTGAAGTGTAATATTGACCTTGCAATGCCTGGATTTAATCACGGACACGGGGGAGCCAATTAGTCAGGGCTTTGTGCTTTGGAACATCTCTCCCGCTTTATACTGGACACTGTTCTAATCTCTGGCAATTGGGGCGTGCTGCGATGGACACTCTGGTACCCGCGCAAGCGGCCCCATCTTTGTTTGGTGCGACTTTGTGGGCAAACGAGACATAGGAGAGAACACTCATGCGGAATCGCAAATTCCCGAAGCATTTCCTTGTTGTCATTTGCTTGTTCGTCAGCACCGGCACACCCAATCTTCAGGCTGAGAAGCCGGCCACGGAGCTCGACGTGGTCCCGAAGCCTGCCCGCGTTGAAATTCAATCCGGCGCGTTTGAATTCGGACCGGAGACCCGGATTTATCTGGAAACCGGGGACCGCGACGCTCATTGGGTGGGCGAATATCTTTCCCGGCTGCTCTCCGGGCCGATGG
>DATEKC010000062.1:0-35713 GCA_035277665.1 Terriglobia bacterium
CGGTGCCCGAGCGGGCCATCACGCTGACCATTCCGACGTTGCTGCGCGTGCCGCGGCTGATCGCTTCGGTTCCCGGCGAGCGGAAGGCGCACATTGTTCACCGCACCCTGACCGAAGAGATTTCAACCCGCTGCCCTGCGACGATTATGCGGAAGCATCCCGACACCACGGTCTATCTGGACCCGGCCTCGTCCACTGAGCTGCCGCAATAGCGGCTCTCGCTGCGGTTAATTTTTCGCCGGCATTTTGAAGCACACGTGACTTGCCATGAAGCCTAAACCGATTAAGCGTCTGCGGTGGTTTATCGTCTGGACGCTTTTCTGCTCTACGGTCATTAATTACATCAACCGGCAGACGCTCTCCGTCCTGGCGCCCGTCATCATGCAGCATTTCCACATGACGCACGAGGACTATTCCTACGTCGTCTCGGCGTTCCAGGTTGCTTACGCGGGAATGTGGCTGATCGGCGGCATCATTATTGACATCATCGGCACGCGGCGGGGCCTGACCCTGGCCATGATCTGGTGGTCGTTTTCCAGCATGCTGCACTCGATGGCCAGTTCCGTGCTTTCGCTGGCGGTTTTCCGCTTCATGCTGGGGATCGGCGAAGGCTTCAACTGGCCGGGCGCCAGCAAGACCGTGGCAGAATGGTTCCCGGCGGAGGAGCGGGGCCTGGCCGTCGCCATCTTTGACAGCGGGTCAAGCGTTGGCGCCGTGATTGCTCCTCCCTTTGTCGCTTTCATCGCCTACCAGTTTGGATGGCGTTACTCTTTTGTGGCCGCAGGCCTTTTGGGATTTCTCTGGCTCGTCCCCTGGCTCTACTTTTACCATCCCTTTGACGTTCATCCCCGCTTGGGCGACGAGGAGCGAAAAATCATTCTGCAGCGCCGGGGCACGCCGGTGGCCTCGGCCCTGAAGGGCGCCAAACGCTGGCTGGCCCTGCTGAAGGAGAGGAATGTCTGGGGTATCGTGCTGGGGCGCTCACTGACAGATCCCATCTGGTGGTTTTACGTTTTCTGGCTTCCGGACTATCTTAGCGAAGTGCACGGCTTCAGCCTGAAGCAGATTGGCGCGTTCGCCTGGATTCCTTTTCTCGCTGCTGATATTGGTAACTTCACCGGCGGATTTTTGACAGGCTACTTCATCAAGCGCGGCATGCCGGTCATTCGTTCGCGCAAGCTGGTGTGCATACTGAGTTCGTTGCCTATCCTTTGCGGCATCCCTGCCGCCATGACTCAAAGCGCCACGACCGCCCTGTTGCTGATCAGTGTCGCCACATGGGGATACGCGAGCTGGTCCACTATGGGGCTGACGTTTCCCTCCGACCTGTTTCCCCAGGACGTCGTCGCTTCCGTCACCGGACTCAGCGGGCTGGGCGCGGGACTGGTCAGCACGGCCTTTACCCTGATGATCGGGTATATCGTTGACAAGTTCTCCTACTTCCCCGCTTTCGTTGCTGCCGGCACCGTTCCGCTACTAGCCACGGCCCTTGTCCTGATTCTCATCCGGGCGCCCAGGAGCAATGCAGTGGCATCACCATCCAACTGAGCTTGGGAATGGCCGTGCCAGGTTTCCGATAGACGGCTTGCTGTGGTGCCAATTGGAACATAACAGCCAGGATGATTAGCCGTGTTTTTTAAGTGACCAGGATGGCGGTGATGACGAGTGATCGAGCAGACGTAATTGTGGCAGGCGCGGGGCCGGGCGGTTCCACTGCGGCCAAACTGCTGGCGGACCGCGGCTATTCCGTGCTCCTGATCGATCGCTCCAATTTCCCCCGTCACAAGACCTGCGCCAGCTGGATTAATCGCCTGGCTTTTGAGCGGTTCTCCTATCTCGTGAATTCCTTGGCCGACCTGGTTGAGAACCCATTCTTCGGTGTGGCTTTTTATGACCGTTCAATTGAGAGAGAGGCCCGGTATCTGGAACGCCGGCCGTCCGGATATCTGTCATTGCGGTCGAAATTTGACGACGGCCTGCGCCGCATCGCAATGGAGGCGGGAACGCGATTCATAGGCGGCTGCGCGATTGCCGATCTAGTGGAAGAGCAAAACGGCGTTCGTGTCCGGCTTGAGGATGGCCGGGAGATGGCGGGACGCATTTTGATTGGCGCGGATGGGGCTTCCAGCAGGGTGGCTGTCAGGAGCGGCCTGCGCAAGGGATGGTCGCCGGGTGATTACGTCTTGTGCGCGAACACGGATATTCCTTTTCCGCCTGAGCGCATCAGCGCGTTTTACGGCGGGCGTTTCCCATTCCGCGTGTTTCTGGAATACGAGGGCATTCAAGGCTACGGGTGGGTGTTTCCCAAGCGGCAGCACGTTTGCATTGGCATCGGTGCTCTCTTGAAGGATGGCCGCGCCATTCGCCGGCTTTTCCGGGACTTTATTCAGTCTTTGCGCCACCAAAAGCATATTCCCGACGATCTTCCGGGCGCTAAGGTTTATTTTGATCTTGATCCGGTCGGAGGCGTTTACCGCATTCCGAGCCTGGTTCGCGGGCGGGTGATGCTTGTTGGAGATGCGGCCGGTTTTGTCTCCGGCTCGACGGGCGAGGGAATCTATCCTGCCATGGTGAGTGCGGAGGTTGCTGTCGGCGTTATCCACCAGGCGCTGAAAGGTTCCTCGCCCGCTTCGGTACTGGAAAGGTACAATAAGAGATGGTGCGCCGAATTGGGCGATTATGTTAAGAGGCTGCCCGGGGGCGCCAGGGAAAGCGAAACACGCGGCCGACTAGACATGATCTTCCGGTTCCCGCTGGTTCCGCGAATTGCGGGACGGGCGTTTCTGTACGGGGAAAAGCCATCGATTGCAACGCTCCTGCGCTCGTTCTAGCGGGTTCTTTCAGGCCGGCTTGAGGTCCGGACATTTCTAATACTTCCTGTTGATTTGCCTTTCCGCTGCCTTTAACATTGGTGCGACATCTGAGGGGGTGCTCCAGCCAGGGGCTGATCCTTTAGGAGTAATGGACGATTGAAAACCGTTAACGTCTCGTTCCGCCTCTCTCCCGGTCCGTGCAGCAAGCGAGTGCTGGCTGTCGGAACTCTTTTTCACGAGAAGCTCTGCCCGTCCCTTTCCAATGTTGCTGCCCAAAGGACGCGAGTACAGTTATTCCTGATCCTCGCGCTCTTTATTGGAGGCTCGGAGACGTTGTCGGCCCAGGTGTCGGGCGCCTACAACCTGAACTCCAAAGAAAGCAAGATTGAAATTCACCTTTTCAAAGGCGGCTTTCTGGGTAAGTTTGGAGACAACCACCTGATTGATTTAACCCGCTTTTCCGGCAAGGCGAATTTTTCAAAGGCGGGTGGCTGGACGGCCGATTTAACAGGCGACGCCGCGTCGCTGAAGGTTATCGACCCCTGGGGAAATCCCTCCGAACGTGTGCAGGTGCAGGACACCATGCTGGGGCCGCAACAGATCGATGCGAATCACTTTCCCTCCATCGAGCTCCACTCCGTCTCGTTCGACCCGGTCGATCACGACACCGTCTGGCACCTCGTGGCCAACGTCAAGCTCCACGGCGTGACCCGCAAGGTGCAATTTTCATTAGACTGTCACGAAATTGGTAACAAATTGCAAATTCAGGGAAAAAAGATGTTCAAGCTGACCGATTTCAACATCCAACCTTACAGCGCTGCACTTGGGACAGTGAAGGTAAAGAATGATTTCCTGGTTACCTACAACGTCGTTCTCGACCGCATCCATTGAACTCATTATTTCCCGGAGCGGACTGGCCTGCCGCGCGGGACGCTTCGGAATTTCATTCGCGAAAGCCGCTACTCCCCTGACAGTTCGAATATCCTGCGAATTCGAAAACTTCCACTCGGTGCAGAGGGCCAATTGAGCCGCCGTGTGGTGGTGACAGGCATCGGCGCTGTCAGCCCTAACGGCCTTGGCCGCGAGGCCTTCTGGGAGGCAAGCTGGCAGGGCAGGAGCGGGATCCGCCGCATCCAGCGATTTGATCCCTCTTCGCTCCCGGTCCATATCGCCGGCGAGATTGTAGGTTTTGAGCCCAACCGCTACATCAGCGAAAAAGACATGGCCAACGTCAGCCGCGTCGTGCCGCTTGCCGTCGCGGCCGCCGGTGAAGCCGTTTCAGACGCGGGACTCAAACCGAGTGAGATGACGCTGGAAGAACAGCGCCAGGTGGCGGTCCTTCTCGGTTCGGGTGGCGGCGGCCAGGAGTTTGTCGAGCATCAGTATGCGCTATACTACTCCGGGCAAGCGCGGCAGTGCAGCGTCTACACGATTCCCTCGGCGACCATCGGCACGCTGGCCAGTGAAATCTCCATGCATTTCGGCTTTCGAGGGTTCAGCCATCTCATCTCGACCGGCTGTACTTCGTCGACCGACGCCGTCGGTTACGCCGCGCAGAATATCCGATGCGGCGCTGCGGAGATGGTGGTCTGCGGTGGCGCCGACGCTCCGCTGGCGCCGCTCATCATGAAGGGATTTACCCTCATGCGCATTCTCACTTCTTCCTGGAACAACCAGCCGGAACGCGGCTCGCGTCCGTTTTCAGCGGACCGCGACGGCTTTGTGCTGGGTGAAGGCGCCTGGATGTTCGTTCTGGAGAGTTACGAGCATGCTCAGGCGCGAGATGCAAAAATCTACGGCGAGATTTCCGGCTACGGCTCCACTTGCGAAGCTTTTCACCGCGTGCGCCTGGAAGAGAATGGTGAAGAGCCGGCGCGCGCCATCCGATTGGCAATGGAGCAGGCCCGGATTGGTCCGGACCAGGTGGATTACGTGAACCTTCACGGCACTTCCACCATTCTCAACGACCGCATCGAGACCCGGGCGCTCAAACTGGCTTTGGGCAAGCGGGCCTACCGTGTGCCCGCTTCCGCGCTGAAGTCCATGATCGGGCACCCGCAGGGAGCTTCCGGGGCGGCCGGGATTGCGGCGACCCTGCTGGCCATGCGTGATGGGCGTGTGGCTCCAACGCTCAATGTCGATGTGCCCGATCCCGACTGCGACCTGGATTATGTGCCGCACCAGTCGCGCCAGATTGAAGTTGAGCACGCCATCTGTAACTGTATCGCGTTCGGATCGAAAAACTCCGCGCTGGTTATTTCCCGAGCTGCTTAGGAAGGGTTTTCGTCCATGCGCCGCGTTCCTTCACCGGAGTGGCTTGATGATGATTTCGGAACGCCTGAGGAAATCCGGCAGAGCTTTGATGATTTGTGGCGAATCAACCGCTGGCTGGGAGGCGTATCGGGCTGCCTGCGCCTGCTGGAGCGCTATTTCGCCCGGCGGGGTTCCCGAAGCGCCCGCATCCTTGATGTCGGTTCGGGCGATTCGCGCCTGGCGGCCCGCCTGCAATCCGAGCTGGCTCGCCGCCACCGGAGCGTGGAGTTTGTGGCGCTCGACCGCCGCCTCAGCCATCTGCGAAACGGAAACCACTCTCCGAGGAAGCCGCCACGAGTTGCGGCCGACGTCTTCAATTGTCCCTTTGTAGAAAACAGTTTTGATGTGGTCATCTGCAATCTTTTCCTGCACCACTTCTCAGGAGATGAAGCGGTGGAATTGCTGCGGCGCTTAGCAGGGATTGCCTCTGATGCAGTGCTGATCAACGACCTCGAGCGGCACCCGTTGCCTTTCGCTTTCATCCGCATTGCCTGGCCTTTTGCGCGCAGCCGCATCACTCGCCATGATGGGGCGGCAAGCGTGCGCCAGGCCTATACCAGGGATGAACTCGCAGATCTGGCCGGCCGCACGGGCTTCACCGGCTTTGAGGTCGAGCGGCTGCCGTTATTTCGCCTTGGACTCGTGCTATGGAAAACCTGAAACTCGATCCGGGCATTGTGGACGTCGCCATTATCGGGGGCGGGCCGGCGGGAACTGCCGCCGCGTTGGAAGCCCGCCGGCAGGGTCTGAGCGTGGCTATCTGGGAGCGCGACCGCTTCCCGCGCGACAAAGTCTGCGGCGAATTCATTTCTCCGGAAGCGCTCCATTTGCTGCAAACCGAAATTCCTGAGACGGCGGTCCGTGGTGCGGACATCCGTGACGCAGAATTTATTTCTGCCCATGGCGGATCTCGGACGTTCCGCTTGCCGCACCGCGCGCTGGGATTGTCGCGCCGCCTGCTCGACGCCGCTTTATGGGAAGCGGCCAAGGCGGCCGGCGCCGAGGCGCGCGAAGGCGAATCCATCCGCAAAGTGCTTAAGCTGGTTTCCTTCGGCAAAGATCCGGATGTGTGGGAAATCGAATCGGCAGGCGGAAACGTCCGGAGGGCAAAATCACTGCTGGTCGCCTGCGGGCGCTGGTGGGCGATTGATGGCTTGTCTTCGCCTGCCCATCGAGCGTCTCATGCCACGGGCGACTGGATTGGGGCAAAGGCCCACTTTGAGGGCATCCCACCCCGGGACAGGGTTGAGATGTATTTCTTTCACGGGGGTTATTGCGGGCTGGCCCCCGTGGAGGACGGCAACGTCAATGTCTGCTGCCTGGTTCGCCGTGAGCGAATTCGCGAAAGGGAAACCAAAGGCCTGCAGAACCTTGCCGGCTGGCTCGTGCAGACGGCTCATCTGCCCGCGCTTGAAAGGCGCTTGCGCGGTGCGATACAGGTCTCCCCGGTGGTTACCACGTCCCCTGTGCATCTGGCACGACGCCGGCCCGTGCAAGGCGGGGTGCTCATGGCGGGCGACGCCTCGGGCTTTCTCGATCCGTTTACAGGTGAAGGAATTTCCATGGCTCTGCACAGCGGCCGGCTGGCGGCCCAGGCGGTTGCAAAATCGTTATTTGAAGGATCAGGTGATGAACGCGCGGCTGCAATCTACGCTGAAAATCTATTGCATGCCGTGGGCCGAAGTTACAGGATCGCCGGCATTGCCCGGAGCTTGTTGCATGGACCGCTATGGCTGCAGGGTCTGGTTGCGGCGCCGCTCCCCTGGATGGGAAAGCGGCTGGTGCGTGAAACGCGCTGGCGTGGAAATCCGGAAATAACTTCCGGCTCAGTGAGCTGAAGCAAGCGACAGCACAAGGCCCAAAAAAGAGCCCGTTGCGTCCGTCAGCTTGACCCTGATGATAAGCGGGTTACGCGCCACTCATGACTGACTACGCATCAGTTGTCTCTCAAACTTGGGGATGAGCGCGAATCATCGGATCATAAAGGACGCTATCATCGTAAAAACACACCCAAAAACAAAGTATCGGAAGGCAAACTGTGAGGCGGGCGGAGCCGTGAACTATGAATCTTCGCCATGCGGTGTTCCCAACAGGTTAGCTCGCATGGGTTGATAGTTGGGATGGATTCTAAAGTTACCGTAACAAAGCATTCGGAGTATAGGAGTTGGACGTGAATACCAACTAGCCCAACTTAAAGGGGTATCTCCGTTAGCGTCCGTCGCATCGATCTTGGCTCCCGCATCAAGCAATAGCTTGATCGTGTCTTCGTTTCCAAACGCAGCTGCACGGTGAAGTGGTGTCTCCCCTTTGGTTCTACAGTCGCGCATGAACCCTCCCGTTTCGACTCCATTTTTAGTCGCAACGTTTGGGTTAGCCCCATGAAACAACAGCACCTTGAGAACTCGGTCATAAGCCATACGGTCTGTGTTGCACAATGCGTTGTGGAGGGGTGCTTCTCCACTACTCGCATCCTGTTCGTCCACGTCTGCGCCTTGTTCAAGCAGAAACTTACATAAACGCCAGTGTCCGTGAAAGGATGCTGCGTTAAGACCGAGATTTTGCCCAAGAGAGTCCAGCGTTGCACCTTGAGACAGCAAAAATTTCATTGCGCTCACATCACCGTAATAAGCACACCACTGCATCAGTGATACCCCATTCTCATCCACGGTGCCAGGTGAATGGCCTTGTGCAAGAAGTTGGTAAACAAGGTCTGTTCGTCCATCCGCGAACTCGCTAAGCAGTGGATCAGCATTTTCCCGTGGCATGGGGCGAACACCTCGGTCAATAATTATCCCGCAAAACCGGCGGTTCGCATCAATCTTTGGGTGTGATCAATCAGAAATACATCAGCTTTTAGGCCCCCGGGTCAACATCCGTTGAGCCGGGGGATTCCGTATCGTGATGAGTCTTGCTGTCGCCGGAAGGCCTACCCGCGAAGGCGCGACCCATCCTCAGAAGATCTCGAAGCGTTCCTGGTGAATGGACGGATCGCTCTTGATCACCAGATTCTTGTGCGTGAGAGCTTCGATTTCCTGCACGAATGTTCCTTCCTTGGATTTCAATTCTTGGGCCACCTCGGGGTTCACCCGCAGGGTGATCGTCTTGCCCTCGATTTCTTCAGCCATTTTGCGGGCTTCAGCCAGAATTTCATTGGTGACCGTGCTGACGGACTTCACCCAGCCCGACCCGTTGCAATAGGCGCAAGGATCGCAAAGGGTACGTTCCAGCGACTGCTTCACGCGCTTGCGGGTTACGGCCACCAGACCGAAGTCGTTAAAGGAGAGCACCTTGGTGGGCGCACGGTCCCGGCGCATCGCTTCCTCCAGCGCCTGCACCACCTTGTTCCGGTTGCGGCGTTCATCCATGTCAATGAAGTCGATCACGATAATCCCGCCCAGGTCGCGCAGGCGAATCTGGCGCACGATTTCATTGACGGCATCGATGTTGGTCTTGACGATGGTGTCTTCCAGCCGGTTGGTTTTGCCGACGTACTTGCCGGTGTTGACGTCGATGGCCACCAGCGCCTCCGTCTGGTTGATCACGATATAGCCACCGGACTTCAACCAGACCTTGGGTTTAAGGGCCTTCTCAATCTCGTCCTCGATTCCGTGCTCTTCAAAAAGCGGGTTGGACCGGGTATGAAGCTTGGCGCAACCCACCAGCGACGGCTGCAACCGGTTGATGAATTCGACCACGCGCTCGTAGTCGGCCTCATTGTCCAGCCAGATGGATTTGAAGTCCGGCGTCACCAGGTCACGCATCAGCCGCTGGGCCAGGTCGAGGTCGCGGTAGAGCAGCGACGGGGCCTTCACCTTCTCCGCGCGGGTGCGCACGTCGTTCCACAGGTTTGTCAGAAACTGCAGGTCAGCCTTGATTTCCTCCTCCGTGCGGCCTTCGCCGGCTGTGCGGACAATGAACCCGCCGCCCAACGCGCCCTTGTGCTCCATCACGATGTTCCGCAGCCGCAGCCGTTCCTGTTCTGACGCGATCTTTCGTGACACGCCGATGTGGGTAATGGTCGGCATATAGACCACGTACCGTCCGGGCAAGGCCACGTGCGAAGTGATTCGGGCGCCTTTGGTTCCCAGCGGTTCTTTGGCGATCTGGACAATGATTTCCTGGCCCTCTTTCAGAAGCTCGGAAATCTGCAGGCCCTGCTGGCTGCCGGCCCGTGAGGACTCGCGCTCACGGCCGGGGCCCCGGCGCGGGTGCCTGCCTGCGCGGCGGCGTCCCCGGCGTCCGCGACGCGGAGCAAAATGTGGGCGCGCGTGGGGTTCGCGCAGAGTATAAGACCGCTCATCGGAGCCTTCCCCGCCTGATGGGGCGCTCCCTTCTGCCTGTTCTTCGTTTTCAGATTTGTCCTCCGGCCTGGAAAGCTCATCCGGTGCGGTTGACGTTCCCGCTTGACGTTCGAATTCCTGGCCGGCTGAGGCCAATTCTTCGGCGGGCGGACCTTCTTCGTCTTCGGTTCCGGGCCAGGCTGCGCTTCCTGACGCGGCATCCGCTTCCTCTTCCGAATCCGCCTCGTATCCCTCTGCTTCGTCGATGCCAGAAGAGGCCGAATAGCGGTCCGAAATGGTATCAGTTCGGGGCCGTTCCGGCGCGTTCTCGGAGCGGGTTTCGAAGTTCACTTCTTCCGCCCCATAGGCAGAACCAGCGGACGCTGTCTCTTCAACATTCGTTGTGGGCTCTGAACCGGGTTTCTCAACACCTCTCTGAAAAGAGGATTCAACCGCAGCGGGTTTTTCTGAGGACGGGTGCCTGTACTTGGCCAGCGACTCACCGGGAAGAACTTCAAAATCCTCCGGCTCGGCGGCAACCTGGGGCTTCGGCGCCTCGGGCTTTGCAGCTTCGGCCTGCGGTTCAGGGTAATGGTTCTGGCGACGGTCCCGGTCGCCATGGCGTCCGTGGCGGCCGCGGCGCCGGCGGCCCCGATGAGAGCGGTGGCGGAAATCCTTACCCTCGCCCGCGGGCCCCGCCGCGGAATCAGGCGATTGCTGGCGCGATGCTTCCGGGTAGGAAGGCATGGCGGCTTCGGCCGGGGCAGTTGTTTCTTCCGGCTCGGCTGGCCCGACGGCTAGGCCGCCCGTGGCGACCCGTTCACTCTCCTCCGGCTTCTCCGAGCCAGCGGCGGCCCCAATATCAGCGGCCGGCTTTTGAGGTTCCACCTCGATTGTTGCCGGCCGCGCATGGGCCTCATCCAGCACGCCTTCAAATTCATCCTGGTCCTGAAGCGAAAAGTCAGAAACGTACAGGAAGGCATCGCGCTCGAGACCGATATCGACAAAAGCCGATTGCATTCCGGGAAGCACCCGGTTCACGCGGCCCTTGTAAATACCTCCAACCAGGCCCACATCGGTGTCTCGTTCGAAATAGACTTCCACCAATTGGCCGTCTTCGCACACCGCGACCTTCGTCTCGTGTGGAGACGATGAAATAAACATCTCCTTGTTCATGGAAACTCCTTTTTGTCGGGCAATCGGTCAGGATCAATCCGCAAAGGCGGAGATCAACTTCGATTGTCCCTGTTCCGGCCGCAAACGCCATCAGCTTCACAGCTTACACCTCGCCCCTCTTTATGAATCTCCTCGTGGAGACTCTGGGCAAGATGACGCGCTGCCGGCGAGTGTGCCCGGGCCATATCCTGCAAAATATTCGGCTGCTTTGAGCCGTCCCAGAAAATCCGGGTCCGAAAATTGATTCCAAACGTTGCTGTCACTTCTTCTGCTCGATCTTCAGTTAATTCACAAATCGTTGCATCTTAACGCTCATCACAAGGCCCAGGCCCAAAAAAATAAAGAGCATGGAGGACCCACCCTCGCTCATGAGCGGTAATGGGATGCCAGTGATGGGAAACAGGCCAATCATCATTCCCACGTTTACAGCAACCTGAAAGAACAAAATGGAAGCGAATCCGATGAGGAGGAAACCACCCGCCTGGTCGGCCGCTGTCTTTGCGCCTTCAAGCAAACGCAAGAGGAGAATAACATAAAGCAAAAAAACCGCCAGCGTGCCAAAAAACCCCCGTTCTTCGGCAAACGCGGCAAAGATGGCATCCGCGTGGGAAACCGGGATGAATCCCAGTTGACTTTGCGTGCCGTTGCCCAGCCCTCTACCCCACAAGCCACCCGAGCCGATGGCGATTTTCGTCTGGGTTACCTGGTAGCTGGAGCTTTGGGTGTTCTTCCCTGGATGAACAAAAGCCTCAAGCCGCTGGCGCTGGTACGGCCGCATCAAAAACCAACCAACCGGTAACGCCAGCAATCCTGCCAAGCCCAAAACCATGATCTGCCGACGCCGGATACCTGCCAGAAACGCCCCTGCAGCTACAATCGGCAGGAAAGTCAATGCGGTTCCGAGGTCGGGCTCGATTGCCACCAAGATCCCCGGCACGCCGGCCAGGAGCCCCAGCTTGGCCAATTCTCCCCAGGTGAAGGCCTTGTTTCGCCTTTTGGCGAATGTGGCCGCCACCGCTAGTATTATAACCAACTTGACAAGTTCTGACACTTGCAAAGTGAACCCGCCGATTTGCACCCAACGATGGGTCCCGGCCAGGCGCGGTCCCGCCACCAGGACTGCCACCAGGGCCAGAATGCTGAGAAGATAAAGCCAGGGAATGTGGACCAGAAACATGTGGTAGTCCATCTGGCTCACGATGAACGTCAGAGCGCAGCCCAAAAGAATCCAATAGATCTGTTTCTTGAACTGCCCGGCCAGGACTGTCTGGGTGGTGGTGCTGTAGATTTCGAGGAGCCCTATGCCGGCAATGGCGAGCGCCAGCCCGAACAGGATCCAGTCAAAATCATGAAAATGAAGCGAATTTCTCATTGTTTGAAAATCATCTCAGGGTTCGGTTGCCGTGGCTTCAAACTTGGATTTGCCGGTCACCTGGCTCACCAGTTGCGCCGGGGTCTGCTTGTTCCCCTTTTCCTCATAATAGGCCTTGATCACATCTCCTGCGATGGGAGCGGCCACTGATGAGTGCTGGCCTTCCATGACCAGCACGGCAACGGCAATATCAGGATTCGGCGAAGGCGAATAGCCCACAAACCAGGCATTGTTCCTGAAGTTTGCCTTACTGGAGGAGTTGTGATGCTCGGTACTGACCACCTGGGCCGTTCCCGTCTTGCCGGCCACGTTCAGCCCCTGACACCGGGCGCCGGCTCCAGTGCCGCCCGCCTCGTTCACCACCCCCCACATCCCATTGGTTACAGCCTGCACGGTGGTTTCGTGAAGTGGAAAGCGGTTGGTGGCATCAGCTGGCGGATCTAAACCCAGATTTTCCAGTTCCTTGCTAAATGCCAGATGCGGCCGGAGGAAGGTGCCGCCGGAAGCGATTCCGCCAATGGTGTAAGCCACCTGCAGGGGCGTTACCTGCAGAGCGCCCTGGCCGATCGCTACCGAGATTGTTTCTCCCGGCCACCATTGCCGATGAAAAACCTTCCTGACCCATTCCGGAGAAGGAACCAGCCCGGAATCTTCGTCCGGCAGATCAACTCCCGTCCGGTGCCCCAACCCCAGATGATCGGCATAGAAATCGATCTTCTGGATGCCCAGCATTTTACCCAGGGTATAGAAATAATCATCGCAGGAGCGGACGATAGCCTTGTGGAAATCCACCTGCCCGTGCACGTGCCAGTCATGGAACGTGTGCCCGTAGATGGTGACCTGCCCGTGGCATTCGATGGTGAAATCCGGCGTGATGGCCCCGGTTTCAAGCCCCGTGGCCCCGGTAATGATCTTGAAAATCGATCCCGGCGCCAGTTGCGCCTGGATAGCTTTGTTCATCAGCGGATGCAGGGGATCGGTTGTGAGGTCCCGCCAGAGCTTGACAGAAATACGGTGTGTGAAGTCATTCGGATCAAATGTTGGATGGCTCACCATGGCCAGCACTTCACCCGTGCGCGGATCCAGCGCCACCACCGCTCCTGGTTTGTCTCCCAGCGCAGCTTCGGCAGTCATTTGCAGATTTAAATCCAGAGTCAGCCGCAGATCATGGCCCGGCAGCGCGTTCACTGTGCCGAGGGTCCCCACTTCCTGGCCGCGACTGTTCACCACCACCTGCCGCATCCCGTCACGCCCCCGAAGCAGCGAGTTGTACTCCCTTTCGATGCCGAATTTTCCGGCGACATCCCCGGGACGGTAATTTGTTCCAGGCTTGGCGAGGTCTGCCTGCGACACTTCCCCCACGTAACCGAGCACCGCAGCGCCGACGCCATGCTTTGGATAAAAGCGCTGCTGAGACTGGATGATGTCGATTTCAGGGAACTCGGCCCGGTGTGCGTCAATAAACGCGACATCTTGCAGCGAGGCTGCCTGTTTGAGTACCACGGGCTGATACCGCGGCAACTTCGCCGAACGCCTGATCATGTCCCGCACGTCGGCCGGATCAAGGTCCAGCGCGCCGGCGATCTTTGCGAGGTGGGCGTCGCTTAACTGCGCGGCATTTTCGCGGTTCAGCAGGATAGTGAAAGATGGGAAATTATCAACCAGAACGCGGCCGTTTCGGTCAAGAATCCGGCCCCGGGGGGCGATAACGGGAAGGTCCCGAATACGATTATGTTCCGCCGCCTCCAGCAAACGGGTATGCTGCTGGATCTGCAGGCGCCAGTAACCCACCAGCAGCCCAATAAAGACTGCCGCTACACAATATTCCAGGAAGGTAATCTTCCAGGACGGGAAACGCTCGTCCTCCGGGAATCGAACCTGCATTACAAATGAACTTTCATCGGGAACCTTTCAGATGCACAAAAGCCCCGACTCCTCTCTCTCAATCGTACCGCAATTCAACGGCCCGGCGCGACTTCGAGGACCACAGAATTCCCCTCCCGTCAACCCCAAAACATAACACACTCTGATTCGCAAGTTAAAGAAATAGTTATCCCTCTTTCCACATCCTCCCGGCAGCATTCACATGTGATTCATAGCGGTCGGGCAGGAACGAGGCTGAGGGCGTTCTGGCGGTAAACCGTCAGGCCCGCTTCCTGAGGCGATCGAACAGCAGAAACAGAATAAGGCCCAAGGCTATATTCACGATTGCGGAGGTCAGAATGTGCAGCGAATCGAAGGGGACCTGTAGTCCAAGCAATTGATGCACAAGGAGATAATTGAAGCTGTTGTGGATAATGACAAGCGAGCCAATCAGCAGTCCACGAACCAGAAGATTGTCAAATTCCAGCTTCAAGCCGGCCGTCGCCGCAAGGTAACCCACCAGAGTCTTGGCCATGCCCATCTGGCCCATATATCCATGGGAGAGGGCGTCCTCGAGCAGCCCCACGCCCATTCCAAATGCCGTGCCGAAAATCTGGTTCTCGCGGATCATCGAGAAATAAACGGTCACCAGCAACGGGAATTGGAATAGACGTGCCACCGGCAATGCAGGAGGAAGCGTAACCTCCAGCAGTACGCTGGCAAAAACAATCAGCGACAGAACTGCCGGGTGGGCACGGAACGCCTCCTTTGGTCGATGGCGATAGACATCCATTTCATCCACCCGCGATGGTTTGCCGCTGCTTCAGCAAGAGGGCCGGGGAGGAAAAAAACCTCTCCGGCAAAAACAGCGAACAGTTTGGAGTTACGGAAACGAATCCGGCCCTGCCCTCAATGGGGCGGGTGATGTCCCACTTCCTCTTGCGCCGGGGTGGACTTGAAAACAACCAGAACGTCCTCAAGCCGATCGAGGGCGGCCGCCGGCTTGACGGTAATCCGCCGATAAATGTTGCCTTCCTCAGACCTCACCACATGCCCCACCAGCAAGCCCTTGGGATAAACCTGATCCAGGCCGGAGGTAATCACGGCTTCTCCCGCCGGCACATTCTGGTCATCCATCACATAATGCAACTCGCATTGGCCCAGCCCGGCGCCCTTCAAAATCCCCTGGATGCGGCTTTTTTCCAACAGGCAGCCTACGCCACAGGTGGGGTCCGTTATCAGCAGGACTTGCGCGGTGTGGGCATAGGCCGCGGCGATTTTTCCCACCACCCCTTCAGGTGTGATGACCGGCATATCAGCCTCCAGCCCTGCATCCCGTCCTCGATCGATGACGACCGTAGTGGAGCCTTCCTGCGGGCTTGAGGCGATTACCTGCGCTGCCACGGTTTTATAAGGTGATTGTTCTTTGAATTGCAGCAGAGCTTTCAGGCGGTCAAGCTCGGCGGCTTCTTCTGAAAGTTGTTGGATCCGTGCGCGGGCCAGGACCAGTTCCGATCCCACCTTCTGATCGGCATTCCTGTACGCCCACAGGTCATGGACCGAGGTCCAGGCCCCTGCAGTGCTATCGATGGCACCGTGCAAACCCCGCTCAAAAGGGCCGAAAATTCCGGCGGCCCAGACGTTAATGAGCCTGACGTTCTGATTTCGGGTGACCTGAATTGAGAGAAGCAATAGCTGGCCGAACATCACCCCCAGCAGCACAAAAAAGGACGTGTGCCTCGCAACAATCCCTGGCATCCAGGAGTTCTCATCGAATTGTGTGAAGGCACTTCGTTTCAACGCAAGCCGTTTTAGTCCGGGCCCTGCCGGTTTGCTGAAGGCCGCCCCGTGAATGGGCTATTCCAGAGCCGCTTGTCTGCCATCCTGCGCCCTCTGTGACTTTTGGGCCGCCACCGCAGCGCAAAGCGCAGGAGCGTTCAGCAACCTTTTCGCGCCGGTCCCCGGCATCTTCTACGCGCTCGAAACAGCCCAGGCGCTTCCATGGCAAAGGGCGCAAATCTTCCGGCCCGAAGAGCCTTCTATTCTATAGCAACCCGGCGCAGCAGATTAAAGTCTGTCAACATCCGTCCCGTACCCAGCACCACGGAAGCCAGCGGGTCCTCGGCAATAGAGACAGGCAGCCCGGTTTCCTCGCGAATGCGCTTGTCGAGGTTTTTCAGCAGTGCGCCTCCGCCCGTCAGCACAATGCCGCGGTCGGAAATGTCTGCGGAGAGTTCCGGAGGAGTCCGCTCGAGCGCTACGCGGATGGCGTTGATGATGGTGGCGACGCATTCTGAAAGGGCGTCGCGGATTTCGGAATCATCAATCGTGATAGTCTTGGGAACGCCTTCCAGCAGGTGCCGGCCCTTGATCTCCATGGTCTGCGGTTTTTCGAGGGGGAATGCTGAGCCGATTTCCATTTTGATCTGCTCGGCCGTCCTTTCGCCCACCAGCAGGTTGTACCGGCGTTTCAAATAGGCGGTGATGGCCTCATCCATCTCGTTCCCGGCCACCCGCACGGAGCGGCTGTAAACAATGCCTGAAAGCGAAATCACGGCGATGTCGGTGGTGCCCCCGCCGATATCGACGATCATGCTTCCGGAAGGTTCGGTGATGGGCAGGCCGGAACCGATGGCGGCCATCATGGCCTGTTCCACCAGGTAAACCTCGCTGGCCTTGGCGCGGAACGCCGAATCCTGCACGGCGCGTTTTTCCACCTGGGTGATTTCCGAGGGCACGCCGATCACAATGCGCGGATGGACGAACATCTTGCGGTTGTGGGCCTTCTGGATAAAGTAATTCAGCATTTTTTCGGTCACCTTGAAGTCGGCAATGACGCCGTCTTTCAAGGGACGGATCGCCACGATGTTGCCGGGCGTGCGGCCCAGCATCTCCTTGGCCTCGCGCCCCACGGCCTCGATGTCGCCGTTCAGCTTGTTGATAGCAACAATGGAAGGCTCGTTGACGATGACGCCTTTGCCTTTCGCGTAAACCAGCGTGTTGGCCGTGCCGAGATCGATGGCGAGGTCTGAAGAAAAAACACTGAAGAGAGAGCGAAAACTCATTCCTTTAATGAATCCCTTTCTCAGAACGAATATCTGTCTGGTTATGCTACTCGATTACGACCGTTTTACGGATGGTTTTGGTGTTGCCTTCCCGGTCCTGTGCCGTGATGGTGATCTGGTTTGAGCCTTTTCTGGGAAGCGAAGACGTAAAGTGCCGGAACGTCCCGTCCGCCGCAATATTAAACACCTGCTGATTATTGATGATCACCGTGGAACCCGGTTCCGTGCGGCCAACCACTTCCGCCACGCGCCCGTGCTGGGTGATACTGGTGATTTCAAGAAACGCCTGGTGGGTCTCTGAAATCTGCTGAACCAGATCGAACCGGTTGGGCGTGGAGGGCTGGCTTGTGTTCCCGTTCCCGTCAATCGACTTCACCAGCCAATAGTAAACCCCTTCATCGAGCCCCGACACTGCCGTCGAGGTCCCCTCCACTTTCCGGTTCACCACAAGATTTGAAAACATGCCGGAAGGCGAAATCTCCAGCACATAGCCTCTGGCCCCTTCCACCGCCGACCATTCGAATCCGATCTGCGTGGCCTGGGGGTTGCGCACCACATTCAGTGCCATATTGGCGGGCGAAACCAGCCCGGGAGGCGCAATCACCTTTTGCCGAACCAGTCCCGGTTGTTCCGAGGAGAAGGCGACCTTCTCATACTGCCCCAATTGCAACGTGGTTGACCCGCGAGTTACCTGAGCATCGCCATGGTCCATCGTCATCTGGTGAATGTTCCTTTTCGGATCGTTCTGCACTACGGCCCGGCTTTCCTCGCCCAGGTTGGCCATGGCGTCCGCAAAAGCCACCTTTGAGGTCGAGCCCGGAACTTCAAATTTCCCGGTAGACAAATCCACGGTCCCGGAAGTCACCTGCACGGCCACGCGCGTTGCCCGCGTCACTGGGTCTTCACCGCTTTCCTCTACCGCGATCAGGGAGTCCGGTTTAATCACGTAATTGGTTCCGTCTGCAAAAATGATTCTGGCCACTCCGTCACTGCCGGTCTGGATAAAGTCCCCGGTCACAAGGTCTGTATTGTAATTGGCCTGCACCCATTGTGGCGACTGCGCCTTTTTCACTCGGACCGTCCCGTCCAGATTCACAAAATGGGCGTCGCGTTTGGAAGGCGCTACGCTTGCCGCGTTGTCTTCCCCCACCCTTGCCGTCAGCACGTGGAGCGCTCCCCGGGCTTTCCTGGCAAAATAGTTAGGCGCAATGAGGTAAAGGACGAAACTCACTGCAACAAGCGCCAGGACAGCATAAAAAGCGATCGTGCGATAACTGATAGTTGTCCATTCGACCTCGACTTTATGTCCTTGCTCGGGGCCTGGTACCCGTGATTTTGGACTCATCCGGCCAATACCCTAGAGCATTCTTGACCAAAGGGCAGGCTGGGTCAAGAAGTTTTCCCTGGCTTCGCATGCCGTTCCCATTCTCGACCCCTTTCCCTCCAGTCTGCTCACTCCTTTCAGTTGTTCGCCCTTTCGGGCTGGCATATAATAGTTAAGATCGACACTAAACGTCCGGAGCAATAATGTTCAGACTCTTTGATAAGCACCACGCAGCGATCTACAAGTGGGTCATGGCGTTCTTTCTTGCGATCGTTTCGATTGGTATGATCCTGGTTTTTACCCCCCTCGGAGGAGGCGGAGATACGACCCTGAGTTCGTCCGACGTTCTTGCCAGCGTGGGTGGAACCAAAATCACCATGCAGGAGCTCAGGCAAACCATTGACAATCGTTTGCGCAACTCCTCGCTGGGAAGCGATCCCCACATCATCCCCGCCATTGCCGGCACCATGCTGGATGACATGGTCCTGCGCCAGGCCATGGTGATGCAGGCCAGGAAGATGGGCCTGGAGGTTTCCGGCCAGGAGCTGATGGCCGCGCTCGAAAAATTTCCCTGGCTCTATCCCAACGGCAAGTTTGTGGGCATGGCGCAATACCAGAACTTTGTCCGCCAGGAGATGGGCGTTACCACTCAGGAGTTCGAGGACGAGATCCGCCAGAGCCTGTTGCTCCAGAAAATCCAGGCTGTGGTGTCCGATGGCGTTTCAGTGACGCCGGCCGAAGTGCATGAAGCCTACAACGAGCGCTACTTGAAGACCAAAATTCAGTACGTGGTTTTTGACCCCAGCAAATTTCTGAAGTCCGTTCCCATCACCGACAATGCCCTGCAGGATTATTTCAAGAAGAACGCCTCGCACTATGAGAAAAAAGAACAGCGGCAGGTCCAGTACGTCCTGATCACTCCGGACGAGGTGCGCGCCAACGTCACCGTCACGGACTCCGAAATGAAGCAGTATTACACCAGCCACCTCTCCGATTACCGCGTGCCTGACCGCGTCAAGGTTGAGCACATCCTCTTCAAGACCACCGGCAAGAGCCCGGACGAGGTGAAGCAACTGGAGAAAACGGCCACGGACGTGCTTGCCAAAATCAAGGCAGGCGCCAACTTCGAGGACATGGCGAAAAAGTATTCCCAGGACACCAGCGCTTCCAATGGTGGAAACATCGGCTGGATCACGCACGGGCAGACCGTGAAGGAGTTTGAGGAAACGGCATTCAACATGTCGCCCGGACAGGTGAGCGGCCTGGTCCACACCACCTATGGCATCCACATCATCAAAGTTCTTGACAAGCAGACTGCGCACCTCCAGTCGTTCGATGACGTCAAGGACGCCATCCACGACACCCTGATGAAGCAGGCAATGGCGGCCGCCCAGCAGGACTATGCCGACAAGCTCGAGAATAAGCTCAAGGCTGACCCGAAGCAGTTTGACTCCATCGCCCAACAATCCGGGCTGCAGGTCAAGCAGACGCCGCTGTTCCAGTACAATCAGACCGTTCCCGACTTTGGCTCGAATGACGCCTTCCAGAACCTGTCGTTTGAGCTGCAACTGAATGAAGTAGGCCAGCCCATCACGGTGCCCAAAGGCACGGCCATCATCCAGGTCACACAAATCGTTCCTGCGCATATTCCCAAGCTGGACGACGTCCGCCCCCGCGTGACGGAGGATTATCGCGCGGCGCAGTCAAAGGTGATCGCGCATCAGAAGGCCGAAGCTTTTTCAGCAGACGCCCAAAAGGGAGATTTTGCCAAACTTGCCAAGGCCGGCGGATACAACCTGCAGGAGAGCAAAGATTTTACGCAGCAGGATACCGTGCCCAACCTCGGGCCCGGACAGGGCGTGCCGCAAGCCTTTACGCTCCCCCCCGGCGACACCAGCGGCGTTCTCTCGATTGAAGGCAATGACGTGGTCATCCACGTCGTTTCCCATACGCCGCCGGACCAGAGCAACTTCGCCTCGCAAGAAGCTCAAATCCGTGAGGACCTCCTGACGCAAAAACGCTCCCTGGCCTATGAAATTTACCGCCAGAACCTCAAGAAGCAGCTCATCGCTTCCGGCCAGCTCAAGCTGAACGAGCAGGGAATGAAAACCTTCCTGGCTTCCTACGAAACGCAGTAAACAATTCTTCGCGGGTGACGCATACCTCGCGCCGTTTGCGATGTATGCGAATTTCTGCACCAGCTCTCACAACACGTCATCCTGAGCAACGCGAAGGATCTGCTTCTTTTTTCGTGAATAAGCACAAAGCAGATTCCTCACTGCGTTCGGAATGACGGTTTGCCGCGGCCGCCTGCGGGGTGTCTTTAGGAGGGCGCGGCTTTAGCCGCGCCAACAACCGCGCCACGAAAAATTAAATCCCTCTCCGGGGACAGGGTGCCCCGCCGACGGTCCTGAACCGCATTAACCCTCTCCCTCGGGGAGAGGGTGGCCGCGCATGGCGGCCGGGTGAGGGGTCTCTTCACTCGCGGGTCACGCAGGAGGCGCGGTGTATGCGCCGTCGGTTCAGCCGCCAGAGCGCCGGGAACGAGCGGTCAGAACCCGGAAGCCGGAGACCAGCAAGCAACACGCCGAAATTCTCCGCCCGCATAATTCAGAATTCATAATTTCATTCACCCGCATACACACCACGTCATCCTGAATTTCTGCACCCGCATACACACCACGTCATCCTGAGCGCAGCGAAGGATCCCTGCATTTATTTTCAGCAAATACGGGGATGCTTCGCTTCGCTCAGCATGACAAATCAGCGTTTCTCCGCTGCCTGCTAAATCTCTGACGTGCCGCATACATTCCAGACCCCGGAACGTATGCGCCACCCGCGCCCGCCGGCAACACCACGCCTTAACCTTGACCCTCCCTCACCCATCTCGCATAATCACCCTTAGACAATTTTCAATAACGCCAGGGAGGTTCCGTGCGGGAGATCCACAAAGTTGCGATTCTGGGGGCGGGGACCATGGGAGCCCGCATCGCCGCCCACCTTGCAAACGCCTCCGTCCCGTCCGTCCTGCTCGACATCGTGCCTGAGGGCGCCGGTCCCGGAGACGCAAAAGCCCGCAACCGCATCGCCCAGGCGGGACTCGACGCCGCGCTGAAATCGCGCCCGCCGGCGTTCTTTGTCCCCGAGGCCGCGCGCCTGATCACCATTGGAAATTTCGATGACGACCTCGCGATGGTCCGCGATTGCGACTGGATCATCGAAGCGGTCACCGAAAAGCGCGAGATCAAGCACGCGCTCTACCAGAAAGTCCTCCAGCACCGCAAGCCCGGCGCCATTTTCAGCTCGAACACCTCGGGCATCTCGATTGCGAGCCTCGCCGAGGGCCTGCCGGACGACTTCCGCCGCAACTTTCTGGGCACCCACTTTTTCAACCCGCCGCGCTGGATGAAATTGCTGGAACTGATTCCCACGCCGGAAACCGCGCCGGATGCCGTGGAAACCATCGCGAATTTCGGCGACCGCGTGCTGGGCAAGGGAATCGTCCGCGCGCACGACACGCCCAATTTTATCGGCAATCGCATCGGCGTCTTCTTCACCATGGCGGTGCTCCACCGCATGGCGCAAGACGGTTTCAGCATCGAGGAGATCGACCTGCTGACCGGGCCAATCATGGGCCTGCCCAAGTCCGCCACCTTCCGCACCACGGACATTGTGGGTCTCGACGTGATGGTCCACGTGGTCGCGAACCTGGCAGAAGCGCTTCCCGATGACGAGCGGCCCGACCTCTTCGCGCTGCCCGATTTTGTGCGCGATATGCACCAGCGCAAGCTGCTGGGCGACAAGACCGGCGGCGGCTTCTATAAAAAGATCAAGGCTAGCGACGGATCGAGCGAGATCCTGACCATTGATTTGAAGACCTTTGAATACCGCGAACAACAGAAACCGAAATTCCCTTCCGTTGACATGGCCCGCAGCATGGAAGACACCTGCAAGCGCGTTGCGGCGCTGGCGGAATCGCCCGATCGCGTAGGCGATTTCTACCGCAAGGTGCTGGGCGATTGCTTCCACTACGCCGCCATGCGCATTCCGGAAATCTCCGACGACATCCCTTCCGTTGATAACGCCATGAAGTGGGGATTCAGTTGGGAACTGGGGCCGTTTGAACTGTGGGACGCGGTGGGCGTGGAAAAAATTGTTGCCCAGTGGAAGAAAGAAAACCGGCCGGTGCCGCCGCTGGTCGAGAGCCTGCTCGCCTCCGGCGCGAAAACCTTTTATGCATCGAGCAACGGAACAAAACAAGTTTTTGACCTCGCTTCAAAGCAATCCCGGCCGGTGGAAATCCCTCCGGGCGTGCTGCTGTTGCCGTCGCTCAAGGAGCGGAAAAAGGAAGTCAGGAAGAATGCCGGCGCCAGCCTCATTGACCTGGGCGATGGCGTGGCGTGCCTGGAATTCCATTCCAAGATGAACACCATCGGCCCCGACACGATTGAAATGATCCACCACGCTTTGCGTGCTTTGCACGGTCAATTCGATGCGCTGGTGATCGGCAATCAGGCGCCGAACTTTTGCGTGGGCGCAAACCTGATGCTGCTCCTGATGGCCATCCAGGAAGAGGAGTGGGATGACGTTCACCACATGGTGCGCGAATTTCAGGCCGCCAACATGGCTCTGAAGTACGCTCCCAAACCTGTTGTGGCCGCGCCGTTTGGCTTGACGCTCGGGGGCGGAGTGGAAGTAACGCTCCATTGTGCGCGCATCCGCGCAGCGGCAGAAACGTATATGGGCCTCGTGGAAACCGGCGTGGGGCTGCTGCCGGCGGGCGGCGGGACCAAGGAGATGCTGGTCCGCGCACTCGATGCCGTGCCACGCGACGAGCACGCCGATCCGTTCACATATGTGAAGGAAGTCTTTCTCAACATCGGCATGGGAAAAGTTTCGGCAAGCGCCGAAGATGCGCGCAAGCTCGGATACCTGACCGCGCGCGATTCCATCAGCATGAATCGCGAACGTCAGATTGCTGACACCAAACAATTGGCTCTCGACCTGGTGAAGCTGGGTTACCGCCCGGGCGTGGAACGCACGGACGTTCGCGTGCTGGGGCAGAGCGCGTTTTCCATGATGAAGCTGGGCCTGCACCTGATGCGGCGGGCGGAACGCCTTTCGGACTACGACGTGATTGTGGGCACGCACATCGCGCGGGTGCTGGCGGGCGGCGAATTCACATCGCCCCAGGCAGTTTCCGAGCAATACCTGCTGGACCTTGAGCGTGAGGCGTTCGTCAGCCTGTGTGGCCAGAAGAAAACGCAGGAGCGCATCCAGTTTATGCTGAAGAAGGGCAAACCGTTGCGGAACTGATGCCCGCTGCACGCCGGCATGCAGGACGGCATCAAATTTAAGGGAAGGGCCGCAGCCGGCAAGCTGGTAAACGCGGGAGCAGGAGCATTCGGATGAGAAGACATGCCGTCCCGGTCATCGTACTCGGCGTCCTTTCGATTGCCATAGCCCAGGCCGCAAGGAGTTCGCAGCAGGGCAAGACGCATTGGGAGCTGAAGGGCGACTTCAGCGAGGCGTGTTCCTGCCAGGTGCCGTGCACTTGCAATTTCGGCGCAGGGCCTTCTCCACACCACTTCTGCTGGACCATGTTTTCGCTCCACATTAAGCACGGACACTGCGGCAAGGTCAAATTGAACGGGTTGCACCTCGCCGCCGCCCACGCTGACAAGGCCGTGGTCTGGTACATTGATGAACGAGCAACGCCAATGCAGTTTGCGGCACTCGAGGCCATTGGCCGCGGGCTGGGCTATCACCTTAAGCTTCCGAATTTCTTTAAGGCGGCGCGCATCACCCAGGTCGTAACGGACAAGGGCAACAAGGTTGAGATTGAAGGCCACGGCGGCTTCAAAGCGGATTATGTAACAGGCGGCGACGGCAAAACACCGATTGTGGTGAAAAACATTACCGCCTGGAACATTCCTAATTCCATCAAAGGCCGCACTGAATACTTGCGGTATTCAGACAGCCACGGAAACAATCTGGACTTTAAAAAAACGAACTCGAACCAGGGGCAGTTTGACTGGACGGAGAAACATGGCCTTTGAATGTGAACCGGCCGGCCGGGGCAGTGCGTGAGGGTGGTCCGAGCCAGGAGGCAAGCATGAAAGAAGCTCTCATCGTTTCCATCGCGCGTACGGCAGTGGGCAAAGCGCCTCGCGGCACGCTGCGCAACACCCGGCCGGATGATATGGCCGCGGCCGTCATCAGCGAGGCCCTCAGGCGCGTTCCGGGGCTTGAACCCGCCGAGATTGAAGACGTCATTCTTGGCTGTGCGATGCCGGAAGCACAGCAGGGCAACAACGTGGCACGGATAGCATCACTGCGCGCCGGCCTGCCTGTAACATGTTCGGCCATGACCATCAATCGCTTCTGCTCCTCGGGCCTCCAGGCGATTGCACTGGCGGCGGAGCGCATCATGGCCGGCTTTGGAGACGCCATCATCGCCGGCGGCACGGAGAGCATGAGCATGGTGCCGCTGGGCGGCTACCACTTTTCTCCCAATCCCTGCCTGGTGGAACAATATCCCGACACGTATCTCAGCATGGGCTTGACGGCTGAAAACCTTGCGCGGAAATATCAGATCACTCGCGAGCAGCAGGACGCCTTTGCCCTGCGCAGCCACCAGCGCGCGCTGGCAGCCATCGGCGCCGGCCGGTTTAAGGAAGAGATCGCGCCGCTGGAAGTGACCGAGGTCGAGATGAACGGCAACGGCAAGCCGCAGATGCGCAAATCCATCTTTGACACCGATGAAGGCCCTCGCCGCGATACTTCGCCTGAAGCGCTGGCGAAGCTGAAGCCCGCCTTCCATGCGGCAGGAACAGTGACGCCGGGGAACGCCTCGCAGATGAGCGATGGCGCAGCGGCAGCGGTGGTGATGTCGGCTGAAAAGGCGAAAACCATTGGGGCGAAGCCGCTGGCCCGCTTTGTAGGCTACGCTACCGCCGGCACGCTGCCGGAAGAGATGGGCATGGGGCCGGTGTTTGCCATCCCGAAAGCGCTGAAGTTTGCCGGCCTTAAGCTGCAGGACATCGAGCTCGTTGAGTTGAACGAAGCTTTTGCGGTGCAGGCGCTGGCCGTCATGCGCGAGGCCGGGCTTGATCCGGAGATGACCAACGTCAACGGCGGCGCCGTCGCACTCGGGCATCCGCTCGGCTGCACGGGCGCCAAGCTCACGGCCACATTGCTGGGTGAAATGAAACGGCGCAAAGTCCGCTACGGCATGGCTACCATGTGCATCGGCGGTGGCATGGGCGCGGCAGGAATTTTTGAGAACCTTCAGTAGATTTCCGAGCCACCCGGAAGGATCTTCTTCAAGCTAATTTTGGCGCCTATGGGAGACAAAGCTTTTTCGCGACTGAACAAGCAGCCGGAGACAATCCGCCAGCTGGCTTGGGCGGGGGCCTTCCGGCGTCACAATATGAGGAATTCATGACAAGCGTCAGAACAAAACAGATGATCAAAGGCGGCGGCTTTCTGATTGAGCAGCGGGCGCCCGAAGAGATCTTTACACCGGAAGACATGACGGACCAGCACCGCCTGATCGCACAGACGGCTGAAGAGTTCATGCAGAAGGAAATTGTTCCGCGCGTTCGCGAGATCGAAGAGAAAGACACGACGTTACTGCGCGAGCTTCTCAGGAAGGCTGCAGAAATCGGGTTGCCCACCACCGACATTCCACAGAAATACGGCGGCCTGGAACTCGACAAAATCTCTTCCATCATCGTGGCAGAAAAAACCGCACTCAACGGTTCGTGGACAGCGACCATCGGCGCGCAGGCTGGTATCGGCGTTCTGCCCATCGCTTATTTCGGTACCGAAGCGCAGAAGGCCAGGTACGTGCCAAAACTTGCCAGTGCCGAGTGGGTGGGCGCTTATGCGCTCAGCGAGGAAGGCTCGGCTTCCGACGCGCTCAACTGCAAGACTCGCGCCACGCTCAGCGCTGACGGCAGGCATTACGTCCTGAATGGCTCGAAAATGTGGATTACCAATGGAGGATTTGCCGACGTCTACATCGTGTTTGCAAAAGTGAACGGCGAGAGTTTCACGGCGTTTATCGTCGAGCGCGGATTCCCGGGCTTTTCGCCGGGTGCTGAAGAACACAAGATGGGCATTCGCGGCTCTTCCACGACGCCGTTGAATTTTGAGAATGTTCCGGTGCCGGTGGAAAACGTGCTGGGCGAAGTTGGCAAGGGGCATCTGATTGCCTTCAACATTCTCAACGTCGGCCGGTTGAAGCTGGGAGCGGGATGCGTGGGCGCGGCGAAATTCCTGATTGCTGAGTCGGTGGGCTGGGCGAAACAGCGCGAAGCCTTTGGACGAAAGATTGCCGATTTCGGGCTGATCAAGGAAAAGCTGGGGGAAATGGTGGCCCTCACTTACGCTGCGGAAAGCCTGTCATACCGCACGGGCGGGTTGATCGACAATATGCTCGAAGGCGTCGATCTCGGATCGCCTGATGCAACCGGGCGGATTCTTGCGGCGCTGCGGGAGTACGCCGTGGAATGCTCCATCCTGAAGGTGATGGGAACGGAAACGCTCGATTGGATTGTGGACGAGGCTGTACAGATTTTTGGGGGCTACGGCTTCTCCAGCGAGTATGAAGTGGAGCGTGCTTATCGCGATCAGCGTGTGAACCGGATCTTCGAAGGGACCAATGAGATCAATCGGCTCCTGATAACTGACATGCTGTTGAAGCGCTCGATGAAGGGGGAAGTGGGGCTGATTCCCGCCGCGCAGAAACTGCTGAATGAAGTTCTCAGCTCGTCTCCAGGGGAAGCGCCGGAAGACGATGAGCCGCTCGGCGATGTGGCGGCGTTGCTGGAGGGCGCAAGAAAGGCCGCGTTGCTGGTAGCCGGAAGCGGCGTGCAGAAGTACCTGAAGGCGCTGGCTGAAGAGCAGGAGGTGGTTGCCGTAATCAGCAATCTGGTGATGGAGATTTACGCGATGGAAAGCGCGCTGCTGCGCACCCGCAAAAAGATCCGCAAGTCTTCCGCTGATGCCTGCCGTACGGAAACTGACTCCACGCGAATCTTCGCTTATGAGGCGGCCGACCGAATTGAATTGGAAGCGAAGCGGGCTTTGAGCAGAATTGCTGAGGGTGATGTTCTGCGTACTCAACTTGCCATTCTGCGCCGTTTTTTGCGCCGAACATCCCCGGACGTAATCGGATTGAAGCGCCAGGTGGCGGAACGCGCAATCGAACTGGGCCGCTATCCTGTGGTTTAGCCGTTGTTCAGGTCGGCACGGCTTTTGGTGAGCTCGGCCTGCGCAGACCGAAACGCTACAGATCTTTGAGGACTTTGAGAGCCCCAACCAGGTCAGAAACAGCAAGGACCAGATCGAACTGCCGTTCACCTCTGGTGGCAGTCGCGTAGCTGTAAACGATGTTGATGCGCGCCTGTGCAAGCCGGTCCGCAATTTTGGCCAGGGTACCTGGTTTGTCCGCCAATGTGAGCCTGAGGACTTGCTCTTCCGTCACTCGCAAGTCCAGACTACGAAGCACTTCCCTGGCCCTTGCCGGGTTGTTGACAAGCAGCCTGACAGGGATTTCACCGCCATTGCCGTAGCAGGTGAAGGCCGTGACTTTGATTCTCGCCCTGGCCAGCGCGCCGGTGATGCGAGCGATTTGTCCGGGGGAACTGTCTACCCAGACGGAAACTTGTCTGGCCTTGGTCATCGTGGTTACCTTTCCAAACAGCTGCGACATTCTGAGGATACGCTGAAAAGCTTCCTGGTGTAAACGCCGCCTGGGCGGCCTTCGTACCTGGAACTCATTCCGAATTTTGGGTTACAGGCGCAAGGCCTTGTCAACATGATTGATCCGTGCGCTAACTCGTTGTAAGTTGTCAGCCGAAGCATGAGGAGGTGATTGTGAAACCGGTTGAAGACGTTCGAGTGGTTGTAGTGGGCAGCAGCAATTTTGACGTGGTGGTCAATGCAGACCGGCCTCCACGCGAAGGAGAGAATATACTGGCGACAAACCTGAAGTTCTTTCCAGGCGGCAAGGGCGCCAACCAGGCGGTTGCCGTGAAGCGCCTGGGAGCAGAGGTGACGTTCATCGGCGCGGTGGGCAATGATATCATCGGCGACTTTCTGGCAGGCCATCTCGAGGCCAGCGGTATTGACACGCATTGGCTCCGGCGAGACGCCGGGCGATCATCGGGGTGCGCTTTCATCAGCATCTATCCCAGTGGGAATAATTCCATTGTGGTTGACCCCGGCGCCAATCGCACACTTACGCCGAAGGATATCGAGCGCTCGCAGGGAGCGATTGCCGAAGCCGACGCCGTCCTCACAGTCCTCGAAATTCCCATGGAAACCGTGGAAGCTGTGTTGCGGGCGGGGCGCAAAGCGGGGAAGCTGACGGTGCTCGATGCAGGTCCGCCCCGGCAGTGTTCGCCGGAGATGCTGAAGCTCGCTGATATCGTTTCGCCCAATGAGACGGAGCTCGAAGCGCTGAGCAGCCAGTCAGTCGCCGGGCGGGAATCCATCGAAGGAGCAGCCCGGAAACTTCTTGGCCTGGGCGCTGAGACCGTAGTGGTGAAGATGGGCAGCGAGGGGTCCATGCTGGTCACTGCAGATGGGTCAATCCACTTTCCAGCCTCGAAAATCAAGGCCGTCGATCCAACCGCAGCGGGTGACGCGTTTACGGCCGCACTGACCGTAAAGCTTGCGGCGGGCGAGAAAATTGAAGATGCCATCCGCTTCGCAAACCTGGCGGGCGCGCTGGCTGTGACTCGGCTGGGGGCTCTGCCTTCGCTTCCGACCCGTGAAGAAGTGGAAGCCTTCGCCGCACGACAGGATGCAGCGCAGAAACGGAGCTAAGCGGCTTCAATCAGAAACCCTTCTTGAGGATTACGTTCCCGAGAAAGCCAAGGTTCTGGCCTTCTGCATCGACCACGCGAAGGCTGACCCGGAAAGCATTAGCCGGAAGCGGCACCGTCTTATCCAACCGAACGACCTGGCGGGGATCGACGAGCTGCAGTTCTTGCCGGCCGAGCTCCTCGCCCATAGCGCTGTAGAAAACCGCTTCCGCCGTGCCTGGAACAAACACACCGAACACTCCCTTCAAAGCGATCTGATTGCCTGAAACCTCCGCCCTAAGCGGCTCGCTGATGGCGCCGACCCAAACTGCTTTTACGATGGGGTCCGGCAGCCGTGTGGGCGCCCAGTGGACCGTAAATTCGTACTCCTGGCCGGGATCAAGTGTGGCGTAAGGGCTGATCACCTCAGTCTCCAGAAAATAGGGAGCCTGTTTGGGATCGTCGAGGAGAGTCTGGAAGAATGGGCCACGGGAAATGTGCCCGGGGCCGTCGTTCCAGGATTCGACGGAGGCATTGTCGGGATACTCCTTGCCGGGAAAATATTTAAAAGTCTCCACCAGGCAGGCGTTTTTCTGCCCATTAACCACGGCATACCAGCCGGCATCAGAATCCGCCGCCACTTTGCCGACGCGATACTCATAGTGGATGCGCAGCATGTGGCCGTCACCAATTGCCTGGTAGCTCGGATTGCGCGCGTCGCCGTAAGGGTGGTAATAACCCTCAGGAAACATGCTCTGAGGATTCAACGGAATGTACACATATAGCTCGGGGTTGGGTTTGGAAGGATCTTGCGCATCCGAAGCGTCGTTCTGAATCAAGTGCCATATACCCCAGCGAATCTGCCGCTTGCTGATGTTGCGCATCACCTGGTCAACCTGAACGCGCGTGGTGCCGGCAAAAACATGAAACGTACGGATGAACTGTACGCCCGACCGTGGATCGGGCGGGCTGGTCACGCGGACGGCCACTTCCTGGGGCGTATTTTTCACCACCTCAGACTTGAATCTGCTTCCGTCGAGGATGTAATAGGGAATGCTGGGCCACTCGTGGTCGTTCATCCAGCCTTCCGGGGCCGGCCAAACCTTGTCGCCGCCGTAGTTGGCCCAGCCAGTTTTCAAGTTGTTCTGGCTTTCCGGCAGGACTTTCCCCTCAAACTGCTTGTTCACAAAAAAGTAGCTCTGGCCGCCCAATTGCAACTGTATAGCGCGCCCGCCGATTTCCGGTGTCACATAGAGTGTGATGATGCCATTCGTCAGTCGGTAAGCCTTCCAACCGTCGAACTCGGTGGATTCAAGCTTCGCCTCAAAAGAAGGGACCGGTGCTGCCGTGACGAGCCTGGCGGAAAACGGCCGAAGCATTGAATGGAAACACAGGACGGGCTGAGATTGTCCGAGCGGAAAATAAGGCCCAGCGGCAAAGAGTAGAGCCAGGCAAGCCAGAATCATGATCGATCGGCGACGTTGTGTCATACGGTTCCTTTGGAATGAGAATTTCGACCTCTCAAAAGGGGCGGCGTGTACGCTAGTGCCCGGGAGCAGGCTCAGCGGACAGCGTCGAGAGCTGGTGTGCCAGGCTGCGCACGGCCGGGTAGAGGTTCCGGTAGACCTCGTAGTAGCGATCGTAGGCCTTGCTGTTTGCTTCACGCGGGTACATGCATTCGCTTACCTGAATGGCCTCGCGCGCTGATTCCTCCACCGATGAATAGACTTTCGTGCCAGCGCCGGCAAGGAGCGCGGCTCCGAAGGCGGAACCCTCTGACGTCTTCAGCGTCACCAGTTCCTTGCCGTAGACATCCGCTTGGATCTGCCGCCAGGTGAAACTGCGTGAACCACCGCCCGAAGCGCGAATCTGGTTAACCGGAATCTCGAGCTCGCCGAAGATTTCGAGCGAATCGCGCAGGCTGAACGCCACCCCTTCAAGAATGGCGCGAATCGCATGGCCGCGAGTGTGGGATGCCGTGAGGCCAAACCACATTCCGCGCGCTTCGGCATCCAGATGGGGCGTGCGTTCGCCCATCAGGTAAGGCAGAAACAGCAGGCCGCCGGACCCGGGAGGCACCCGCTCAGCTTCCTTAATGAGAAGTTCGTACACGTCGGATCCCGTTTCACCCGCGTACCAGCTTTCCACCGTGCCGAAGTGATCGCGGAACCAGCGCAGCGAAAGCCCCGCGCCCTGCGTCACGCCCATCACGTGCCACTTGCCGGGCACGGCGTGGCAGAAGGTGTGGATGCGCCCGCCGGGATCAAGCTTGGGAGCGCCGGTGTAAGCAAACATCACGCCCGAACTGCCCAGCGTGCTGGAGGTGAGTCCCGGCAGCACAATGCCGTTGCCGACGGCGCTGGCAGCCTGGTCACCCGCCCCGCCCACCACCGGCGTTCCGGCAACCAGGCCGGTAAGCAGCGCAGCTTCCCGAGTAACCGTGCCGGTGATCTGCGGTGACTCATAGGCCTTGGGCAAAAGTTTGGAATCGATCCCAAGCGCGGCGAGCATCTCCTTCGACCAGCGCCGGTTTGTGACGTCAAACAGCAGCGTGCCCGAAGCATCGGAAACATCGGTGGCAAACTCGCCCGTCAGGCGGTAGCGGACAAAATCCTTGGGCAGCAGGAAGTGGGCGGCGCGCTCAAAAACGGCAGGCTCGTGGTCACGTATCCAAAGTAGTTTAGGCGCCGAAAAGCCCGTAAGAGCTGGGTTTGAGGCAAGTTGGATCAACCGCTCGGATCCCACCTGCGCCGTGATCCAATCGCACTGCGACTGGCTGCGCTGGTCGCACCAGATCAGCGACGGCCGCAGCACGGCGTTTGCATAGTCCAGCAGAACCACGCCGTGCATCTGGCCGGAAAGCCCAACCGCCTTGATGTCGGAGCCCTTCAGACCGGCTTCAGCCAGTGCCATCTGGACAGCAACTGTGGTTGCTTCCCACCAGTCTTCGGGGTCCTGCTCGGCCCAGCCGGGTTTCTCCATGCGCATCGGCTGATGGTCGCCGGTGGCGGCCCCGACAACAGTGCCGTCCGGTCGGATAATCACCGCCCGCGTGCCCGTTGTGCCAATGTCGATTCCCATCAGATAAGACACGGTTGTCGTCCCCGGCCCGGGCGCGCCGGGTTTAAAAACTGGAAGCGTCGCTCTTCCGTTCCCCGGCTGTGCCTTCCTGACCTCTTGTTCCTCAGGATTTGATCTTCTGCCATCGTCCGGTCCTGGCCGAACGCTCCACTGCATCCAGCACCACATGGTTCTTTACGCCGTCACGGAAGTTGGGCCTCGGCATCCGGCCTTTCTCAAGGCAGGTGAGAAAATCGTGGACTGCGTGGACGAATGTGTGTTCGTAGCCGATGATGTGTCCGGGAGGCCACCACGCCCCTACATAAGGGTGCGTGGCCTCCGTTGCGAGGATGGTCTTGAATCCCTGCACCGACTGGTTCTCTGTGCGGTCGTAGAACTCCAGCTCGTTCATCCGTTCCATATTGAACGCCAGACTTCCCTTGCTGCCGTAAACCTGGAAGGTATTGTAATTCCTCCGGCCGCCACCGAACCTGGATGACTCAAACACACCGGCGCTGCCGTTTTTGAAGCGCGCCAGGAAGTTTGTCTCATCATCCACGGTGACCTTCCCTTTTCCCTTGCTCCCTCTTGCTCCCCAGGAACCGGAGCCAACGCCGGCCAGTGGACGGCTGGTGATGAAGGTCGACATCTGCCCTGTCACCTCGGCAATGTCGCCATTCAGGTAGGTTGCCAGGTCGGTGGCGTGGGCGCCAATGTCGCCCAGCGCCCCACTGCCTGCAAACTTCTTCTCAAGCCGCCAAACCAAAGGGAAATCAGGGTCCATGATCCAGTCCTGGAGGTAGGCTCCATGATAATGGTAGACTTTGCCGATTCGCCCATCCTCAATCAGTTTCCTGGCAAAGGCGACTGCAGGCACCCGCCGGTAGTTGAAATTTACGTAGTGCAGAACGCCGGCCTTCTCGACCGCGCGCAGCATCTCCCTGGCTTCGCGCAGCGTATTCGCAAGCGGCTTCTCACAGATAATGTGCTTTCCCGCCCTGGCTGCGGCAATCACCATGGGATGGTGCAGGAAACTCGGTGTCGAAACGTCGACTATCTGGATGTCTTTCCGCGCGATAACCCTTTCCCAATTGTCATCGAATTCCTCCCAGCCGAACTGGCGCGCCGTCGCCGCCAGTTCCTCTTCAGGAGCTTTGCCACAAATCACCTTCATGCGTGGGACAAGCTTTCCTGGAAAGAACCTGGTCACCTGCCGGTAGGCGTTGGAATGCGCCTTGCCCATGAACTGGTGCCCAATCAGTGCAATGTTAACTTCTGCCATTTCGATTCCTCCTCGGTCATTTTCGCTTTATGGCGAGTGTGGCTTCTCATGCCCACCACGCGCCGGCGAGTTTTTCCTTGATGACAATTTCGCTCAGGAAACTGGCGGCTTTTGCGAGGCCTTCTTCCACGGACATCAGGCTGTCTTCATGCTCGATAGAGAGAACGTCGTTGTAGCCGATCATCTGGAGCGTGGAGACGAAGTCGCCCCAGAAATCGCGTCCGTGGCCGTAGCCGACGGTGCGGAACAGCCAGGAGCGGTTTTTCTCGTCAGTATAGGGCTTGGTATCGAGCACGCCATTCACCTTGTAATTGACATCGTAGAGCCGGGTGTCTTTAGCGTGGACGTAAAAGACGGCCTTGCCCAGTTTTCGGGCCGCAGCGCAGGGATCGATGCCCTGCCAGAACATGTGGCTGGGGTCGAGATTAGCGCCGATGGCCGGACCTGACTCATTCCGCAGCCGCAGCATGGATTCAGGCGAATAGGCCACGAAGCCAGGGTGCATTTCAATAGCGATGCGGACGCCGTGGTCGGCTGCGAACCTGGCGTGCTTTTTCCAGTACGGGATCACCTTCTTTTCCCACTGCCATTTCAGGACGTCCTGATAGTCAGGCGGCCATGCGCAGGTGACCCAGTTGGGATTTTTCGAATTTTCGCAATCTCCTGGACAGCCTGAAAAATCGATGACTCGATTCACGCCCAGCTTTTCAGCCAGCAGGATGGTTTTTCGGCTGACTTCGGCGGCGGCGGTGGCGATCTTCTTGACCGGATGCAGGGCGTTCCCGTGGCAACTCAGGGCGCTGATGGTGATACCCTGGTCGTCGAGTTTTTGCTTAAATTCTTTCAGCTTGGCAGGATTGTTCAAAAGGTCAAGCTTCAGGTGCGCATTTCCGGGGTAGTTCCCTGTGCCAAGCTCGATAGTACTGATCCCCAGCGGCTTGATTTTGTCGATGACTTGCTGCAGCTTCAGTTTGGAAAAAAGGACGGTGAATAGACCAACTTTCATGGGCGTTCTCCGTTTGTCGGCTTCGGCTCCCACATGAGATGGTGAAATCCTGGGCCTGAGCGTGGCCGAGCTTGGGATTTGTTTTCAGGCAAAAGAAAGGATTAAATCTATCGGCCAGGACGGCTAACGTCAACTGTAAAATGGCACGGCTGATCTTGAGGACTGCCGGGTTTTGGAGGATAATACAGGTGAGCACGGAAAAGATAAGTCAACCATTTTTCCCCATTGACAGGGAGGGGAATGTTAGGTAAACTACGAAATTGCTCTGACAGTTGAAAGTGCTTCAGAGTGAACGGTGGCGCAAGCCATTGTAACGCCCTCGAACGGGTGGCCGGATCCTCGTCCGGTAAAACTGTTCTTTGACAATTGAGTTGAGCAAGCCACGTCAATGCATGAGGTCTTTCGAGACCGAATGCGAGCTGAGCGATTTGTTCCGCCCCATCGAGGGGTGGAACGATTTCTCCCTCTGTAACCCGGAGGGGGAAGCTCCAAAAATTAGCGTGCGGAGGATCTTCGGGTCTTCCATGCGCGAGCCGTTTTCAAACGAGAGTTTGATCCTGGCTCAGAATCAACGCTGGCGGCGTGCCTAACACATGCAAGTCGAACGAGAAAGTGTGGCTGTAGCAATACAGTCGCACCTGTAAAGTGGCGAACGGGTGAGTAACACGTAGCTAACCTACCCTCGAGCGGGGAATAACCCGGGGAAACCTGAGCTAATACCGCATAACATTCCGGTGACTTAAGCCATCGGGATCAAAGGCCCGCAAGGGTCACTTGAGGAGGGGGCTGCGGCCGATTAGCTAGTTGGTGGGGTAATGGCCCACCAAGGCGATGATCGGTAGCCGGCCTGAGAGGGCGCACGGTCACACTGGCACTGAAATACGGGCCAGACTCCTACGGGAGGCAGCAGTGGGGAATTTTGCACAATGCCCGAAAGGGTGATGCAGCAACGCCGCGTGAGGGATGAAGGCCTTCGGGTCGTAAACCTCTTTCGATCGGGAAAAACGGGCGGGTGAAGAATCCGCTCTGATGGTACCGGATGAAGAAGCCCCGGCCAACTACGTGCCAGCAGCCGCGGTAATACGTAGGGGGCAAGCGTTGTTCGGAATTACTGGGCGTAAAGGGCGTGTAGGCGGTGCGGTAAGTTGGGCGTGAAATCCCCGGGCTTAACTCGGGGCGGTCGTTCAAAACTGCCGTGCTGGAGTGTGGGAGAGGGAAGTGGAATTCCCGGTGTAGCGGTGAAATGCGTAGATATCGGGAAGAACACCTGTGGCGAAGGCGGCTTCCTGGCCCACAACTGACGCTGAGGCGCGAAAGCTAGGGGAGCAAACAGGATTAGATA
>DATEKC010000063.1:0-3199 GCA_035277665.1 Terriglobia bacterium
AGAAGCGCGGTTTCAATTTTGCAGGCACGACGATCTGCTATTCGTTCATGCAGGCCGTGGGTATGGTGAATGACCACCTGGCATCCTGCTTCCGCTCGCGGGAGTGAAACGTGCGCCTGCAAGACCGCGCTGCGTGCCCAACTACTCCTTTGCACCCAGGGACTACTGCTGCCCCTCTAATGGCGAAAATTCCCAGGCGCCATGCCGAACTCAAGATTGTTTTCCGGCGGCCGGAAACGCCGCGGCGAAGTTTGAGGCTTTGGCCAGGCGCGGAATTCCCAGCCCGCCAGTTGCGGCGCACAGGCAATCACGGAGTCTACCAGATCGTGCAATTCTGGATAATCATCGGCACTCAGCGTGAATGCTATTTCACGCTCCGTTCCAGGCCCTATTTCCCAGGCAATTCGGCGATCAATTCCGTCAACCCGTGCGTTGAGCTCGCGGGCGAGGGCAATAATATCACCCTCATCCAGCATCGATTTGAGCCGATCCGAGCTGCCATTAAACCAGTGCCAAAACTCTTTTGAACGGACCTCACCTGACATCGTTCGCCTCCCTGTGTTGCCGCCTGAACAACGCCGCCTCTTGATTGCCCTATGTTCCAGACTCGATTCTCGGGGACCGAGGTATGGCGTTGTCATGAAAGATTTTGAGTACCGCGGGCACGGGCTGATTTTGCCGCTTCTGTGTGCTGCTCGTTCCCCTGTAACCGGCCGAGGACCCCCGCCCTCTAACCAATAAGGCGTGAGAACTCACCAGAAACTGTCATCCACGGCTAAGTTTTTTCGCCATGCGCTATTAGGACCTCCAACTTTTCACGCGGGGTCTTCTTCCCGCAAGGCCGGCATACTGCCACAGGCCTGACATCGCCTGTAGGAATCGGTAATTGAAAGCCCAGGCGGTCGCGAGCGGAAGACTGCGTGAGGTTCAGCAAAGTGAATCGAGGCTGGCAGGAAATCGAACGCATTCACAACGCGGCACGCAATGTGGAGAAAATCGCACGTGTCCCGCAGGTCATTTCAAGATGGTGGCCACGATGGAGCCCAATGGGATCTCCACTGGGCCGATGGGCACCGGCCCATAGCCGAGTCGGACCACCACCAGGTCCAGTGACGGTACAATGTAGCAGCGATTGGAAGCATAGCCCATAAAGGCGAAGGCATCTTTCGGCACGCCTGGCCACAATTTTCCATCCGTATTCACCCAGAACGTATATCCGTAGCTCGGGTTCAGGCTCTGCGAGCTCTTTGTGGCCAGGTCAAGCCACCACTTTGGCACAATCTGTTTGCCGTTCCAGTTGCCACCGTGCAGCAGCAGGTAGCCCAGGCGCGCAAAATCGCGGTCGGTAAGGTGCAGCCCGCTGTGCGCATTGGTGTGCGGGCCCAGATTTCCTCCGCCGCCCTCCAGGTCCCACTCGGAGTTCTCAATGCCGATGGGCCGGAAAACGCGTGCCTGCATAAAGTCGCCGATTTCCTCGCCGATAACGCGCTTGAAAATCAGCGAGAGATGCGCGAAGGCGGCATCTGAATAGTCCCATCCCTTGCCGGGGTCTGCAAACAGCCGCGCCGCCGATGCCCCCAAGCGATCCTTCTCGCGGCCCAATGCGATTTCAAATTCGCCGCCGCCCGGAGTCACCTGCAGCCCCACGAGCCCGTGATCCTCACCTGGGATTCCGGAAGTCATTGTCAGCAGCTGACGGAGTGTAATATCGGCCTTTCGCGGGTCCGTCAACGGATAGCCTTCCGGAATGAACTGGTAAGCCTTGCTGTCAAGGTCGATTTGCGCCCCTTGAGGCAGCCGGTGGTTACGGCTTTCGTCGAGGAGCAGCCCGGAGGCAATGCCGGTGGCAGACTTGGTGCAGGACCACACATCGTAAGTGGTCTGGGGCATGGCGGGAACTCCAAACCATTCGCGCACCAGATACCCGTGCCGGATGACCAGCAGTGCCCAAGGACCGCCGTAGAGGGCTTCCGTCACGCGGCCCACTTGATCCAGTTTCTGCGGGTCCATGCCCGCCAGCTTCCGAACCTGTTCGTTATTCTTAAGGCGCCGCCATCCTCCCGCCGACTCAGACGGTGGGAAGTATCTTTCCGCCGGCGCAGGCCCTTGCGCGGCCATACCTCCTGCAAAAGCTTCTGGCAATCCCCCGGAAAGCACCACGCCGAGAAAGAAAATCACCGAAACACGAGTGAGTTTTCTCATAAGGAACATTCCATTCTGTTGGCTGATGATTGCGCCACACCATGCAGAGAGTCTCCAGCGGCGCATCCAAGGCGCATTATGCCATGCGTGGGAATGGTTGTGAGCTTTATGTTGCGGATGGCATTAGCCGGTTCAGTCCGGCACGATACGAATCGAGCCGCCGCTGGTGCGCAGAACCAGCGATTCTCCGCCTGAACCGAGCGTGCCTCGCAGCTTTGAGTGCGACATTTCACCCTGGACGCGCACCGACATGTCGGTTGAGACGGATCCGCCGGAAGTTGCTGCGTCAAGATTGAGATTTGCCGACGGGTCCACACCCACCCGGATCGAGCCGCCGGAAGTTCCAAGCTGTCCGCCCTGGCTGTTGCCGCGCGCGAGCGTGGCCTGGATTGAGCCGCCCGAAGTATGCGCGTCCACACGGCCGGTCAGGCCTTCAATGTGGATTGAACCGCCGCTGGTGTGGGCGATGAGCGTCCCTTGAAGTGAATTCGCCGTAATCCCGCCGCCCGAGGTTCCGAGATCAGAGTCACCCTTCACATTCTGGACTTTTATCGACCCGCCCGAAGTCCGCGCCATCACATTCCCCTGAACGTCAGCAGCGCCAATCGTACCGCCTGAAGTGTGCAGGTCCTGCCCGCCCTCGAGCGATGAGACGTCAATCGAGCCCCCGGCAGTCTTGATGCTGACGCTCGTCTGAGACGGGACGGTAACATCAAAGTGCAGATTGACATTTGAGAACCATTGGAAGGTTTTCTTCTTTGCGGTCACCTGTACCAGGCCTTCGCTCGACCTGAAATCAAAATTAAACAAGGACTGTATATCGTCGCGGTTTGAGGTAACAACGATCGTGGCGCTCGACCCGCTTGAGCCCCTTACCGTAACGCTTCCCGTATCTGCCTGGAGCTCGAATCTCCCGCCCGGTGCGAGCGGCATCGTCCTTTCAAATCGCGAGTCGGCGCACGCCACAACGCTGAGCGCCATCAGGACGACGATCAGC
>DATEKC010000064.1:0-6763 GCA_035277665.1 Terriglobia bacterium
CCGGGTCCGGACCCCAGTGCATCCACCGAGATGCCGGAATCGTCGGCGAAGACCATGCCGTCTGTCCACTGGCTGTAATAGAGCGCTTTCTTGCGCGCGTTTGCTTCAAAGGTATCTCCGTCCTCGACGCAGACAGGCAGATTCTCGATGCCGGGGAGAAGCTCCACTTCGATGGCGCGCGCTTCGGCTGCATGCCTGAACTCCCGCAGCTTGCCAATATTGGTTGAGGCGAGATAAACCGTGAGCATCCCGGAGTCGGATTGTGAAAAAACCTGGATGTCGGTTTCCCCCCTCTGTGCGAAATTTTTTTCGGCCACGCGCCTCCCGGGCATCGCCGCGTCCCCTGTCAGTGAGACCCTCACATCAGTTCGCGGAAGCCGGCAGGGCGAGCTTGGCAATCGACTTCTGCAGTTCAATCAGTTGCTGGATCGCCGGCCGCGCCAGTTCAATCAATCCGTCCAGATTGTTATTGCTGAAGGGCTCGCCTTCGGCTGTCGCCTGGAGTTCCACAAACCGGCCCGAGCCGGTCATTACGACATTCATATCGACTTCGGCGCTTGAATCCTCCGCGTAATCGAGGTCGAGAAGCGTTTCGCTGCCGATAATCCCCACACTGATGGCAGCCACGAAATCGTTCAAAGGAATTTCAGGAAGCGTTTTCTGTGCCTTGAGCTTTTTGAGCGCAAGCGCCAGGGCCACCATGGCGCCGGTGATGGATGCCGTGCGCGTGCCACCGTCAGCGCGAATAACATCACAATCAATCCAAACGGTCCTTTCACCCAGCTTTTCCAGGTCCATAATGGAGCGCAATGACCTGCCAATCAGGCGCTGGATTTCCATCGTCCGGCCGCTGGGCCGCCCGCGTGTAACTTCGCGGGGTGTCCGTATTTCCGTGGCGCGCGGGATCATGGCGTATTCACTCGAGACCCATCCCTTGCCCATTCCTTTCAGAAACGCGGGCACGCCTGATTCCACCGAAGCCGTGCAAATCACCCGGGTTTCGCCCAGGCGGATCAGCGCCGACCCCTCGGCGCTGGAAATGAAATCCGGAATAATCTCCACCGGGCGGATCTCGGACGCTTTGCGATGGTTGGCGCGCACAAGTTTTCCGTTGGAATAGAGCAGGCCCGAAAGCGTCTTGGGAGTTGAAAACATAATTTCTCCTGGTTTAATGCGTCTGAGCGATCAGAGACGGCTCCGGCGCGAAATTTCCGGTGAGGTCAATGTGGCCGTCCAGAGTTTGGACTTCCTGGCCCTGGACAAGGAACTTTACATCCTTCACCTGGGTAATGTTGGCGCACAGCGAGTCCACAATGGAGTAGATGGCCAGGCTTTCACTTTCGATTCCGGGCTGGAAATCCGACAGCGCCTCCTGCGAGAGATCGACGATGGCAGTTCCATCCGGCGTCAGGAAAACCGCCCTGATGGTTGTGGATGGCGACAATGCCGTACCGTGTCCTTGGTGCGAGCCTTCAACGAGCGCCAGCAGAATCTGCCGGATGGCTTTGATGTTATCTGTAGAAAGCTTCAGAGAGCGCGTTTCGGCCAGCAGGTTTCCATCCGCATAGGAAGGAAAATAGAGAGTAATCGCCTGGGCCTGGCCTCCGGATTGCTGCAAAGCCTCTTCATTCAACTGCGTTCGCGCTGTCTGCTCTGACCGCGTGGTGCTCTCGGCGGCCGGGGCAATGTGGCGCCGCAGTGACATCAGGTAATGAATTCCGACTCCCAGGACGACGGCAACGACGAGAGTCAAGATGAGGGCGCGGCGAGACATGGTTTACGGTTTTCCCCCTTGTAAGCTTGCCACAGCCTCGACGACCGCAGCGCAAATTCCCTGCTGGAAGGAGGGATTCGTGAGTGCGGCGGAATCACTGCTGGGCGTGAGGCTTCCGACCTCGATTGCGACGGCCGGCGCGGCGATGCTCTGCAAGACCTTTACCGGAACTTCCATCGGCGGGGTTGAAGCAACCTTCGTGGTCTTTTGCAGGTCCCGCTGTAGCGTGTGCGCAAGACGATTACTCTGGTCCAGGTAGCGGAGCTGGACTTTTTCCCAGTTCACGAATAGGGAATTCTGGTCCGAGCCGGCGGCCATGGCCAATGGGGAGGAAGGCCGGTAGCTATAGACCATCACGCGCGGGGTTGAGGGGCCAAGATCGCCGGCGTGGAAAGAAATGAAGGCGATGGGGTGGGCGATGTTGGCTTCGGCGGCCCTCTGGTCAAAACCTACATCCACATCCCCGTTCCGCGTAAGGACCACCCTGTACTTTCCGGTCGCCTGGAGCGCTTTCTGCACCTGGCCCACCAGTTGTACTGCCAGGTTTTTTTCCAGCAGGCCGTCCTTGCCCTGCGCTCCCGTGTTGGTCCCTCCATGTCCCGCGTCCAGCACCACGGCAGGCAGTGAAAGGTTTGGGGCAGCCGCGGGGGCCGGCATCTGTTTGGGGTTTGCCGCCGGAGGGGTGGGTTGGGCCGGTCGTTCGGGAGTTGGGGGCGCCGGAAGCACCGGGGTCTTGCTTGCCATTGTTGCCCCGGGCTTCACGATGTTGGCCACAAGGATTTTCCTGCCTTCTCCCAGTTTCGGGTAGAAGTCAAAACCTCCGCCTGATGGGGTAACGATCAGCTTGGGATTACCGTCCTGATCATCAAACTTCACCTGAGAGACGTAAGGATTACTGAACTGGAAATTGGACTCAATGGGTTCGACGGGTTTGCTGCCAAGATATAAAATCCATTTTCCATTCTGCGCCGCCGTGCGAAGGTTGACCGGGTCTGTAAACTGAATGGTGAGCTGGGCACCGTCCTGAAGCTGCGAGAGATGGAGCGTGAAAGAATTCGGCTTGATGCCCCCCACAAAAATCCGGTTCTCGCCCCGCTGATACTCTACGGTCTGGTTGATGAGCGTGGGCAGGACCGTGGTCACAAAATCAACCGGCACCATCCACTCCCCATCAATAAAGCGCACGGGCTGGGACAGTTTGAGCCGGGCATTGTTCAGCCTGACGTTGGGATTGTCCTGGCGCAGCCGGATGTGCGTGTTGTTAAACCACACCTCCAGGGACTTGCGCCGGCTCTTCAGGCCGCCAACCTGGCCAAACAGGTTCAGAAGCCGCAGGAAGGACAGATACTCGACGTTGCCATAACTTCGTATCGGCAGGATGGAATGAGATTTGGGGAAGTAGAAGACAAAGTTCTCGCTCCTGCCAACGCGCGGAGCATACAGCAGAACTATTCCGATGGTGACAGCAAGTGTGAGCCAGCGGGAGCGGCGGACCTTGCGATTATAATCTATGCCCAAGAATTTCACGCGCTGTGGGGTTCCGGTGGCAGGACCTGCCCTTCCAGTCATCCATGCCAGCCTCATATTTTAGTCGAACCTTTCCTGAGCTTGCAATTCCGTGAACTCAACCGCCACGGTTCCCCTGATCGATTGGTGGCGTTGTCCTTTAGCGTGGCGATTCCGCCATGGCGGCACGGCCGCAAAGGGCCCAATCCGTGGCGCCCTGTGTTCTACCGGGCCGGACCGAGTGAGTAATTATGAGCGTCGCCAAAGGTGCCCACGCCGATGTGGACGATCGAGACCCACCTTTCCAGCTTGTGGTGGCCCGTCCGGTGCAGCCAATAGGCGGCGCCGATCGAGAGCGCCGTCCCCGCAACCTCGATGCCGGCAAACAACGGCTTGTTGTCGACAATGCTGTTGGTCAGCAACACCTCATTGTTTCCCAGGCTGCGAAAGTGCTGCGTCGATGTGTAATCCAGCGCCCGCACCGTTGCCACTCCCGCAAACAGCATCAGGTTGGTCCGGTCAAAGAAGCGATGATCTTCTCCGGCAGGCCGGGTTGGTTGCGCATGAGGGTCCACCGCGTGGCGGGCCTTTACCTGCTCCTGCCGGGCCTGGAGCAACGAGGGCGCTACCCCTATCGCCAGAATAAAAACACAGACAACTGCCGCTGCTCCTGGGAACCGCCACGACTGCTCACGCAATTTATTACCTTTCCACCGGAATACTTGATTCCCGCCTGGGTGTCGGCTTTTCGTATTGGGACGCCGAATGCAAGGGCATCCGGTCCGGCAGCCTCCTCTACTTGCGGCCGCGATTCGGGGTCCAACGACCGCCGCATTCCATAAGGTACATGTCGAGGATTCGACGCTGAAAGCGGGCTTCTCGTTCGACTCTGTTTTGTGCGCCGCCATTCTCCATGAAGTCCCTGATGTCTTTTCCTACTTTCGCCTCCCACAGGGTGTCGAATGCTGATAAGTACTCTGAATAACTCCTGAACTGCGAAGAGGCACTCCGGTCCTTGACGATGTTTAGCCCTTTTTTCGCAAATCGATCCCACGCAACGAATCGTGCTGGGTTGATAAAGGTCGCCAGCTTTGACAGCACGGAAGTCAGCCGGTTCTTGCCACCCTTACTCCCGAAAAAGGGACGCAGCGCCACCTCGATCTCATCGATGCCTTGTCCGCTACCGTCGAGAGTAGCAACCTCAAACTCTTTCGATCTGAGAAGTTGGAGCCGGAACTCGTCGTGCTTTCCTTTACTTATCGTACGGCCGACATAGTAATCCGCGAGAAAAAAACGAAACCTCGTTGAGTTGGCGAGGACCGGGTTATGAGAGATTGGCCCGTCGTATTCAAAGACGTCACGCCACTGCTCCCAGTTTTGACGGGCGCGCTCTAATAGCTTCGGCAAAAGTTGGTCATCCAGATTTGGTGGCTTCAAATGTTTCATCATCCCAGCTTCACCTCCTAATTGTCATCACCGCACCACCATCACGCCGTGCTCCGGAAGGTAGAGAGTGGTTCCGTTGCCCGTAACCCGTGCGGCGGAAGTCCCAAACAATTCCTTGTATTTTGATCCCATGCCGCCCAGTCCGGTCAGGTGGCAGGTGACCGGCAGTTCTGTGAAATTGGCAACGGCGACCCGGCCATGCATCGGGAAGACGGCGACCCGCGGCGGGGCGTCGAGCGAGGTGGGCACAAACTCCGCCACGGCGGCCCGCAGCTCTCTGAGCGCCCGGCGGGTATCGGGACCGACCTGGGTGGTCTGGTTTTCCGCGGTGACGTAAGCGAGCTGCGGCAACTGGTCTGAAAAAACGATGATGCGGCCGCTGCCCTCAGAAACCCACTTCAGAATCTGGTCTTTTTCCAGAGCGATCGAGTTGCCGGGCGCCAGGCGAGGATCAGCGTTCAGAGCCTGGGCCAGCGATTCGCTGACGAAGGCAGTCCCGCCGCCTTGCAGAAATTTATCGAGTTCCGCGACAAAGTCAGTATCGTGCAGCGCGTGGGCTGTAAACAGCGCCGCCTGGGCCTTCGCGGGGAAGCGGGCCGTGGGCAGCAGCGGAATGCCCAGCATCCCAATCTGGTCAAAAATGTAAGGTTCATTGCCCGGATCGCTATTGGGAGGCTTGTAAGCCGGGATGCCGTCCCAATCTCCTACAAGCCTGGCCAGGGTGTCGAGTTGCTGACGGTGGCCGGCCAGGGCTTCGGCCTGCGCGCGGTACTTATCGGAATTCAGTTCACCATAATGGAACAGCATGACCTCAGGCGCCCCGGCCAGGACGGTGACGTAAGCCTGGTCAAGGTAAAACGTCGGGTCAGTGCCATAGGGATCAAACCAGCCACCGCCTTCCTTTGCGCCGGCAACATCGGCGAGCCAGCGGTAAAGGAAAAAGCCGCGGTACTGCTGCGTGTGGCCCCACTGGTTGGAGCTGGGGTCGCGGAGTTCGGTGCCCACCCAGATGCGGTCATAGAGCGCCGATTCCTTGTCTACCACATAGCCGCGGTCTTGGAATTTGTCATACCACTGGGGGAATTTCAGGATGATTTTGACTTTCGGATTCACGGACCGCGCCGCGCCCAGCACGTTCTTTTCGCTCATTTCAACCATCAGTTTGTCGCGATACTGCGTCCAGCTCATGGGACCCTTTGCGGCCGCGCACTCCGAGCACTCGCAATCGGTGAAGAAAAAGTCGTCAATCATGATTTCGTTGAACAACCCGGCGGCGTAGCGGAAGATTTCCGCAAGGTGCTGCTGATTGTGGCGATTGGTGTAGCAGGCCGCGACCTTCCAGCCGGTCGAGGGCTTGCCCAGGTCCGTAGTGGTGACGCAGCCGGAAACCTGCAGGCCGGCGTGATGGAAAAAGTCGCGCGAAGTAATGAGCGTGGCGGCGTCGGCCTGATAGCCGTCGCGGAAAACTTCAATGTAAACCTTGGAGATCCCCATGCGGCGGCAGAAATCCAGCGCCTGCTGGCGTTCGACAGGTGTTGAAAGCCGGTCGCGAACATCCTGAGCGGTGAAGAGCGCCTCCCACTGAGTGGCACGGGCAGAAGGCACGCATGCCAGCAGCAGGAGAAATCCCACGCCGCCCAGGCGGAGAAAAGTTGTTTTTAACCGGCAATTGGATGTGAACACTGTTGGACCCCTGCGTACCTGGAATTGGCAGCGAACGATCATCGCTGCGGGCGGAGATGACCTCGTGTCTGGAAAGGACAGAGAAGAATAGCACCGCACGGCCCGGCCTGCAACGGCACCGCAGTTTCCGCCGCGTCCACGCGGCACGGGAACTTTTTGACTCGAAAAGTTGCACACATTCTGGTTTGTGGGACGCCGGTTTTACAGGGAGGGAAAGGTCGGCCGGAGCTTCTTTGGGCAAAATTTACCGGGCCTGCATTTTCAACAACATGGCCCGGTTTGTTTTTGGGTTTGTTTTTTCCACAGATGCGATTCTAAAGGACTTCTCCGCTTTGTTTTCCGGTTTGTTCCGGT
>DATEKC010000065.1:0-12065 GCA_035277665.1 Terriglobia bacterium
CTCGAGGCCCTGCGCCGGCGCCGCTCGCCCCTGTGGCTCGCCACCATCGCGCCCTCGACACGGGAGGTCCATGTATGACCTATGCCTAAAAAATCCTTGACCCAAACAACTCAGATGTCTCTCCCCAAGGGAGAGGGCTGAGAACTAATAGGAGATGCTGGGGGAGGCACACTCTGCCCTGGGGGGTCGCTCAGGGGTAGATGGGGTTACCGGCGGACGTATTCGACGCCGAAGAGAGTGATGGAGCCTGACGGGACGTCCTGGACGCGGGCGATGCGGGCGGGGAGAAAGATGTTTCCGCCGCCGGATGAAAAAGGGATGGCCACCTCGATTTTCCAGTCCTTGACATAGGCCCGGCGGCCTTCAAAACAGAGCCCGCTGCGGGAGACGTTGCGGACCTTGACCAGTTCTTCCCCAAACTCGCGGCTGCGGATGCAGGCGACCGTCCGCACTTCGCGGCGCAGCTCGCGGCGGCGCTCCTGGCCGCTTACGGGAGCGGCTTCAATTTCCGGTTGGGGAGCGGGAAGCGGCTCATATGATTTTTTCCACATCGTGGTGTCGGTGCATCGCCTGCAAAAGCGTGAAAGGCTTTCACTCGATTCCAGCACCTCGAGCTCAAACCCGTCCAGATAGACGAGTTCACGCACATGGCAAGCCAGGCACTCCAAAACTATCCTGCCCACTGCGCCGGCGGAATCTCCCCTGGGGGGGAAGTTGATGCCCCAGGGATGCTTCTCCGGATCCAGCAGCATAACGCCATAGACGTTCTGTTTTGACTTCTCATTGACCCGGCCGACTACCCGCGCCACAGCCTCCTGGCCGGTTTCCGTGCAGAGAATGGTAATCTCCTGGTCCGGGGCGAGGTTCTGCTTCAAACGGATTCGCGCGCCATTCTGGCTGACCACTTCGGTCCAGCCTTCGCACAGGAAGACATCGCCAAAGAGGTTGCTCCCGGTCACCTGGACGGGCAATGCCAGGCTGATCCGTTCGCTTTGCCGCGCCTTGTGTTCAATAACAGCTTCTTTCTTTCCCCACAAAATAAGCCTCCAGGATGCATGAATCGCCGGGTTTGCGGGCATTGGCTTCACCGTGCGGGCGCCCCCTGCAGTCTGTGATGAAGTTCCGTCCGCGGATGGCCGCCTTTCCCCGCCAGAATCCTGAGCCTCACCAGGCCGGCGCATTCCTCCCGCAAATCTATCTATCGACATGTCAGGGCCATGCTTTAGAACCGCTTGCGAGTTTGCGGCGGTTGCACATAAACTAGCGGTGCAGTGGGGCTGTTTTGGAGTGGAGCGAGAATGCCGGAAGAAAAGCGGAGATCGGACCGTATCCTGCTGACCATCCCGCTGACGGTGAAAGGCACGGACACGAAAGGAAGAACGTTTCAGGCGGAGGCGCGGACCCTTGTCCTCAACCGCCACGGAGGGCGCATCCGGACCAAACACAGGCTCCAGGCTGACCAGAGGCTCAGCATTACCAACACCATGAGCCGGCGGTCTTCGGAATTCCGCGTGGTGGGGCCCGTCTCGCCTTTTTCCGATCAGGGCGGGGAGTACGGCGTGGAATATCTGCACCCCGGCCAGGACATCTGGGGCATTCAGTTTCCGCCGCTTCAGCACGGAGAAGTCGAGAAATCCAACGCCCTGCTGGAATGCCGGAAGTGCGGTCAGGTGGAACTGCTGGCAGTCTCTCTGGTGGAAGTGGAAGTCCTGGAAACTTCCGGAATCCTCAGCAGGCATTGCGAATCCTGCAACGCGATTTCCCAGTGGTCGTACGCGAAAAAGCCGATGGCGATTCCCGAATCCGCCGGTCCGGGGAGGGATGCCCAGCCGGGCACGGCGCATCCACCTGCGGTGAGAACCGAAAAGCGGCGGTTCAGGCGCGTCGCCTTGCAGTTGCCGGTGAGGATTTGTGATTACGATGGCGGGGTTGAAATCACCAGAAGCGAGAACATTTCCAAGGGCGGATTCTGCTTCATCAGCGAGAAATGGTATCAGCCCGGCCAGGGAATCATGGTTACCTGCCCCTATGACAGCAAGGGCGCAAACATCGAGGTCCGCGCCCGGGTCGTTAATTGCAATGGCAAGAAAGGGAGCCGCAGCAGAATCTACGGCGTCCAGTTCCTGGAAACCGACCGCTAGCTTGATGCGTCACAAATCGCATCACTTTTCAGAGCGCCCTCTCTGGAATGCGGTAGCGCCAGCTACCGCCCTGGACTGCGGCAGGGCCACCTGCCGCCTTTTCTTCTTTCCATGGCGGCAGCTTTGCTGCCGCACTCCATGGGTTTCGCCATAAGTCAAGCTCAACGCAAAACCCGGCCTTCCGTAGCCCGGCAAACGCAACTGCCGGCGTACGCGCGTGGCGAGGGAATATCCTTCGATTTGAAATTGTATGTTTTGGGACGGGTGTTTAAAATGAAGGCAAGATTCAGTTGCCCGTTTTCAGCCGGTCCTGCGATGCAGCGCCGGAAAGGGGTATTTGGTCATGACACGTACTACCCATTTCTCTCCGAGGCCGCGTTTCCGTTCAGTGACGGTAAAGAAGGCCCTGATCATAATGTTGGCCCTCATATTTCTGGCGCTCTTGTGCCGACCTTCTGATGTGAACGGGCAGTCAACTGATCAGGGCGGGGGGATGATCCAGAACCCTGCGCAGCAATATCCGGGCCGGAGACGTTTGCCCACTGAGAATCCGTCGCCTGAGAACTTTCCGAAGAGCAACCAGAAACAGCAAAAAGCCCTGATGGATTACAACTTCAAGAAGCTGAAAGAGCACGCCCAGGACCTTGCGGACCTTGCCAAATCGCTCCAGGCGGAAGTGGAGAAATCGAACGAAAACGTGCTCTCGCTGGAAATCGTGAAGAAGGCGGACGAGGCCGAAAAACTGGCCAGGAAGATCAAGAACGAAGCCAAGGGACTTTAGCCCTGGGCGGTTGCCTCCGACCTCCACAGCGTGGTTTTATCAGCTCCCGTGCTTATTCAGTCACGGGCTGTTTTTTCCTGTTTTCCCCGATGCGCATTCCGTAGAACGAGCGGTAGACAAAGTAATACGAGATGGCAAAGAACAGGGCCGCCAGCGCGTGCGTGAGCCCGGGGCCGCTGGTGGCTGTCAGCCGGACGGCCAGCTCGACGGCCAGCAATCCAAACAGAGTAGTGAATTTGATGATCGGGTTCAGCGCCACGGATGAGGTGTCTTTGAACGGGTCGCCCACCGTGTCGCCCACCACCGTGGCATCGTGCAGGGCGGTGCCTTTTTCCTTCAGCTCGACTTCGACAATCTTCTTGGCGTTGTCCCAGGCGCCGCCGGCGTTAGCCATAAAGATGGCCTGATAGAGGCCGAAGATGGCAATCGAAATCAGGTAGCCGATAAAGAAGAAAGGATCGAGGAAGGCGAAGGACAAGGTGACGAAAAAGACGGAGATGAAGATATTCAACATGCCGCTCTGCGCGTATTGAGTGCAGATGGCCACAACCTTCTTGCTGTCGCTCGCCGACGCCTTTTCCACTCCCTCCAAGCGGATGTTGGCCTTGATGAACTCGACTGCGCGATAGGCGCCGGTGGTGACGGCCTGCGTCGAAGCCCCCGTAAACCAGTAGATGATGGCCCCGCCGGAAACCAATCCCAGAACAAAAGGAGCGTGGAGCAGTGAGAGCTTGTCCACGTTCGTCGTCAGACCGTTGGTGAGGGCCATGATGGTGGCGAAAATCATTGTTGTAGCACCCACCACAGCCGTGCCAATCAGCACAGGCTTGGCCGTGGCCTTGAAGGTGTTGCCGGCGCCGTCGTTGGCTTCCAGCATATCTTTGGCCTGCTCGAAGTTCACGTCCATGTTGAAATCACGTTTCACTTCCGCCTCGATGTTGGGAACGTGCTCGATCAGCGACAGCTCATAGACCGACTGCGCGTTGTCCGCCACCGGACCGTAGGAATCCACCGCAATCGTCACCGGTCCCATGCCCAGAAAGCCGAAAGCCACCAGGCCAAAGGCAAACACCGGCGCCGCCAGCATGATCTGTTCCAACCCCCGCACGCTCACCCACGAACCGGCCGCCATCAGCACCATCATGGTGAGCCCCAGGTAGTAGCTGGAAAAATTGCCGGATACAAAGCCCGACAGAATGTCGAGCGAGGCTCCGCCTTCGCGCGCAGACGTGACCACTTCCTTCACGTGCCGGGCCTCGGTGGAAGTGAAAACTTTTACCAGCTCGGGAATCAGCGCGCCGGCCAGCGTTCCGCAGGAGACGATGGTGGAGAGCTTCCACCAGAGCGAGGGATCGCCGCCAAGGTCCGGAATGATGAAGGCCGAGCTCAGATAGGTGAGCCCGATGGAGGCAAACGAGGTGAGCCAGACCAGCCAGGTGAGCGGCGACTCAAAATTCATTTTAGCGGCGTTTGCGTATCGGGCTTTGGCAATAATGCCGTTCAGATAATACGCGGCCGCCGCAGCCACCAGCATCACAACGCGGACGACGAAAATCCAGACCAGCAGTTGCACCTGGATCACCGGGTCCTTGACACCCAGCAGGATGAAGGCGATCAGGGCCACGCCGGTCACGCCGTAAGTCTCAAAGCCGTCGGCGCTGGGGCCGACGGAGTCGCCGGCGTTGTCGCCTGTGCAGTCGGCAATCACTCCCGGATTGCGCGCGTCGTCCTCCTTGATTTTAAAGACGATCTTCATCAGGTCGGCGCCGATGTCCGCGATCTTGGTGAAGATGCCCCCGGCAATTCGCAGCGCGGCGGCGCCCAGCGATTCCCCAATCGCGAAGCCGATGAAGCACGGCCCGGCGTAGTCGCCCGGGACAAAGAGCAGGATGATCAGCATCATCAGCAGCTCAACGCTGATGAGCATCATGCCCACGCTCATGCCGGCGCGCACGGGAATCTTGTAAACGGGATAGGGCTTGCCCTCGAGGCTGGCAAAGGCCGTGCGCGAATTGGCAAAGGTGTTTACGCGAATGCCATACCACGCCACGCCATAACTTCCGCAGATGCCAAGCACGCTGAAGGCCAGGATGATGATCACGCGAAACGCCGCGTAATGGAGGAGCACCCCAAAGTAAAGAATGATGATTGCGGCAATGAACACCCAAAGCAGAAACAGGAATTTGCCCTGCTGCACCAGGTACGTCTTGCACGTTTCCCAGATCAGCGCGGAGATGTCCGCCATGGTGTGGTGGACGGGAAGGTTCTTGAGCCGCGTGTACATGGCGAGGCCGAACAGCAGCCCGAAGATGCAGAAAAGGATGCCGAAGAGCAGCAGGTGATGGCCGCTCATTCCCAGGAAATCGACCTTGGTGAAGTCAGGGAGCTTCAGGTTGGCTTCGCCCGCGGCCTCCCCGCCTGTCTGGGCAAACGCCGACGTTGCGCTCAGCAGAATCAGGGCGGCGCCGGCCATGGAGGCTTTCGCAACCAGGCGCCGGGAGGGCCAGAATCCTGCGCCGCGGCCCTGGATCACCGGCCATGCAGATGCCTTGCAGCTTTTCTGCACGCGAGTCAACCCCTGTGAAATGAGCTTGTAAGCGTTCATCAACAGCCTTGGGCGGATCGCCAGGCCCACAGTAATAACCGCAGGGGAAATCAACAGCAGAACCAGAGAGAGAGGGGTCATTTTGCTTCCTCGCATCCGGGAAACCCACACTTTAAGGTTGGAATTCCGGACGTTCTCAAGATTAAAACCAATAATTTAGTGGAACGACTGCACAGACCAGACTAACGGCAAGTCCTTGATCTTAGACTTATAGCATAGGCGAAAAATTGCCGTCAAGGGAAGGCGATCGGCAGATTTAGGCAGGGCCCATTTCGATTTTACAATTAATGAATCCAGTCGTTTTGGCGAGGCGTGATTTTTGCTCTTCCCATGACCGAATGTTGGTAACCGGATGCTTTAGCGTCTTGCCGCCCAGGCCATGCCATCGCAAACCGGGCCGGCGTTGATTTCCTTTTCAACCTTCCAGGCTTTGAGGTCAATCACGGCGATTTTCCGGCTGTGGTCGCAGGAGACAAACGCCACGCCGCCATCCGGCCGGACCATGACCTCCTGCGGCGCGGCAGGAACGTCAATGGTGTGGGTCACCTTCCAGGTTTTCAGGTCCACAACCGCCACCTTGTTCTTGTTGATCACCGCCACCACCAGGTAGCGGCCGTCGGGCGTGGTTGCGGTCCCGTAGCCGGTGCCGGGCAATTCCACCCAGCGCGCCACCTTGTTGGTGGCTGTATTGATCACGGCCAGGCGGGGGCTGGTCTGGTCCGAAGTAAAAACGTACCGGTCGTCCCTGGAGACAGCGATTCGCTGGGTCTGTTTGCTGATGGGAATAATGGCCAGGGTTTTTCGCGCCGCCACGTCGAGTACAGATACTGTGCCCGGGCCGACGTTGGCGGTGTAAATGCGCCGGCCATCGTGCGAAAAAGCCAGCATGTGTGATTCAGGCTGCCCGGTGGGAATGGAGCCCACAATCTTGTTGGTCTTTGGATCAATGATGGTGACGCTGTCCGCCAGTTCCGTCGAAACGTAGAGAAGCCCGTCGGCGGGAGAAAAGTGGGGGCAGTGCGGGCGCATGGGGCGGCCGAGGTCGATGGTGGAAACTACCTTGCCCCTGGCAAGGTCGATCACGTCAATCGTGCGGCCATCGGTCCCCGGGCTGCCGACGCCGGAATTCCCGTAAATCGGTGCGTAAGCCGTTTTCCCATCCGGCGACACAGCAACTTCGTGGGCGGTAAAGCCGGTTTCAGTAACGGTAGCGATTTCCTTGCCGGCTGCCGGGTCCACGATCCCCAATGTATTGTTGCCTTTGTTGTCCACCACCAGCAGGCCGCGGGCGGAAGATCGCGAGGGCGATCTGCCGGCCGCCGCAAGCACCAGCAATGGGCAAACGAAAGCCGCGCCAAAAAGCATCGAAGAAGCCCGAGTGATGAACATGATTGTCTCCCCCGTCAACTTTTCCCGGGTCCACGCGTGTGCGTCACGGCAAAGTACCGCCCGTGGCGCGCCAGCCGCAAGTCCACCGATTACAACGCTTGTCTATGTCTGTCGGCAAGGCCCCGTTGCCGGACGTTCTTCCGCCCCTAATCGCAATCGGGGCACGGGCAGAGGTCCCGCAAATAATCAAACGTGTAGATGCCGGCAGAATGCCCGTCGCTCCAAAAGATCTGCAACGCATAGCGCCCCACCAGTTCCGCTTTCAGTGGCTTCAGCGCGCCGGAACCGAACATCGGCAGCGGGCCGGCCTTGACGGGTGCCGCAGGTTCGGAATCGAGGCACGTGGCGCAGGGGCAGCGGTCACGAAGATACTGGTAGGAATACGCGCTTTGGTGCCCATCAGCCCATTCAATCACCAGATTGTTGTCTTCGCCGTGCAGCCGGATGGTCCTGGGAGGTAAGGCCATGTCCTCACTCCGTCAAAATCTGAGGAATCTCTTCGCCAACCCGGGTCACCTGCTCCGCCACGGCCCTGGCTACGGCCTGGTAAGCTTCCGCCAGCGGTGAATTCAGATCCAGCGCAATCGGTCGGCCCGCATCGCTCTGGACACGGATCTTCGGGTCCAGCGGAATTTCCCCCAGAAACGGGATCTTCAGGCGTTCTGCCGCCGCTTTGGCCCCGCCGTGCCCGAAAATGTCCTCGCGGACGCCGCAGTGCGGGCACTCATAATAACTCATGTTCTCGACGATTCCCAGAATGGGAATGTTTAATTTTTTGAACATGGCAATCGCTTTCCAGGCCACGTCGAGCGCCAGGTCCTGCGGCGTGGATACGATGACGGCCCCGGTAAGCGGGATGGTCTGCGAAAGGCTCAGCTGGATGTCGCCCGTTCCCGGCGGAAGGTCCATCACCAGGTAATCGAGCTCGCCCCAGTTTACATCGCCCAGAAACTGCTGGATGGTCTTGTGCAGCATGGGGCCGCGCCAGATGACCGCTTCATCCTGGGGAAGGAAATAGCCCATGGAGATGATCTTGATGCCCCATTCGACCGGCGGCTCGAGTTTGCCTTCCACAACGTGCGGCTCCTGCTTGCCACCCATCAGCGCCGGAACGCTGGGCCCGTAAACGTCCGTATCCATCAGGCCGACTCTTGCTCCCTGCCGCTGCAGCGCCACGGCCAGGTTGGCCGCAACGGTGGACTTCCCGACGCCGCCTTTGCCGCTGGCCACGGCGATGGTGTTTTTGACGTGGGGAATCAGGTTGGATTGCGCTTTCGGCGGGGAAGCCGAAGGAGTGGCGATTTCAACTTCCACCTTGGGAACGCCCAGGGCTTCAACCGCCTTGCGAATGGCAGCGGCAAGCTGGGAATTCGCCTTCGGCGGCCCGGCAGTTTTGGTCTCGATCACAATCAGTGTGCGGTCGGATGTGACCTCAACGTCTTTCACGTAGCCCAGCGAAACGATGTCTTTGCGTTGCGCCGCATCCTCGACGCCCTTCAGCGCATCAAGCACCTGCTGCGGACTTATTCGACTGCTCATAGTTGCCCCCGAATCCTGTTTTTCTTTAGCTTAAATAGCATTCTCAGGTGTGGGCAGGGAATTGTCAAACTTCGGGCCAGCGCCCTTACTGCGGCTGCCGCACCAGACGGGCAATGGCGTGGAGAAGATCATACTTGGTGAGGATCTCGTAGCGGTGTTCGCCCAGGTCGATGAAGACGGCGGGGCAATCCCGCGTGATGCAGGACGTGATCTGGTCAATGACGGCGGAAGGCGGCAGCACCGGGAAGGCGTCGCGCATGGCTTCGCGCACCGCCAGCTTCTTGAAGTTTTTGCCCTGGAGAGTCAAATCCAGGATGTCATCTTCATACAGAGCGCCCACGGGCGTGTCATCCTCAAACACCGGAAGCTGCGAAAAGTCATGGGCCTGCATTCTGTCGAGCGCCTCGGCCAGCGAGTCCGAGGGCGCCAGCTTCACAAGTTCCCGCGGCTGCCCCATGGCGGACTTGGCCTGCACGATGTCGGCGGCGGTCAGCGGCAGTCCGGATTCGAAGTAGCGGTTGTCCCTCATCCATTCGTCGTTGTAAATCTTGCTCAGATAGCGCATGCCGGTGTCCGGAATAAAGACCACCACAAAGTCGTTTTCGGTGAGCGCAGGAATGACCTGCATGGCCCCTGCAATGGCCGTGCCGGCAGAGCCTCCGGCAAAGATGGCCTCCATGCGGGTCAGTTTGCGCGCCCAAAGAAACGAATCCTTGTCATTCACCTGCACGATGTCGTCGATCACGCTGAAGTCTGTGGCCTTGGGTAGAAAATCTTCGCCAATGCCTTCCACTTTGTAGGTTTCCGCTTTGCAAACCGTGCCTTTGGCGAAAAAATCGTGCAGGATTGATCCCATGGGATCCACGCCGATCACCTTCACGCCCGGGTTCTGCTTTTTCAGATAGCGGCCGATGCCGGTGATGGTTCCGCCGGTGCCCATGCCGGCGATGAAGTGGGTGATGCGCCCTTCGCTGTCTTCCCAGATTTCCGGCCCGGTGGTCGCAAAATGAATGGCCGGGTTGGCGGGATTATCGTATTGATTGGCGTAGAACGAGTTGGGAACTTCGCTGGCGAGCTTTCTGGCCACGGAAGTGTAACTGCGCGGGTCTTCCGGCGCCACCGCCGTGGGACACACAATCACTTCGGCGCCCATGGCTTTCAGCAAATCGACCTTCTCCTTGGATTGCTTGTCCGTGATGGTGAAGACGACCTTGTAGCCCCTGATGATGGCCGCCAGCGCCAGTCCCATGCCGGTGTTGCCCGAGGTCCCTTCGATAATCGTGCCGCCGGGCTTCAGCACGCCGCGCTTTTCCGCATCTTCGATCATCGAGATGCCAATCCGGTCTTTGACGCTCCCGCCCGGATTCAGATAGTCGCACTTGGCAAAGACCTGCGCTTTGAACCCGCGCGCGAGGCGGTTGAGCCTGATGAGGGGCGTGCGGCCAATCGCCTCGAGAATGTTGTTGTATCGCATGCGCACACCGTTCGGCTGAAGGTTTCGAGCCATTATACCCTACTGTCGCCGCCCATCGCGGTCCGGCCACGTTCGGGTAAGCCTCTGCTCCCTCCCTGTTCCAGAGAGGAGAAGGGAGCAGAAGGGTTGTGGCCGTGGAAGGGTTCAGATTGGAATTGGGCGCGCACCGCTGCCTGCGTCCAGGGCGCTTCAGGTTGTCGCTGCCGTGATTTTTTCCACGTGAATCGTCTTCGTGGCGGCATCGAGTGACCCGCTGACATTCACCTTTTCACCGGCAAATTGCGCGGGCGTCTTCTGGTCATCGAGTTGATAGGTGGCCTTTGAAGCGGGGTCATAGAGGACGTAGGTGGCGCCCATCTTCACGCACTCAGTGGTGCAATCCTTCGCGTTTTTCACTTTTCCGCTCTGGATCATCTGTTCGTGCCCGCCCATCCCCGCGCACATGCTGTCCATGATTTCCCCTGAAAAGGTGTTGGCGTTCGCTGCAGGAGCGGCCGCCTGGCTTTGCTCCGTCGTCGAGCTTTGCTGGGAACTGGTGCTGGAAGGTTGCTGGCTGCAGGCAACCGCCAGCAGCACAAGCGTTCCTGCAAGCGTTAATGCGAGTTTCTTCATTTTTGCCCCTTTCCTTTGGCCCAGGCCCACCTCTGTTTCGGTGGTGGCGCTTCTACCGGGCCGATGCAAACTTATGGTTCTTTTTATCCTGCCGCGATTCATTCCGGGTGTCCAGCCCAATTTCAGGCGCGGGGACGATCTCTGCCGTCGGACCTACTGGGCGACGCTCCTGATTTTAGCCAGCAGCTCGCGGGCCTGGCCCTGCATCGAGTTCTGGATTTTGATCGCGTTTTCCAGCGCCGCCATGGCCAGGCGATGCTGTGGCGGATAATCGGCCTCGTAGGAATAGCCGAGGAAATAGTAGGCTTCGCCCTGCAATTCGGGAATGGCGCTCAGGAGTTCTGCGGCCTGCTTCAACTGCCTGATAGCGCCGGCGGTGTGGTGGGCCGCTCCGGTCTTCTGAAGGTCCAAAAAGCCGATGGTCAGGTGGGCCATGCCCTCCTGGGTGTTCTGCTGGCTCGCAAACGCCACGTCTGAAAATCCTTCCGGTTTCTTCATTTGGGTAACCAGGGCAAGGGCTTTGGTGGCGTATTCGGCGGCTTTGGCCTGATTGACGCGCCGACGCAGGGCGTAATCATAGGCCACAAGGTTCAGGGCCTGGACGTTGTTGGGTTCGGCGGCGATGGCCTTCTCGGCGTGCTCATCGGCCTTCTCAATCTGGTTGGACTGTGTGTAGGCCACCGCGTAGCGGTAATTCAACTGGCCTGCCTGCTTCTGGGCGGCCTCGGGATAGGCCTGGGTAAACTGGTCCAGCGCCTTGATCTGCTCGCCGGGGTCCGTGACGCGGGAAAGCAGTCCGAAAAAGGCATAGACCATGTAGTCGGTGTCATTCCCGGCCCGTTCCAGGGCGCTCTTGGTTGCGGCTTCATACTGTGCGTCACTTTCCGTGGGAGTCCGGGCAACAACCGTCTCAGCCTTGATTTGGGCAGGCGCCTTCATGATGAGCGTGAGGGCGTCGCTGCTGTTCTTGCCGCTTGCCAGATAGGCCTGAATGATATCTTCGAGGAAGGGAACATCCAGATAGCCTGCGGCCACGGCCTTCTCGCCGGCGGCGATGGCCTGATCGTTCTGTTTGAGCTTGACGTAACTCTTTGTCAGAAGCTGTTCCGCGCAATGCAGGTAGTTGGAATTCTGATGTTCCTGAGCAAACTTTTCGAGGGCGGCAACTTTGGCGTTGGGATCATCAGTTCCGTTGACGGCCAGCATCAGCTGGTCTTCAGGAGAGCCGACAATGATGGAATAATTTGCGCAACTGTGTTCTTGCTGTGCGGCCAATGGCCAGGACCACACCATGAGGCCCGCAAGCAGGACCGCTTGAATCAAGCTTCGCATGGGAACCTCCAGATTACGATGATTTCTGTGACTTTCGCCGGAGGCGGGGAAGAAACCGGGGCACTGTGCGCGCGTAAATTTCGTATTCGGGACCGTATTGTTCCCGCAGCTCCCGCTCTTCCAGCGGAGTGACTATTAAATACAACAGGAGGGTGAGGAATGCCAGCAGAAAAATTCCCGCCGCGCCCGTGA
>DATEKC010000066.1:0-3606 GCA_035277665.1 Terriglobia bacterium
ACCTAGCACCTGACTTGCTAAGACCCCGCCTTGGATTTGGCTGGCGGCCCTGAAAGGGCTCCATGATTCAATTCCATCGCCTCCATCACGGTTCTGACCGCCTCGCCGGAGCGGATCATGCCGGCGGTGAACCTGAAAACCTTCCATCCTGCCAGCGTGGCGAAATTGTACTTTCGTGCGTCTGACTCGAAGTGCTTTCCTCTGACGTGGGCGCCGCGCGTCCAGATGCCGCCCTCAAGTTCGACCGCAATCTTTTTGTCTGGCCAAGCCGCGTCAAACCTGTAGCGCCTGCTGAGCATGAACCTGTGCTCGCGCAGCGGCTCCGGGAGCTTCATCAGGCGGCAGAGGGTGAGGAAGTCATTCTCCAGGCTCGACATCAATTCACCCTCTCCGCATGGATCACGGTCGCGGCGCCAGCTTCGAAGCCGCGCTCAAGGAGGTCTGCGGCCTCCCGAAAGACTTCCGCCACGGCGCGACTGCCTCCGCTGACGTTGTACGCGAACATAGGAGGCGAGCCGTCTGGAGGCAGGTGCGCGGCAAAGGCTATGAAAGCATAGTCGCGCTTGGAGCATTCGTTGGCGATAACCTTCATCGCCGCCTGGATTTCTTCATTCGTGGGATTGGTCATTTCGCCTCCAGCCTCTTGAACTCGATCACCCAGACCCAAGGGTTGCTGTCCCATCCGTAGCCGCGCTTGGCGTTGCGGCGTTCCCATCCATTAACGAATCCGCCTCTATGACTCAACGGAATGTGATAATTTGGCCCTCCATCGGGGCGCATCACGACGGTTCTAAATTCCTTTTCAAATCCCTCAGCGCGGGCGTCCGATTCGTTAATCTCCCGCACCCGCTCAACCCGGACGCTGACGATCTCCAGGGTGATTCTGGAGGCCCAGCGGGGCATGAAGATGGAGGGACGGAACACGATGCCAGAAGGGCCTCCGTAACCTTCTCTGTACCTAACTTTGTGATCGTTGAATTTCGGCCACACTGAAAGGCATCCGTCACAGCCGCATCTCGAAAAGGTTTCCTTCACCCATAGCCGGTCGCCGGGCTGGCCGTATGGGCAGATGTCCAATGGCGTGTCCAATGTTCCTACGAGAATTCTGCCAGTATCCGTCCACGAGCAAGTCTTCCATGACCAGACTCTCCCTACCTGAACTGGCTGCGGCTTCATAATACGCCGCGCCTGGGTCTTGCGGCCTTCGAGAATTGCCCTGACCATTTCGCCAGAGAACAGAATGGGACGCTCTTTGTTTGCAACGGTAGTTACTGTCACGATTCCCTCCTGATGGCCGTTCCCAGTGAGCAGGAAGGCCCAAGGTTCGAAAGTTTGTGGCCCGGTGGCCTCATAGGGCCTCCGTTGCAGCAGAGCCGTCGCCAACGCCTTTCTGTTTGTGCTTGGCCTCCGAGTCTGATGCTCGATACGGGGTTATGACGACGTGCTGAGCCTTTTCCCTCTGGAAGACAAAACCCGTAAGTTGTTCGTAAGATTCAGAGAGGGCGCCGAGTGTGGGGGATGATATTGCTACGTGATTTCCGCCGTTTTCATATACGGCTGTCCACGCCTCAACGCCTTCATCGGGCTTCTCCCTAACAATTTTCAGACGAAAGAACTGATCAGTGATCGCGCCATTTTCTAAACTCTTCATATCGCCTCCAAAGTCTTGATTGCCACGAGATTGGTGTACTGGCCCGATTTCTTCACGGCCACCAGCAGGTCGCGGTTGAGCATTGAAGCGACGTGTGCGGCCACCTGTTTGTCAAACACCGTCAGCCTGCCGCCCGAACCGTTTTCAGCCAGCCAGTATTTGCCCTTCGTGCCTTCTTTGGGGTCAATCCTGGCTATGCTGTCCCGGCCAATGGTGCATTCATTGTCAGGAGGGCGGGGAATCCAGTCAGCCGGTGAGGGCGCAGGCGGTTGCAGATTGAATGGGGCTTCCTGGGGTTTATCGGCCGCGGGAATTTCAGGCGGGATTCTGCGCCCCTCTGTTTCTCCGGTTTCCTGGGAGGAACTCTTCAGTCTCTCTTTCAAAGCTTTGGTGCGTTTGCCGGACGGCGCGGTGCTGGCGTCTTGCTCACGCTGGCGGAAGATGGCTGCAAGCGTGGTTTCTCCGTCGCGGACGGCCACAAACAGTTCGCGCAAGACCTGAAGCTCGGCAGGCTGAAGGGTTGCGGCATCGTGCCCCAGGTACTTTTTGATATCATCGACCGAGACGCCAAGCTGCGCGAAGGAATCGAAAATTTGCTTCTTGGCGGCGTCGGGATCGGCAGCGTCGGCATCGCGGGCGGTTGCGGACACGGCGCCCTTGCACTCATCGAGGAGCCAGCCGGGAACCATGCGCAAGCCGGAGTTGCGGATACTTTTTGACTTCGCGGAATTGACCTTGTTGAGCAGATCGTCCTCAGTGGCCCGGATGATGTATAGCAGGTCGCCCGAAGTGTTGAGCCGGGTGCGAATATATTCCTGCCCTTTGGGAATTGACCGGCGCTCAATGGTCTTTTCGATGGTCGCTTCGTCCGCGTAGGAGATCATGTTCTGCGCGTCCCAGACGCGGATTTCGATTTTGCGGTATTCCGGCGTCTCGGCTAGGGTCTTGATGGTGGTGTGGATGTGTCCCATGCTGGCGATTGCGGCCTCGGCAAAGCGGATGGAAAGGCCAGTAACCTTGGAATTGCCAACCGGCTTGGCGTAGAGCGCTGAGCGGGCGAAGGATGGCCGCTTGCATTCCTTCAGCAGCTTCTCGCGCACCACATCGAGGTCGCGGGGAAACTTGATGGCCATTGCGCACTGAGCTTTGACTTCGGCTTCGGCGGCCGCGACGAGTGCCATCGCTGTGTTGTTGACGGTTAAGAATGGCTCGGCATTTGTCGCCATTTGGTCGTCGGTAAGATTGGTTTCTGCGTGGCTTCCCATTGATTGTCTCCTATTCGATTAAAGTCCGTTAACGGCAGAGATTACGGCTGCGAGATCGAACTTGGAATCTTCGATTCGCTGCTCAAAGACCTTGATTTCTTGCTCCTTTGTCCTCGGAACTTCGTGGGTTTCGTAGGTTCTCTCGAAGAGAACTTCCGTCCTGTCGCCGTATTGGGATTGCTTAACTTTGTCGGTCGGCTTCTCGGTCTTGACGAAACTCTCGGCAACTTTGTACTCAATCGTGCTGGTCTTGGTGACGGTTATGGTAATCATTCGCTCTGTCTCTCCTATTTGAATTTCGCTATTGTTGGAAATATTTCGGCAGTTCCTTCTCCAGAAGGTCGGCTAAGGCCGTGGCAGTGGCCTCGCGGTAAGCCTTCCATGCCGTGGTGATGGCCTTGAAGTAAGCCTTCTGTGCCGGGGTGATGGCCTTGAAGTAAGCCTTCTGTGCCGGGGCGATGGCCTTGAAGTAAGCCTTCTGTGCCGGGGCGGAAAGGAGACGTTCAACTGTCCAGTGTGCCCAGCTTTCTTTTTTGGCCAGATCAACGAACCGTCTCGGTTTCTCTTGGAGCCACTCAATAGCTTCCTGGCAGGCCCCTTTTTCTTTCGCCAGTGCGATCAACTTTTCGGGGATGATGGAATTTACCGATGCCATAATTCCTCCTATTTGAATTTCGCTACGAACCGGCG
>DATEKC010000067.1:0-9441 GCA_035277665.1 Terriglobia bacterium
CCATCGGCCCGGAGAGCAGCCGGGAAAGATATTCGCCCACCCAATGAGCGTCGCGGTCCCCGGTTTCCAGATAAATCCGGGTCTCCGGTCCGAATTCAAACGCGCCGGATTGAATTTCAACGCGGGCAGGCTTCGGGACCAAATCCAGTTCGGTGGTCTCCTTCTGAGCCTGAAGCAAGGGTGGACAAACACAAACAAGGCAACAAACGGCTGCAAAGAAACGCATGGCGGATTTTGAAGCATGCATAAGTGTCATCTCCAGAGATTTTTCTATACTCTCAATAATTAATGACGCTATGGGGTCACGCTATACGTCATAGCATTGCAACCGGCCTCCCAAATTCGTCAAAGATCAAAACAACGCCAAGTTTAGGGAGCAAGGGATGCCCGAAATCTCAGAACCCTAACGAGCCAACAACCGCCGGATTTGTCTATTGGACCTTGGCCTGGCGTGGCCATTATTGCACATCATCCTCAATGGCAAAACTTGGACCGAAAGGGGACAGTAATGCTTGACATCAATACTCAAATTTGTAATAGTCTCTACAAGCGAACGTTGTGGTCTGGGGCAGAAATTATAAGAAATGGATATCAGTAGTACCAAGAAAGCGGTTCCATCCGTAGACCGCGCGCTAAACTTGCTTGAGTTGTTGGCGTCGGCCTCGACAGGTATGACGATCACAACAATCAGCCGAAGGCTCTCAATTCCTAAGAGCAGCGCCTACTATCTTGTTACAACACTGGCTAAACGCAACTTTGTGAGACGAAAAGCCGGGGAGCACCTCTATTTCCTGGGAACAAATGCCCCGCCCTTCGCCACAAATGCCGGCGCCGAATCCGATCTGAAACAACTCTGTTCACCGCATATTCGGGCTCTTTCCCAAAAATTGGGGATGGTAGCGCAGATAGGAATCCGCGAAGGGTCTGAGGTGCGCATTATCGACCGGTCCGAGATCCCCGGCTTGCGTTTGGACTCCTGGGTGGGAAGGCATTTCGACTTGCATTGTACGGCCGTGGGCAAAGCGTTGATCAGCTATCTGACTGATTCGGAAATGGAAAGCTTAGTCAGAACTCGAGGCCTCCCAAGACATAACCGGAACACATTGTGCTCAATGGAGCTTCTGAAAGCACAATTTACCGAATCCAGGAGGCTGGGGTTTTCGACCGATGACGAGGAGCATGAATTAGGCGTCCGATGTGTAGCGTCGCCTATCTTCAACCATATCGGCGGGGTGGCCGCCGCTGTATGTATTTTTGCTCCCATCGGCAGGCTTGCTCCAGAGGAAATGCCCAACGTCGGTGCCGAAGTGTTGAAGGCTGCTCAAGAGATATCAAGAAAGCTTGCCGATCACCCTGTGCGGGGATTTTTAGGGGCGCTGAACGGCGCCGAAACGCGAGCAGCACCAGGAAAATGACCAGCCTCCGCAACGCCCCCTTTCGCCGTACCGAATGGCCCCGCGCTGCCGCAAGAAATTCAACCTGACAATCTGGTATTGCCCGGGCGCAAGGACTCGGCGTCAGAGGCTTGTTGTTGCCGCCTCCTCGTACGACATCATCTCCATGAACCCGTTCCCCAGCCTAAACGGTGTCATAGCTTTTAACTGCATACCCAGTACAGAGGCTTTCTATCTGTGGCCAGACTTGCTGGTGAAGGTCGGTCGCCACCCATTTCTGTTGGCGGGACCGGTCTTCAAACAGAAGGGTCAGCATGTAGTCCTCTGCCTTGTCCAGAGGACGCAACAGGCCGACGGCGCGAAAGCCTTCCTGCTGTGAAACAGCCGGCCGGAACGTTTCCTTGTAGGTCTTTTCCAGCTTTTGTTCAGCTTGTGGTTTCACTTGAAGTTCCACGTGCAGCACGAACATTTTCACCTCGCGACGATAGCTTGAATACTTCGACGGCATTGCCGCCCATCGCCTTGTCATAAACTTCCGGTTCGAGATCCAATGCCCGGTATTTCGCCACTTCCACCGGGACATTGGTGGTCAGGTCGGAGCCCATCATCACACGATCCTGGCCAATGGTGGAGATCATCCAGCGGATATCCTCACCGATGCACCAGGAAGTTTCCAGGTACAGGTTCCCACATACCGAAGCAGCTACCTGGGCTTCAGCCGAAAAAACTGAAAACCCTGCATGCGCCAGGACGATTTTCAAGCCCGGATATTTCTGGGCCGCCGGAATGCACAGTGAAGGCAATGCAAAAGGAATGCCCGGCCCGGTGTGAACCATCGCGGGGATTCCCAGTTCATGCGCTGTTGAAAACACCAGATCGCCGTCTTCCGAGAGCGGGTTTACGCCATGGCCAATAGTGTGAAGTTTGACCCCAACAAAATTCAGGTCTCGAACACACCTCTCAATTTCCCTGCGGTACGCGTCGTGATCGCCGTGGGGGCTGACGCTTGCCAAGCCGAAGAAGCGTCCCGGATGTTTTGCACACATCTCAGCGATGCGGTCGTGAGTCTCCGCAGCATTCGTTGCTCCGGGAAAGGGCTGTACGATCGTGGCATCAACGCCGCTCTCATCCATCCGGCGTAGCAATTGCTCCTCGGTGCTCAGCAATCCGAAAACGCAACATTCTCCCAGGTGTGCGTGTGCGTCCACTACTTTCAGACTTCTTGCCATCTAATACCTCCTCGACTTTTTCCCGCTGTTGGCTCGTTAGTCCAGTAAACGTGAGGAACCCGTGGGCGGGGTTGTGTTGAAGCTTGAAACACTCCGGCCGCTATGGAATTCATACCTCACTGCTCACGGCGGCGGCAGGCCTTTCTTCCTCCTTGCCGATGACCGGGGGACGAAATCCCGCCGCGGCCAGGGCCAGATAGATGAAAAAGCCAACTATGAACGAGTACAGCATTGCGGGATCGTCGGCTCTTACCCAAGCAGCCGGTACACCCGGCAAGTGATCGGGAATACCGACCAGGAAGCCGACTGCCCAGGCGATATAACCAGCCCAGTTGATTCCCCTGCGCGGCCCTGACCAGCGCTCTCCGGCAAAAAGGTAATCCGCGGCCATGGCGCCACAAATGGGCCCAAAGGATGCGCCGACCACCGTGAAGAAACCCACGAGATTTGCAGCCACTCCGGTGATGGCAAGAATGGCGCTGAGGGTCACGCCCGCAAGTGTCGAAACGCTGCGAGGGATCTGTGGCAGCATGGTGCTGAAGCTGTTCGACGCAATGAAGGAAGAAAAACACGTAGGCACCATCGATGCCGCGGCAAAAAGGAAGAACATGATGGATGCCAGAGCTCCAACGCTGGCGATTGCAGCGGAGTAATCATAACTTGGCGGTCCGGCCCCTCTGCCGATATATCCCGCGACAGATAGAATGGGCAGCCCACCGGCAATCACAACTCCCAGAACAATGCCAAAGATGCCACCGAGGACAACATCCTTTGAATTGCGGTTGTTCATTCCGAAATCGGCCCCTGCCGCTCCGGCTGTTGCAAAGTAACCGATCACAATGGTCAGCACGCCCAGAAAGCCGGCAAGAGAGTCGTTATGCGGGGGTGTGTAATGCGCAACTCCGCCCCTGTTGGTCCAAAACACGATGACAATCATGATGAGTGGGATCCAGTTCAAATACTTGGCTGCCTGGCCAACGTAACGGATACCTTTGATTGCAACCCAGGCGAGGCTGTAAACCCAAATGATCACGATGACAGTGAACAGCACCTTTGAGGTTTGATGCAGGCCAGCCAGGATGAAGCCGGCGGAAACGGAAGCAACCACGGCAACCCAGCCCAACTGCAGCAATCCCATCAGCAGGCCTGGAATCAGATAACCGCCCGTGGCGCCAAAGGTGGAGCTGCCAACCACATAGAGAGGATGGCCTGTCTTCATTCCCAGCATTGCCGGCACGTAGTAATAAAGGGCAAAACACAGAACCCCGGCCACCAACAAACCCCAAAGGCAAACGTAAACGCTGGCGCTGCCGATGGTCGGCGCCGCAAGCTTCAGATAGAACCCAACCCAGAGAAAAATTCCCATATAGGTTGGAAAAGTGTTCTTGTACCAGGGGGTACGGCGGTCTGAGGGGACGCAAACGGATTGTCGAATGTAGCTCGGCATCATCGTCGTTCTAGGATTCCCAAAGATCTATTCCATTTAAGATCCGTGTGCTAATCGAGGCCACGAATCATTCGAGTTCACTTTCGCGGATGGTAAGTCTTGCTTTCTCCATTGCGCTGGTTCGCAACCGTAAACGTGCCATCCGAATGCGCGGTCATCTTGATCCAATATCCATGGTCCGGATTGTCCGTGAGATTGGCGATGAAGGGCGGTTGCGCGTTGAGATCCTTGTCCGCAGAGTCGGAGAAATGGATGTCCCAAAAACCTTGCAGTCCCGGCGAATGCTGGATCACTTGTAACGCTTCGGGAGCTCCGCCCTTGTGGGACCCGTTGTCGGCGATCGCTACAATGGGCCGCAAGGCATCAACCAGAAACGCCGCACCTGACTCGTTGTAGGCGTGTTGCGTGCTGAGATAAACCTCCACGTGGCCGACGCGGTTTGTCGGGCAAACAAGACCATGCTCGCCCGGCCAGCTCGGGAGGTCGCCAAGGTCAATCATTCGGAATTTCCCATAAGTGAGCAGCACTCCTATAGATTGGGCGTTTTCCGAACGATCCAGCCTCTTGGGCTCCTGAGCAGAGCAGTAAGGATTGGATTCTCCTCCCCCGGGTAGAGAATGGCCGATGTCCTTACCTGCCGCAGTCAAAACGGTAACCTGCATCCCCTGAATGGGAATTCGCAAGCCCGGTTTGGCAAGGATGTGGTGCCCCTTCGCGCGGGCCTCCAGGTAAGCCTTGTAAAGTGCTTCCGCCTGGGGCTTGGTCTCCACCGATTGACCGTGATCGACGAAATTCTTGATGGGAATGAGGGCGGCGAGCTGAGGCACTCCACCCACGTGGTCAGCATGGTAGTGAGTGATCACGAGATAATCAATCTGATGAATTCCGGCATCGTGAGCCGCTGCCACAATGCGCTTTGCGTCGCGCCCATCATAGCCTGCCCAGCCAGTATCAACCAGCATCGATTGGCCTGAAGGAGAAACAAACAATGTCGCCTGACCGCCTTCAACATCAATAAAATAAACCTGCAGGGGGCTGGTGGCCGCTGCAAGCACAAAAGGCACGGCGAAAACCAGCATCAGTCCAGCGATAACTTTCATCACACCGGGCAAACTTCCACCTTTTGACATGTTGTACCACCTTGAATCAGGATATCCGTCCTTGAATCTTTGCTGGAGACGGCTCCGATGCATTATTTCACTTCCTCGGTGTCCAGCACCCATTTCTGCGCAGCGATGCCAATGATCATCAATTCGATATCTTGCGAACTATTATTGCGGAACGAATGCACATCCCGAAGTAGTACCGGAACAGCATCTCCTGTGTGAATCGCAGACGTCTCATTGTTCAATTCCACTTCGCCGTTTCCGTTCATGACGTAATAGACTTCCTCGACGCCAATGTGACGATGGCGGCCTTCCGATGTGCCTGGGGGCAGCAGAAGATGGTCCACATAGGACCAGTTCGTACGGAATATTTCCGGGTGAAGGGCCCGACGATACCTAACCGTTCCCTTGCCGCCGAGATATGCATTCATAGGTTGAAGCAGTTCCTTATACAACCGCATGGTCATGAAGACGGGGATTGGATCAAGCGGCGCGCCAATCCGGGGGTCGTTAAGGTTGAAGGCATCGTAGCGACCCTTGACTGCAGAAACATTGATGTTCAGAAATTCAATCGGCCTGTTCGAGGGGTTATAAATCGCATGAGAGTGGCCCATCACACAAGGAGCTCCTGCCGGCCCTTTCAGCGTGGATGTGCGCCCATTAATTGTAAATTGTGCCTCACCGCCCAATATGATGAACATTTCTTCACAGCGATTGTGAAAATGATGGCCGACTCCGCCGCCAGGCATCATCCGGCAGCGATCCAAAAAGAACAGGTTGGTCGTCAAATCGCTATTCACAAGAAAGGAGGGAGTCTGGCAAGCCATATAACCAGGGTTCCCGTGCGAATGGTACATTCGATATTTACTGGGATCGGTGTGCTTGATACGCGCCGCCAGCGTATTCGGCTCTTGTGCTGCCGCTGGTGATGCCATCACACCCGCTCCTCCAAGCATTGCCTTCAGATAGGTTCTCCGCTCCATCTATTTTCCCCTAATCGGTCGCCAATGAATGCTGCGGCGCCAGGTTAAACTCGGAACCTTATCCACCTTGAAGCTGTTTCGTCTTGCGCTGCAGGGGCATAATGTCACGCCACTTCCTCGGTGTCCAGCACCCATTTCTGGGCAGCGACACCGATGATCAATAGTTCGAGATCCTGCGAACCGTTATTGCGGAATGAGTGGACTTCTCCCAGCAACACCGGCACTACATCTCCCTTCGTAATTGGAGCGGCCTTCCCATTCAGCAGCAACTCACCATCGCCATTCATCACGTAATAAACTTCCTCCACGCCGACATGCCGATGGCGCCCTTCCGAAGTTCCTGCGGGAAGAATGAGGTGGTCCACATAAGACCAGTTGGTAAGAAACACCTCGGGAGGGAGACATCGGCGATATTGTACCGTACCCTGACCACCGAGATAGTTCGCAACCGTCCACAGAAGGCTGCTGGGTTCGTCCATCACCTCATTTGATCGGGTCGGGCGCCGGTGTCCCGGAGTGGGATTGAACGCCTCTCTGCCAAAATGCACATGCATAAACACCGGAATCGGATCGAGAGGGGCCCCGACACGAGCGTCGTTCAGATTAAACGCGTCATATCGTCCCTTGACGGCGGAGACGTTGATATTCAGAAATTGAACAGGCTTGTCTGTGGGATTATAAATAGCATGAGAATGACCCATTCGGCAGGGAGCCCCGGCCGGACCTTTCAGTAAAGACGTGCGTCCGTTGATCGTAAATTGTGCTTCGCTGTCAAAGATGATAAACATCTCCTCACAGTGATTATGAAAGTGGTGGCCGACGCCACCCCCGGGCATGATTTCGCAACGGTCGATAAAAAACAAGTTCGTCGTCATATCACTGCTTTGCAGGAGGCGCTCGCAAGCCATATCTCCCGCGCTGTTATGTGAACGGCTCCGATGGTATTTGCCTGGATCGGTATGCCTGATGCGCTCCGCGAGGGATCCGGAGTCTTGTGCTGCGGCTGGAATTGCCATCGCACCAGCTCCTGCCAGCATGGCTTTTAAATAAGTTCTCCGCTCCATTTTCCTCCTTCCCAGGCACCGCTGCGCCGGAAGCGCATTCCGACTCTTTTTTGCCAGTCAGCGCCCCGCAAGATCACGACTTAATACTACGAGGACGAACCCTCAGGCGCTTTCCTGGTAGAATTCGAGAGAGATTTTATTTTCCACGCACCGATAGCGCAAGCAGGACATTTCCAGGCATACCTACAAAATTTCCACTCTCGACGTAAACCATCCCGCCAGCCACCGTGGGACCGCTCTTGTTCAGTGAGCCGCCGTGCGCCTGGACGCCATCCACAGTTTTAAAATCTCTCGCGGTATTAAAGTCCCAGATCACTCGTCCGTTGCGCATGTCATACGCCCGCAGGTGACCATCCATCGACCCGGAAAAGACCACTCCGGGAATGACTGTAATGGGAGCAATCTGTGCGGCGCCGCATCCCGGCCTGCTGCCGCAATCGCCATCGACCGGCCCTGCGCGCCACAATGTAGCACCTGTGGCGGCATTAAGTGCGGCAAGCCCACCTCCGGCACTCGCTTTCGACCGGACCCAGTCTGACACAGGGAAAAACGCCCGCCTTCCATCTGCAGCTCCGCCCCACTCGACGCCGCCTTCCGGCCCTCCTTTTCCGATACGGGCTTTCCAGACGACCTTTCCATCATGGTCTGGGTCCAATGCATACACTATCCCTGATTTCTGGCCCGCAACAATCAGGTTTCGTCCATGTGGCAACGAAACCAGAATTGGAGAGGATCCAAAATCTGCATCGTCTCCCGCATGGGGCGGGCAGTTCGTTCTATCAAGCGAAGTTGACCGCAGACAGGCCACTGTCCAACTGTCCTCAGGAGTCAACTGTTTCGACCACAAGCGACGCCCGGTGTTCATGTCAATGGCCAGGATGGCGTCGGAAGACCTATCGGCGGGGTCGGAATAGTTGTTTCCGGTTCCAACATAGATTGCGTGGCGCTTCACATCTGCTGTGGGCGCAGACCACACCGCCGCCCCCGATGGGCCCCAGGTTGGAACGCCCAATGCATTCTTGCCGGTCCGCTTCGGAGAAGTCGTGATTGAATAGGCATGCCAAATCTGTTTTCCACTGGCCGCGTCAAGGGCAACAACTCCTCCGCGAAAGGTGCAACAAGCGTAATAAGGATTTGTAGCTGCACCTTCCTCACCCGACGAAATAGGAACGAATAATCGCCCATTCGAGAGCAGCGGAGCGCCTGTGATTCTGGCTAGAGGGTGTACACCAACATGACTTTTCCAAACCAGGGTTCCGGACGCCACCTTGATGGCATAAACATCAGTTTCAGTATCGACCACATAGGCTAACTTGCGTTTGGGTGAAACTGAAATGGCGGCCCGGATGCCCGAAGAGGCTCTAAATACCCACTCGATGCATCCCGTCCGCGCATTCAATGAAAAAACCCGCCCGCCGTTACTACCAACCAGGACATGACCATCATAAACAGCCGGCTGAGCTGTGGAACCCTCTGGGAAACCAAACGCCCACTTCACCATCAATTCCTTAATTTGACCTCGACCCAGGTCACCAGCCCTCAAGGATTGGGACCGGGTGTTCTCCGGACCATTACCCCACCCATTCCAATTCGTGGCGCCTGCAAGACTTGAGGAAGTCTCCGTGCAATACCCGGTTGTAACCCTGGCGGCTGCCTTGTGCCTTCCGGCCAGAAAATCCGCCACGGCCTGCTGCTCGCCGGGCTTAAGCTGAGAGCCTTGTGCTTTCATAACACCCGTTTGAAGGGCTTGGATGATCCGTTCAGCCGGCATTTGGCGAAGCGCGCTCGGCAGCGGAGCACGCGTGCCGCTGCCCATGTGATGGCAGACTGCGCATTTTTGCACAAAAATCTCCCGCCCCCGAAATCCGCTTTGGCGTGTGGAGCGTTGTGCCGCAGTCAGACCCGTCGCGCACCACAGGATCATCATCACAGCAATCGCATGGCGTGCGGAAAAACCAGGCATTTTGCGGTCGTCATTCCTGTCAGCGAAAATATGAATGGCGGCTGCAATTCTATTTTGTTCTTCTTGTGCAGGGCTCATTGTCCTCAGTTGCATATTCGGTCAGATAGAAACTTTCTGACCTGCTCCCCCAAAACTGTACCAAAATCAGATACGATTTTGGGGGTTTTAGGAGGGAGGCAGGGATGTCAAAGCGGAAGGCCACAGAGGCAGAGATCATTGCGGCCATACACCAGGTCGATGCGGGACGAACCTGCA
>DATEKC010000068.1:0-4646 GCA_035277665.1 Terriglobia bacterium
ACTACCCTGCTCCAGGTCCCGGGAGCGGGGCGCGGCCGAACTGAGCCGGGCGGCTCGCAAGCGGTTGGCCTGGTTCGATTACTATGCTTCCCACGGAAGGAACGTGGCTTTGACCTGTCACCATTTCGGGGTCAGCTGGCAGGCTTTTCAGCGGTGGAAGCCGCGCTACGATCCGGAGGACCTGACCACCCAAGATGACCGTTCGCACCGGGCCCACCATCGGTGGTAGCCGATCTGGTCAGGGGCGCAGGCCGAACGGGTGCGGCGCCTGCGGGAGCAGTATCCGCGCTGGGGCAAGGACAAGCTGACCGTGCTGTTGCGGCGAGAGGGTTGGGCGGTGTCGGTCTCGATGGTGCGAAGGATCCTGACTTCCCTCCGCCAGCGAGGCGTGCTGAACGAGCCCATGCGGTTTCGGGTGAACGAAGACGTCGTACCGAACATCGTCCCTGGGCGCTGCGCAACCCCAAGGATTACCCGGTGGAGAAGCCGGGTAACCTAGTGCAACTCGATATTATCGACCTGCGGCCGACGGCTGGTATCATCCTGAAGCAATTCAGGGCCCGTAACATGATCACGCGCTGCAGTGTGATCGAAGTCCGCAGTCGATCCACCTCCAGCGCCCCCGCTTTGTTCTCGGATACCTTTACAGAGCCTCCTGCCCTTTCCGTTGCGCGATCTGCAGGTGGATAGCGGCAGTGAGGTCGCTGCCCTGTTCCAAGTGGCTTGTCACTAGCGCGGCCTGCCTCTTTTTTGCTGTCTCCATGTTCCCTTAAACTCAATAGCGGCATCGAGCGCCAACTCGTACCCACGCCGAGGAGCTTTATGAGATCACCCCTTGCTCGCTCCCTATCGCCCAGCTCAATCAGGAACTCGAAGCTTGGAACCTAACCTATAATACCGTCCGCCCCACGGGGCTCTCGGGCTATCCAAACCGCTGGACTTCTCGGCTCGTTCCTCATCTGCCTCAAACGTGCTCTAAGTCACTAATCTAGTGGAAAATATAGTGACTTACGGCGAACTTCCCTGCTAAAATATTAGATACAATCGTAATAGCGACAGAGGTCAGCCGTGGCTCATGCAATAAAGCCTAGCGATGGGGGTCTGGTATGCGTTGTCGAGCCCCATCCGATTGCCGCACGGCACTTGGCTATGCTGCTGAGAAGTATCCCGACTCTTCGAGTGCAGAGTCTGTGTGACTTCATTCTTCCAGCAAATGCGGGTTCGACAGTACGGCCCGATGTTGTGATCGTTGACGCGGACGAGCTTCCCTTCGCTCTGGCTTCGTACTTACACACGGTGAGGATGCGTTTCCCGGGCACCCGGATCTTGCTGATCGGGACGCGGCGCCCCGATGACGAACTCTGCCGCCTTCTGTTCGAAGGCGTGCGGGGCTTCGTTGCTTACGGTAAGGTGGAGGATGAGATTTTCGAAGCGGTGACAACCTTGATGAGTGGACATGTGTGGGCGCCACCACAGGTGCTCGACCGCTACGTGACCATGTCACCGCTCCTGGGAAGACAGGGAGCGGGGGGACGCAGTCGCTTTACCCCGCGAGAGAACGAGGTCATTGGCTTGCTTCAACGAAGGCTTTCCAACAAGGAAATTGGCGGCGCGCTAGGTGTCAGTGAGCGCACGGTCAGATTTCACCTGGAAAACATCTGTGCAAAACTTGGGGTTCACGATCGGCATAGTATCATTGAGTGGGCGCGGGAATCCGCCGGCTGCCTAGTCAAGGGCAGCTTTTCTTGTCAGGGGTGCATGGATGAGATTTTGAATGTCCGAGTAGAGCATAGCGCATGTCAGAAAGCGGACGAGCGTCCGGTCCGCTTCAAACTCCACGATCTCGCCTGCGTTGTCGAGGAAGTTCGGGATCATTGGAAGGCACCCAATGACGAGTTATTTAAGATCCTTCTTGAGGACGGCAGTGTTTATATCCTCCGCCGTCACTTGATGGTCAGCGGGGCCGATGACTGGTCCTTACAATTCCTTCGACCACCGCAGCATTTACCGCCTTCATGATTGTCGCCGACCTGCAAGCGTCGCCCTTATCAGACAAATGCAACACCTGAGCACACCGCAGTCTTTGACTGGGCTGACGAGGGCAAATCCTCATGCTCAGATGCCAGGTTGGCGATCCGTTGAAGCTGAAAGGAGCCTTCCTTTCGATCCTGGCGGCTTTTGAATTTTCTGATTTCTTAGACGCTGTTTCCGAGTCGTCCCGTAATGGCGGCGTTTAATGCGAAGACGGCGCTGATCGTCGCGCTGGGCGTGATATTGGACTGGAGAGCCTCACAAATAAGCGGAAGAGCGCACCTTCGAAATTTGATGGGCTGCTGAACGATAATGGTTAGGTTTGAGGCATCACTTCAGTGGCTTGAGCCGTTATGTTTAAAGTGGCCAGCATGGCACTAGTCCAAGTTCCCCACGAGAATCAGGTTGTTGATTATTTTGCGCGTCGTGTGCGGCTCGATAGAGTGTGGCTGGAACGCTCGCGGCGGTTCGGGGGTTGTTTTCTCAGTCTGGAGTCTGGAAGCGCCTGAAGCTGGATCGATTCTGGGAACCGCTTCTGGGTCGACCTGACGATCCTGCTAGTATTCCCTCACGTGTCACAAGCTGCTGGCGGTGAACCGAGTGTGTGCACCGGGAAGCGAATTGGCGGTTGAAGGGCACTGGGTATTTCCCAGGGCACTTGTCAACGTCCGCAGGATCGAAGACCGCCGGATTAACGACACGCACCGCTATTACTGCCTGCACCGGCTGTTGCCGAAGGCGAAGGTTGAGAGGCATCTGACTGCTGGCTACGGCGAATTGTGCCAGGCCGAGTTCGATGTGCTGCTCTACAATTTGACGAGCAGTTTTGTGAAAGGCGCAGCCGAGATAGATGCCCTGTGACGAACTTCGGCTAGCACTCAAGAAGAAGATATGGCGTCGGGGAAGGGCTTTGATACGACTTGATGATGTTGGGTAGCAGTCCCAAAGGAACGATGGCGGGGACGCGCAGATTTTGTCATTGCAAGAGCACAATCGGACCCCGCCAAAACGCGCTCTTTCGATGCACGGCATCGAGGACTGTCACCTGGCACTCATAGGTGCCCGGCGAAAGCTTGTTAAGGGCGAGGTTGAAGCTTAGAGGCACCGTCTTCACAGTATTCTTCTGCCCCTCCGTTACTGCCGCGGGTTCGGTTTCAAAGACTTTCTTGTGGCCGCGATAGAAACTCAAGAAAGCGACCAGCGGCTGAAAGGCCGTCGCGCCTTGCTCGTATGCCTGAAGATAAACATACATCCTCTGATTCTGTTTGAACACCCGCGTAACGCTGGGAATCAGTTTCTCGCCGCCCTGAATCAGCGGATTGACCGGCCGCTCTTCGTTTCGCTCCTCCTTTTTCACGGCATTATAGAGCGCTTCCTTGAGGTCAACTCGCTGGTTGCTCAAGACAACGGCGCTGATCGGGATTTGTTTTTTCACTAAATTCAGGTCAGGGATGACAAAAGTTGTTTGGTATGTTCCGATTCTTCCCGTTTCGTCATCCCGCACCAGAAATTTGATGGTGTAACTGCTGGGCAGGAGCGTGAAGCCGGTGTCGTATTCAATCGGCCGCTTTGCCAGTTCACCGGCCGTCTGGTCGCTGAGCTTGATGTCCACTTTATCTCGCAGGTTCGTGATGGTTGTGCCATAATCGTCCTTAATCTCGGCGATAAAATCGAGCAGCGTGTGCTGTGCACCATGGTCCTTGGCAAGCGCCAGTTCGCTACCAGGAATCTTCACTATCACCGGCACAAAATACTCGGCGCGATTCAACTGGAAGTAGTCAATTTCCATGGCGATTGTGAGCTGCGTGATCGGGTCCGGCAGCATCAGCGCTTCTTCAAGCTGGCGCTCCTTATCCGCCGCGTTAAACTGCTTGAACTTCTTGGAGGCGTAGTAGCCGCGGCGATAGTCGAGTTTGGCAGCTTTATTGTTGTTCAGTGTAATGTTGATCCGTCGGAATTTACCATTCTCTTCCGCATTGGCAGTGTAGTAGCCCAGAATGTAATAGCTCGAAATGACCTGCTCGGCGTGCACGATTCCCTGCGTCAGGTCATTGTAGTCGAACATCGCCTTGCCGCCGGTGTCTTTGGCCAGGGCGTATAGCGTGTCCTGTGAAAGCTGGAAATTACTGGCCAATGCCGACACCGCTGCACCGGAATACATTATGATTCCTCCCTGCGAGCCCTTCTCCGCGTTACTCAACGGAGCGGCGGCCACCAGGCCTCGCGCATCGATGGGCCATATGGTTACGCCCGAGCGAATGGCTTCATCCACAGTGGCCTGAAGCTGCGCCTGATTGTCGAGGCCATTCAGCCGCAGTCCGCTTGCGAAGTAGATCAGGGCTTTCTTCTCGCTCAGCTGGGCCAACATCTCGGCGGCCGTCTCAAGAGCTGACAACTGCCGGTCCGTGTTGAGGATGTTGAACTCGCTGTCGTCCTGGCCAAACGCCGCGCCCATATTGGACGCACTTGCATCTTCGTAGGTGTCCGCGAACTCCTGACCTTCGCCGACGATCATCGTCTCAAGAATGCTCAGCAGCCGGTCGCGGTCATTGCTGAAATCAGACAGTACCTCAACGCCGGCTCTCGAATACCGCATAATCGCCACCAGATCGTCT
>DATEKC010000069.1:0-19065 GCA_035277665.1 Terriglobia bacterium
CGATGCCATCCCCCTTCAGGACCAGAAGCGCGTCATGCAAAAAGTGCTGGCGGACACGGCGCTCACCCAATGCTCTTACTACTTCCGCTTTTACCTTTTCCGCGCCATCAAGAAGGCCGGCCTGGCCGGCGACTACCTGAGCCTGCTTCGGCCGTGGAAGGAGATGCTCGCTCTTGGCCTCACGACCTGGGCGGAAATGCCTGAACCGTCGCGCTCCGATTGCCACGCCTGGAGCGCCCATCCGAATTTCGACTTCCTCAACACGGTTGCCGGCGTCGAACCGGCCGCGCCGGGGTTTCGCGAGGTTTTGATCCAGCCGCATCTGGGAAGTCTGCGCCACCTTGCGGCCACGGTCCCGGTTCCCCAGGGTGAAATCAGCGTGAAGTATACGCGGCAGAACGGTCAACTGAGCGCCGACGTTACTCTGCCTCAGGGCGCCACCGGCTGGCTGGTTTGGGGCGGACAAAAGCTGGAGCTTCACGGTGGTACACAACACCTGCAGGCGGCGAAAGAGTAGCCTGAACTCCCGAGTGTGCGGGCAAATGGCAAACCACCGCGCCACGCCCGCATGTGTTTCCGTGCTGCCCGAAATATAAATACATCGCCAGCTTTATTTGCAACTTGCTTCCGGGGAGATATTCAGCCCGGAAGCCAGCCGCCTATTAAGAGGGAGACTTGACCACAACGGCCCTGGGACCCTTGGGGCCATCCTCAACCTCAAACTCCACCGCGTCTCCCTCTTTGAGGGTTTCAAAATTGAGGTCCTGCAGGCTGCTACGGTGGAAGAAAATCTCACGACCTTCCGCCGAACGAATAAATCCAAAACCACGATCGCGAACCACACGCTTGATTGTTCCTTGCATACACACCTCGCATATCGACGGAAGGATAGTCGTCGGCCCGCGCAGGAGTTCGTTTCTTTCGTCGAAAACACCGGTCGGAGAGGAGCTCCCTTCGTCGCATCGGCTTGAATGTACCAGCGCCTCTTACGTTTGTCAAACACCTGGAAGGCCTTCCCGCAGAGAGCGGAGCGGCCCGCCCCGGATAGCATTGCCAGGCGGCCGGGAATCGGTGGTAGACTTTACCTGACCCTTCCCGGAGGTAGTCTGATGTCAAAAGAAAACCTGTCACGACGAAAGTTTCTCCATGGTGTCGCCGCAGGGTCGGGCGGTGTTGCCCTGGGCGCGATCCCCTCCTCCATCATGGGGTCGCCGGCCACGGCTTCCTCTGAACCCGGCGGCCCCGTCACTGAAGTTTCCTACCCGATCTCTCAACCAGCTCAAGGCGGCGCAATCGCCGAAATCAATATTGTGACCATGGCCGGAATCGCCCAGGAGCACCAGGAAAAGATTCGCGCCGTGTCTCCTCGCATCAATCTGAAGCTCTGCAAATCCCGCGACGAATTCGAGCGCGAGCTTCCATCGGCGCACGTAATCTTCGGCGGATTTTCAAAGGACGACCTCGCGCGGGCCCGGCAACTGAAGTGGATCCAATGGGGCGCGGCCGGGGTCGAAGGCATCATGTGGCCCGAACTGGTCAACACCCCGATCGTCCTCACCAACATGCAGCGCATGTTTGCCCCTCCCATTTCCGAGACCGTTTTCGCCCTTCTGCTCGCGCTCACGCGCGGCATCAACCGCTACACCATGCAGACGCGCGAGCACAAATGGAAACCCGTCGGCGGCCTGGTCGAGATCAGCGGCAAGACGATGGGCGTGGTGGGCCTGGGTGGAAATGGGGCCGACACAGCCTGCCGCGCTTATTATGGCTTCGGCATGAGCGTCCTGGCCGTCGATCCCAAGCCGCTGCCCAAACCTCAATTCGTTGCCGAACTCCACTCGCTCGACTGGTTCCCGCAGATGGTCCCCCAGGTGGACGTCCTGGTCAGCGCCGCGCCGCTGACGCCCGTCTCAAAGAACATGTTTAATGACGCGGTCTTCCGCGCCATGAAGCCCTCCGCCTACTTCATCAACATCTCCCGCGGCAAACTGGTGGATACCCCGGCGCTGGTCCGCGCACTGAAAGAGCAGCGGATTGCGGGCGCGGGGCTTGACGTCGCCTACAAGGAACCGCTGCCGCCCGACGATCCCCTGTGGAGCGCCGGCAATGTCATCATCACCTGCCACAGTTCAGGCCATTCACCGCAGACTGAAGGCCGCCGGATGGACCTGTTTGCCGAAAACATCCGCCGCTACCTGAACGGCCTGCCCCTGCTGAACGTGGTCGACAAACAGCGCGGCTACTGATCGCCCGGAGGCTCGAGGATCCAGCGGTTGTCGTGTAGAAACTCGCTCACCAGCATTGCGTCTGCGCTGCCACACACAATCTGCCGGCAGAACTCCACGGGCGAAAGAATGTCGGGGTGGGCCCGAGCCACCTCGCGCAGGACGCGCCGTGCGTCCTTCCGAAGCCGGGTCTGCCACAGCACGAAGGACTGAAGAGCCAGCATCGAGGTCGAGTGCGGGTCAATCGCCAGCGCCTGCGCGCACTCTGCCAGCGAGTTGTCGGCCTGCCGCTCCCGCCAGTAGGCCAGTGCCAGCACCCTGTGTCCTTCCACCGCCTGAGGGTCGCTCGCCAGCAGTTGCTGTGCCTGGTCCACGGCGCCCTGCACATCGCCCTGGCGAAGGCGCAACAGCGCCAGTTGCTCGCCGGCCTCCAGAAAGTCAGGCCGCGCCGCCAGAATCTTTGTGAACAGCTCCCTGGCTTTTGCCGCGTCGCCCGCTTTCATCAGGAGCTTTCCCAACTCAAACTGGCTTTGCCAGTCATCCGGATCGAGCGCCACGGCCTTTTGCAGCATCCCCAGGGCCTCCGTGGGCCGGTGGGCCTGGATATAAAGCTGCGCAAGAGCAGCGTAGGCAGGCCCAAAATCCGGCGAGTGTTGGACAGCCTCATTAAAATATTGCGCCGCCCGCTCCGTGTTCTGCTGGAACAGGGAAATTTCTCCCAGCCCCACATAAGCCGCGCCGCTCGAAGGATTCTCCTGCACCGCTTTCTGGTATTCGGCTTCAGCGCGCATTTCGTCGCCGGTTGATGCGAACGCCTGCGCCAGCGCCACGTGCGCCAGCGCTCGTTCCCCCGCCGTAGAGGCAAGCGGGATTGCGCCCAGCGCGTCGGCCTGCGCGTCCTTCTTCCGCCCTGCGTTGAGCTCCATTTGCGAAAGCTCCAGGCGCATGTTGAAGTCGCGCGGCGCAAGCGACGAGGCCTTTTGCACCTCGCCCAGGGCGATGGCGCGCACGTCGCCTGCGGAGAGGCCGGTGTCCGCGGCGGCGCTGTTTGCCTGCCCGCCGGCGATGTGCCCGGCCAGGCGGCCGAGCTCATAGTGGGCGCGGGCGCTGTCGGGCTCGAGCCGCGCCACCCTGTTCATCTCCTGCCATGCTTCGCGGAATTTTCCCTGCCGCCACATCGCGATGCCAAGGCCCCGGTGCGCGTCCGCGAATGCGGGATCGATCTGGATGGCTTTCTCGAATGCGCCGGCGGCATCGGCAAATTCATTGTGCTCCAGCAGCCCGTTGCCCTGGTTCACCAGCTCGATGGCCTGCTGCGACGGCGCAGCTTTGGGCGCAGTCTGGGCCGGAGCGGCAGTTCCTGCGGGCTGCTGCTCTGCCGCGGGGCCCGCTGCGGAAAACCACAGGCAAGCCAGCACCAAGGCGGCGCACGCCTCCGCGCGAACAATGCGCAACCGGCGCCCTCGCGCAATTCCGCAAGCGGATTCAGTGCGGCACGTGGATCTGTTTCGGGTCGCGAATAACGATTTCAGCACGGCCATTGTAAGTGGTGATCTCCCCCGAGATTTCGACCCTTTCGCCTTCCAGCACTCCGAGGTTTCCAAACCGCGAACGGTCCCCCGCAAAGATAACACTGCCGAAGGAACAGTTGTGGTAATCCGGGCAAAAATCCAGGAATGTGGCGCCGGAGCGCGCCGTGAAAATCCGCAGGACGCGACCTTCCACACAGGTGTTCTCCCCCGTATGACTGCCCGCCTCGCTCATGGCGATGCACCCGCCTTCCGGAGCATGAAACCCGCCGGCGTTTATGCCGCGGCTTGCGGCGTGGCGCGAGCCCAGACGATAGGCCACCATCGAGCTCAGAACAACCGCCGCGATTGCGGCCACGGTCAGGGTCGCGTTCTTCTTCTGGATCATGGCAACAGTTAACGCCGCTGTGGATTGCTGAAGGTCCTGTCACTTCCAGGGAACGGGCCTGCTTTCGGTGCCGCTTCCCGCAGATGAGTATAGCAAACGCCCCCGGCGGGATATGGATCCACGGGATTCCCCTGCCTGGCGCGGCAAACTCGCCGCTACACGCTCGACGGCCATAACACTCCATGGGGCCGTGCGCAAAGTGGTGGCGATTGGTCACATCGGTTTCAAATGGCAACACCCGCCGCAACCGCCAAGACCGTGCCGGAAAATTCAGCCAGAAAGAAGGTCATAGTTTTTTCATCATTGCCGCCCTGCGAATGGCGCGCCGGAAGGCGATCACTTCCGGCCGTGTGGCGCCGCTTTTGGAAGCGATGAGCCGGGTTTTTGGAGGGACATCGGCCTCATAAAGGAGCTTCGGGTTCGTTTCGGGTTCGTTTTTATCACGGTCTGATTCTAAAGGACTTCTCGGCTTCGTTTTCGGGTTCGTTTTTCCCACAGGTGCGAATCTAAAGGACTTCTCGGGTTCGTTTTCGGGTTCGTTTCGACTAACATATGTAGCCTTTGCCTTTGTTTTCAATAACTTCTCGGCTTCGTTTCTGCAAATAACATCTTTTTTGTCCCACGGGTTTTAGTGGCCCAATGCGCCTTCTTGTGTTTTCAGTTACTTACGGTCACTAAATAGTCCCTGCAGACTGCCTATTTCTTTCGGATTCCGCCCCGCCCGGCGCGACATCTTGGAGACTAGCACAGTAGCGTAGATTTGTCAAGCTTTTTCTGCTGCTGTTGTTGCTGCAACCTTTGTCGCCGCGGCTTTATTTCGGCGCAGGGCCTTCGGTCACCTGGACCAGGTCGCCCGGGCGGACCCATTTGGCAAAAGCCCTCTGGACCTCCGGGGCGGTGATCTTCACATAGCGCCGCGCTGAAAGCACGGGCTCATTGAGCGGCAGCCCCATGGTGGAGCGATAGATCAGCCCGCCGGCGATGCTGCCCACGCTGGCTTCCGACAGCGGAATGCCGCGCAGCAGCATGGCCTTGGCCTGGCGCAGCTCATCGGGGCTGACCGGCCTGGCCTGCATATCCTTCAGGTCGCGAACAATGATGGCGCGCGCTTTTGAGACATTGGGCGGATCGCAGGCGTAAGTGACCTGGTACACGGTGCGCGTTTTCCCAAATTTGAACGACGAGCCGACGTAATAGACCAGGCCGGCATTTTCGCGCAGGTCCCGGTAGAGGCGGGTGGCGTAAAAACCTCCGCCGAGAACGTGATTCCCTACCTCGAGCGCGTAGTAGTCGGGGCTGTAGCGGGTGAGCTTGAGCGTCTCGGCGAGGGTGGCGTTATCCTGCACGCGGCTCTTGTCCGGCACGGCCGTGGTGGCCGGCGAGTTGTCGGGTACCGGGGGCAAGTCGGTGGGCGGCTTGGGGCCGGTGGCTTCCCAATCGCCAAAATACTTTTCGATAACCTCCTTCGCCTGGGCGGGAGAGATTTTGCCGATCACGACGATGGTGGTGAGGTCGGGCCTAAAGACGTGCCGGTAGTAGGCTTTGACGTCATCCAGAGTAAGGGAGGAAACGGTTTTGGGCGTGGCCTGGCGCAAAGATGGATCAGTTTTGGGGAAAAGAGCAACATCGACGGCGCGGCCGGTGAGATAGTCAGGGCTTTGAAGCTGCTGGGCTACCGTCGAGGTCAGTTGCTTTTGCGTGATCGCAAACGCCTGTTCGGGCAGAGCCGGGTGGAGCTCATTCTGCGCCAGCAGCTCGACGCCGCGGTCCAGATGGGCGGGCAGCACATGGAGTGTAAAGTCCGTCCCCGCAGACTCGTCGGCGCCGATGTCGTCCAGCGCTTTCTGGAACTGAATCCGATCGAGCGTGGTGCTTCCATAGGAGAACAACTGGGCCAGCTCGTCGTCGGCGCCTTCCTGGCCTTTGGGGGTTTCAAGGCCGGCGTTGCTCTTGATGTGGCCGTAGATGCTCACCGTATCGCTGATGGTCTCGGGCTGCACAATCAGCTTCAGGCCGTTGGGAAGCGTGCTCACCACAGGATGCACGGTGGCCTCGGGAATGGCGAGCTTTTTCAGTCCCGCCTCTGCCCAGGCTGGCAGATTGACCTTTTTGGTGTTTTTGGGGGCGAAAGATTCTTTGCCGCCGAATGATTTAGATGAGATCGGCTTCCCTGAAACCTGCGGCGTCAGTACGGCAGTAACCGCTCTGGACTCGACCAGGTACTCGCGAGCGACGCGGTTAACGTCAGCCACCGTCACTTTCTCAATGGCATCGACGTCATCTTCAGGGGACTGTCTGCCCTCGACCGCCAGCGCATTGGACCATTCCATGGCCAGGCCTGAAACCGAATTCTTCTCGAATTCCGCACTGGCCAGCGTATGCCGTTTGGCGGCGGCCACCAGGTCTGCAGGCACGCCTTTTGTAACATCATCCGACAGAATCTTTTTCATTTCGTCCACCAGTTGGGTCCCGGTGGTCTGCGTGGTAAAAGCGCCGATGGCGTAACCCAGGCTTGCGCCGGGCAAAGGATCCAACGCAAAGCCGGCATAGAGGGCCTTGCCCTCGGGCACCAGAGAATAAAGGGTTCCGCGCTGGCTGCTGAGAACGTCGGACAGGACCTCCGCCGCGGCAAAGTCAGGACTGCTCGATCCCGGCATGCGGAACGAGATCAATGACAGTCCATAAGGCAAGTCCGTTTTCAGATTCAGCGTCTCGGCGCTGACGGAGTTGAGAGAAACGGCCGGCCTGGAAGGTAGTTTCTTCACAGGAATCGCGCCGAACAGGCTCTTCACATCGGCCAGGGTCTGTTGCGGTTCGACGTTGCCCACAATCACCAGAATGGCGTTGTTGGGTGCGTACCACCTGGTGTAAAAGTCCTGAAGCATGGCGCCGGTTGTTTTGTTGAAGGAAGGACGGGTGCCCAGCGCGTCGTGCGCGTAAGGCGTTCCGCGGAACATGGCGGCCAGCAGTTTGGTGTAGAAAACGTATTCGGGGTTGGAGAGGTCCTGCGCAACCTCCTGCTCGATGGCGCCGCGCTCCTTGTCCCACAGCGCGTCGGTATTCAGCACGCCGCGCATGCGAATGGCCTCGACATGGAGCGCCACTTTGAGGTCGGCCACCGGAACGGTGAAGAAGTATTGCGTCACTGTCTGCTGGGTGTCGGCATCAAATTCCCCGCCCATCCCAGCCGCAATGTCCGCCAGTTGATTGGCGGAAAGGCCGGGGCTGCCGCGGAACATCATGTGCTCCTGAGCGTGGGCCATGCCCGGGAAACCTTCAGGAGCTTCATCCGAGCCCACCTTGTAGTTCATCACTGTGGTGACCACGGGCGCCAGCGTGTTGCGAACAATCACCACGCGCAGGCCGTTTGGCAGGGTTGTCCGCAGCACATCGCTGCCGTTGGCGGCCTTTGCGGGAGCGGGTCCGGCTGCCAGAAGCAGGACAGGCAGCAGAGCAGCGATCAGGATGGCCGGGATGCGGGCCTTGTGGCTTCGGCCCGCAGCCAGCCTGCCCCGCTGCCGGCTCCCACTGCGCCGGCGATAATCAGGCTTTGTCATTTCCATATCTATCATTCCCTCAATTCGGCGTTTGCTTCGTATGTTCTAAACCCGGAAGGTTAATGCTTTTCAGGCAACGGCGATAAATCGCCGTCTTGTTGTTGGATGCAACAACCCGAATTCACGTTCGCATTCGCAAAGCGGCGTGCGTTTCCATCCCGGCAGACAGAGCTGCCGCCGGACGAACAAACAGAAAAACCTTCCGCAGAAAGTGCAATCTCTGATAAATTGAGCGGCGCAATATATCAATTCCGGTCCGGGGAAAGTCCAGCGCGTTTGGGCGGCAAATCCCTGCGAAGGATTGTCAGAAATGTCTAAATTGATAAGCCTCATCCCCAATGCGCGAAGTCGGAGTAAACATCATACGGGGAGGCGGAGGGGATTTCAAATCGCAATCACTTTTCTGTCGCGCACTCTCGCGCTGCCGGGCGCAGCTTTTCTCACCCGGCGCGCAATGCAGGAAAGTGAACGGACAGCGGCAGGTGATGATTGCTTCCGGTGGAGGCGGCTGCGGAGCGCCTTCCGGCGGTACTTGCGCGGCCTGTGCGCTTCGGCAATGAATTTTTATCCATGCCGGCGCAAATTCAATGGCCAAGCCCGGCCAGTTGCCCTAAGGGCGAAGGGGATTTCCATCATGAGGCTTTCTGATCCATCGGTCGCACTCAGGCTTGTCGTTATTCTCGCAATCACTCTTGTCTTTTCGCAGTGCACAAAGTCGACGCCTTCAGTGAAACCATATACGACCTGGCAGGCTTACGGCGGCGGCCCGAACGACATGCATTATTCCGCGCTCGACCAGATCAATCGCGGTAATGTGAGCCAGTTGAAGATGGCCTGGACGTATGACACCGGCGACGCCTTCAAGGACTCGGAGATGGAGTGCAACCCTATCATCATCCACGGCGTCCTTTATGCCGCATCGCCCAAACTCCGGGTGTTCGCGCTGAACGCCGCCACGGGCCAGCAGCTCTGGAGTTTCCGTCCGCCCAGTGAAGGCCCCATCGTCCATGCCATTCACTTTCGAGGTGTCACTTACTGGAGCGACGGCGCCGATGAGCGCATCTTTTTTGTGTGGGACCATGACCTTTACGCACTGAATGCCAAAACAGGAATACCTGTTCCGTCCTTCGGCAAAGGCGGGCACATTGATTTGCGCGAGGGGCTGGGGCGGAGTCCCGAAGACCTCTCGGTTAAGGTCACGACTCCCGGAATTATCTACAAAGACCTCATCATCATGGGAAGTTCCCTGCCCGAGGATTTGCCCTGCCCGCCGGGCGACATCCGCGCCTACGATGTGCGGACCGGGAAGATGCGATGGAGCTTCCACACCATTCCACGCCCGGGCGAACCCGGCTACGGCACCTGGCCGAAAGACGCCTGGAAGTACATTGGCGGCGCCAACAACTGGGCCGGCATGGCACTGGACGTAAAACGCGGCCTGGTGTTTGTGCCTACCGGCTCCGCGGCGTTTGACTTCTATGGCGCTGACCGCATTGGCGACGATCTCTATGCCAACTGCCTGCTGGCGCTGGACGCCAACACCGGCAAGCTGGTGTGGTATTTCCAGGAAGTGAAGCACGACCTCTGGGACCGCGACTTCCCCGCCGCTCCGGTGCTGGTGACGGTCGAGCACGACGGGCGCCGCGTGGATGCCGTGGCCCAGACCACCAAATCGGGATACGTATTCGTGTTTGACCGCGAGACCGGCAAGCCGCTTTTCCCGATTGAATACCGGAAGGCGCCGGCGTCTGACATAGACGGCGAAAAGGCGGCCGAGACGCAGCCCTTTCCGCTGCTGCCGCCGCCCTTTGAGCGGCAGGAGTTTTCGCAGGAAATGGTTACCGACCGCTCGCCGGAAGCGCACAAGGCTGTGCTGGCGCAACTGCGCAAGCTTCGCTACGGCGGGCAGTTTATTCCTCCCAGCAAACAGGGGACCGTCGTCTTTCCGGGATTTGACGGCGGCGGTGAATGGGGTGGCCCGGCCTTCGATCCCGCCACCGGCCTGTTTTACGTCAACGCTAACTCCATGGCCTGGATTCTGCGCCTGGTCCCGAGGCCGAAAACACAAGGGCTGGTCAATGCCCGCAAACTCTATCTCAGCAACTGTTCGAGCTGCCACAAAACCAACCTGGCGGGCAGCCCGCCGGAGTTCCCTTCCCTCAAACACATCGGGAAGAAATACAACGAAGAGCAGATTGAAGATTTCATTCGAAAGGGCGGCGGACGAATGCCGGCTTTCGCGCAACTGGGGCATGCGCCCATCCAGGCCATCGCAACCTATCTGGCAACTGGCAAACAGACCATGGCGAAAGGCGCCTGGAACGAGGCGGAAATGGGACCCTGGCTGAAGTACATGATCGACGGTTATAACAAATTTCTCGATCCGGACGGATACCCCGCGGTGAAGCCTCCCTGGGGCACGCTGACGGCCATCAATCTGAACACCGGCAAATTTCAGTGGCGCATTCCATTTGGCGAATTTCCGGAGCTGGTGAAGAAAGGAATTACCAATACGGGCAGCGAGAATTATGGCGGCCCTCTGGTAACCTCCGGCGGCCTGCTCTTTATTGCTGCGACGGACCACGACAACAAGATCCATGCCTTTGATAAATCCACAGGGAAACTGCTTTGGGAAGCCACCTTGCCCGCCGCAGGCAACGCCACGCCCGCAACCTATGAAGTGAAGGGACGGCAGTATCTGGTGATTGCCGCAGGCGGGGGAAAGTGGGGCGCTCCTTCCGGCGGCAGCTACGTGGCTTATGCATTGCCACAGTAGGCCGTGAGAATCGGGCGCCGCGTCTGACAGGTTGACCATAAAGTAAACCTCGAAAATAAGAGGTCTTTGGCTGCTGCGGTCGCGGGGGTGAACAACATCACATACCCTTGTGATCGCCCTCACTGCCTGCGGCTCGATTGTGGCGTACAAGTTGTTGTATAATAATGGGTTCTATTTGGAGAAGCAAAATGGGCAAACTGCATGACCGGCTGGCCCAGCAGGCGCCAGCACTAAGAGAAAAAGTTCGCAAGATCGTCGCTGAGCACGGCACGACGGTCGTATCAGAAGTAACCGTCAGCCAGGTCTATGGCGGCATGCGCGGTGTGAAAGGTCTGGTGTGTGACACCTCGGTGGTCGAACCCGACAATGGCCTGGTTGTACGGGGCATCCCCATCGGCGACCTGAAGAAAAAGCTGCCCGAAGAAATCTTCTACCTTCTTTGCACCGGCGAACTTCCCAACGCAGAAGCGCTGGCCAGCCTGCAAAAGGAACTGCGCGAACACGCTGAAGTCCCCTCTTACGTCTGGGACGTTCTGAAGGCCTTGCCTGCGGACACCCATCCGATGGCCATGTTCGGCACAGCCATTCTTTCCATGGAGCGCGAATCGGTTTTCCGGAAGCGTTATTCGGAAGGCATGCAAAAGGCGGATTACTGGGAACCGGCCCTGGAGGATTCCCTCCGCCTGCTGGCGCGGCTTCCGGGCGTAGCGGCGGGCATCTATCGCATTCATACCCGTAAGGGCGAACCCTTGCCGCCGAACCCCGATCTCGATTGGGGAGCCGACTACGCGGCCATGCTGGGCTTGCCGGACTCCACGGGAGGATTCCGCAACCTCATCCGGCTCTATCTCACCCTGCACTGCGACCACGAGGGCGGAAACGTCAGCGCCTTTACCTGCCACACCGTGGGCTCGGCCCTTTCCGATCCCTTCTATGCCGTGTCGGCGGGCATGAACGGCCTGGCGGGACCGCTCCACGGCCTGGCGAACCAGGAGTGCCTCCACTTTGTGCTCGGAATCCGCGAGAAATACAACGGAGTTCCCACTGACGACCAGCTTCGAGATTACGTCTGGGAAACGCTGAACAGCGGGCGGGTGATTCCCGGATACGGCCACGCGGTCCTGCGCGTTACCGATCCGCGGTTTACGGCTTTCCATGAGTTCGGCAGCAAGGTTTGTCCCGACGACGTCATGTTCAGGATTGTGGACCGACTGTTCCACGTCACCCCGCAGGTCCTGAAAGAACAAGGCAAAGTGAAAGATCCCTGGCCGAACGTCGATGCCGGTTCCGGTTCACTGCTCTACCTGTTTGGCCTCACCGAATTCGAATATTACACAGTCCTTTTTGGAGTTTCCCGCGCCCTGGGCATGACCTCGCAACTGATTCTCAACCGCCTGCTGGCCACGCCGATCACGCGGCCCAAATCCGTCAGCACCGATTGGGTCATCAAAACAGCCAGCAGCGCGAAGGTTACCACCGCGCATAGCGACGGCGAATAAGGCCGGCTTTGGGCCGCCCAACGGCCCTCCGGCGAAATCCTCCTGCCACAGGAAGGCGCCTATGATCAAGGCACAACTCCATCTGACGACAGTGCACGAAGGCCGTCAATTTGTGGGCCAATCAGGTTCGGGCCACACCGTGGTGATGGATGATGCCGATGGGAATACCGGAGCCAAGCCCATCGAACTCGCCCTGCTGGCGCTCGGCGGATGCACCGCCTTCGATGTGATTGGCATACTGCGGAAGATGCGCCAGCGCGTCATCGCCTATGATATTGAGCTGCTGGCGGAGCAGTGCGAAGAACCACCCACTGTTTTCACCCGGGTGACCATCAAACACAAGCTGCAGGGCTGCATCAAACCCGAAGCCGTCCAGAAAGCCATTCATCTCTCACACACGAAGTATTGTTCGGTAAGCGCGATGATCTCCAAAACGGCGAAGATTGAAACCACCTTCGAGATCATTCCTGAATCAGAACCTGTGGCTGTGAAATCGCCCGCCGCCCACTGAGCCGGGCACGCCCTCCGGCAATTTGATCGAACCGAAGTTCCTTCCTGAATCGCCCTTCCATGTCTCCAAGCCGCGGACTCAGCAGATTTGCATCCGTCGCGCCATCGAGCGGCCCGGAGATATCACACGGCCGCCTGTTCCCCAGGACTTCGTATCGATAAGGGCCTGCCAGGGAGTATAGTTGTTTCGCGGATTTCTCTTGAATTTATACATCGAGATGTGGCACAAGAACGGTCATAATAAATCCGGCGGAACGCCCGCCTTGCACAGGATTGTATTGGCCGCAATCAAGAAAGACTGAGGTGGCTTGTGGTCTGCAGAAAGCGCCGAACTGAGAGGCCCGAAAGAATTACTAAGTTTGGACCTCCAGTGCGCCGGGTTTGCAGCTTCAGAGCGAGCCGGAAACCAATCCCTGGACTCGAGGAATCAGGATCTCAATGACCATGCCGAGTTTTTCTCCTCGCAACATCATCCGTCCAATGCTTTATTTGTGGGCCGTGGGATTTCTTGCCGTTGCCGCTGGCCTGCCACAAACGCCCCTTGAAACAGGGCGCGCCCGCTTTGAGGCCAACTGCGCCATCTGCCACGGCGGCGACGCGCGAGGCGGCGAGCGAGCTCCCAGCTTGTTCGGAGTTCCGCGCACGAAGCAGCAGATTCTCCAGATTATTCGCAACGGGAAAGCGGGCGGCATGCCACCATTTCACTTTCCTCCCAAAGTGGAATCAGCGCTGGTCAACTTTGTCTATTCGCTCAACGCGCCCGCGGCAGGCAGCGGAATCAAGGGCGACGCGGCCAAAGGGAAAGCCTACTTCTGGGGCAACGGAGGCTGTGGCGGCTGCCACATGATCTACGGATATGGCGGCGTGAAAGGCCCCGACCTCACCACGCTGGGCAAGACTGAAACGGTCCGGAGAATCGAAGCATCGTTGCGCCATCCGGACAGCACGCGCGGTTATCAGGTGGTGGATGTGCAGTTGAAGGACGGCACCTCATTGCGCGGTTTTGCCAAAAATGAAAGCAACTATGACCTCCAGCTTCAGGACTTTGACGGGCGCTTCCACTTCCTTCAACAGAGTGCCATCCTGCATATCACGCAGGAGAAAGAGCCGCTGATGCCGCCCGTTCATCTCAGTGGGCCCCAGCTTCAAGATCTCATGGCCTATTTGAGCTCCCCAACCCCGCCAAAGGATGTGCCGCAAACATCCCTGAAAGTTGCGCTTCCAGGTCCCGGCGACTGGCCCACCTACAATGGCGACATCGGAGGCAACAGGTACAGCACGCTCGATCAGATCAACGCCGGTAACATCCGCCAGCTTGCTCCGCGATGGACGTTTACACTCCAGGGCGCTCAGGAGCTGCAAACCACTCCAATCGTAATCAACGGCATGATGATTGTGACCGCCCCCAACGAAGTCTACGCGCTGGATGCGGCCAGCGGACGCGAGGTGTGGCACTACAAGCGTGCGATTGCGGAAGGTGAAGGCGGCGAGGTCGAGGCGGGCAATCGCGGCGTCGCCGTGCTCGGCGACCGGATTTTCATGGCCACGCCGGACGCGCACCTGCTTGCCCTGAACTGGGTGACGGGCGGCCTGCTCTGGGATGTGAAGGTGGCCGATTACCGTGATGAATACAGGATTTCCGCCGCGCCGCTCATAGTGGATAACCTGGTGATCACGGGGGTAGGATTTGGCGACCTGGGCGCGCGCGGTTATGTCGTCGCCTATGATCCTTCGACAGGAAAAGAGGTTTGGCGGTCCTATACCATGCCCGCGGCTGGAGACCCGGCGGCGAAAACCTGGGTGGGCCGGGCATTTCCGCACGGCGGTGCGGACACCTGGATGACCGGTGTGTACGATTCTCAAAATGACATCCTCTATTGGACCACCGGAAACCCTTGCCCGGATTTTAATGGCGACGAACGCAAGGGCGACAACCTCTACTCAGATTCGGTGGTCGCGCTCAAACCTGAAACGGGCAAGATGCTATGGTACTTCCAGTTCACTCCACACGACGTTCACGATTGGGACGCGCAGGAAACTCCGCTGCTGGTGGACACCATGTTCCACGGGCGCAAACGGCATCTGATGCTGCAGGCCAACCGCAACGGATTCTTCTATGTCCTTGACCGCATCACCGGCCAATTCCTGATGGCAACACCTTTCGTACACAAGCTGAGCTGGGCAAGCGGCATTGCGCCGGATGGCAGGCCCATCATACTTCCCGATTCGACACCCACGCTGAAAGGGACCAGAATCTGCCCGGCGCCGGAAGGCGCAACCAACTGGATGTCTCCCGCGTGGAGCCCCGTCACGGGATTGTTCTATGTCCAGGCACTTGAGAAGTGCAGCATCTATTTCAAGGGGTCGGCGGTGTGGGAAAAAGGGAAACCTTTTCACGACCAGATGGCTCACGAAATTCCCGGCGAGCCAGGCAAGAAATATGTGCGCGCCATTGATATCCAGACAGGCAAGCTGGTTTGGGAATTGCCGGAGGAGGGACCCGCCCGCACTTGGGGAGGGCTGCTGGCCACTCAAGGCGGCCTGGTGTTTTTCTGCGACGACGGCGGCGCCTTTGCCGCCGCCGATGCTAAAACCGGCGAGCCGCTCTGGCATTTCCAGATGAGCCAGGACTGGCATTCTTCGCCGATGACGTACACAGTAAACGGCAAACAATTTGTGGCCGTCGCTGCAGGGTCTTCTATTGTCGCTTTCGGGCTTTAAATAACTTTGCCGCCACGGCTTCAGTGCTTGATGCGTCAGGGCGGCCTTATGCCATTCTGGTTCGAACATCCCTCAGCTCCAAAAGCCTCAGACTCGGTAGGCGGCGGGGCGGGATTTGCAGTTGAAAATCCGCACGGCTTATAATCACGGTTTTACAAAAGAGAGGCGGACATACGATGATGACTCCAGAAAGCAAACCTCCGGTCGAAAACGGGATCCTGACGGCCTTTAACCAGCGCGTCCAGCAGAAGACAGTCCAGGTGGGAATTGTAGGACTCGGGTACGTCGGCCTGCCCATAGCCCTGCTCTTCTCGAGCAAAGGAATTTCGGCCACAGGCTTCGATGTTGACGCCGCCAAAGTCACTCGCCTTCAGCAGGGAAAAAGCTATATCAAACACATCCCAGAAGCCGATATTGCTGACTCGCTCAGCCGGGGGCGCTTCAAGGCGACCACGGATTTTTCGGAGCTGCGAGCCATGGATGCCATCATCATCTGTGTCCCCACGCCGCTCGACGATCATCGTGAGCCGGATCTGACCTACGTCCGCAATACCGCCGAGTCCATCAGCGCGCACCTGCGGCCCGGCCAGCTTGTCGTGCTGGAAAGCACGACCTATCCCGGCACCACGGAGGAAGTTGTCCTGCCCATACTGCAAGCCTCGGGCCTGCGCTGCCCGGTTGTTCCCTACACCGTGTTCGACGGTGAAGCGGCTGTTTCCAATTTGCCGGATGCGGATTTCCTGCTGGCTTTCTCGCCGGAACGTGAGGACCCTGGCAATCCGAATTTTAAGACCCACCAGATTCCCAAGGTGGTGGGAGGCGTCAACGCCGCCAGCGCCATGGCAACCAGGAACCTTTACGCGGCCGCCTTCAACCAGATTGTGCTGGTCAGTTCCTCCCGCGCCGCGGAGATGACCAAGCTGCTCGAAAACATCTACCGTAGCGTCAACATTGCCATGGTGAATGAATTGAAACTCCTCTGCCAGCGCATGGGCCTGGACATCTGGGAAATCATCGGCGCTGCCAAGAGCAAGCCGTTTGGATTTTCGGCCTTTTATCCGGGGCCAGGTCTCGGCGGCCATTGCATCCCCATTGACCCTTTCTATCTCACCTGGAAGGCGCGCGAGTATGAGTTTCCCACGCGCTTCATCGAGCTGGCCGGCGAGATCAACGCCTCTATGCCTCACCACGTAATTGACCGGCTTGCAGACGCCTTGAATCGGCGGAGCAAGTGTCTTTACGGCGCGCGCGTCCTGGTGCTCGGCATATCCTATAAAAAGGACGTCGACGATTTGAGGGAATCGCCCTCGCTCAAACTCATCGAGCTGCTGCAGGAGCGCGGCGCGCACGTCGACTACAACGATCCCTACTTTGAGCGCCTGCACAAGATGCGCCAGTACGATCTGGGGCTCAAGTCGGTGGAACTCACGGCCGACTCGCTCGCCGGCTACGACGCCGTCCTCATCGCCACCGATCATTCCTCCTACGACTACGAATTCATCGCCGCCCACTCCCAGCTTGTCGTGGATACGCGGAATGCCACCGGCAAGATATCGCAGCACAGGGACAAGATCGTGACGGCCTGAACGTTGCGCCACCGAAATGCCGGGCGTGTTCTGGTAGCGAAACCGTCCAGGCAAGGCGTTCGGCAGCCGCGTTAGAGCCTGCCAAATTTGAACCACGCATCGATGATGTTTTTCCCTGTGTAAACAACTGTCCGCTCATCAAGGCGCCGGGTCGCGCGGCGTGCTGCCGGCCCCGGAGTACCCGAAGTCGTAAACTCCACCTTCACTTCAACCGGGCCTTCAACCTGATAGGGCTTGAACTCCGCCAGGCGCTTCATTGCGCGCTCCGCCTTCTCGCGAATCAGTTCGCAGGCCGCTGAGTGTGGCAGCGTGAAACCGGCCGCCGGGCTCACTCCGGACTTCACCTCCGCGCATTCCGCCTGCGGGATCAACCCGCATATCTCATTGCACGCAGCAGTGTCGCCGGCGAGCATGATGGCAGGAACACCCATTTCGCCGGCAACCATCGCCCGAATTCCAATCTCTCCGGCCAGCCTGCCATTCACCCGGATATTTTGGATATCGAAAAAATAGGAATGCGGCAGGACGCTGTTTTGCGCGCCTGCCATGGCGTGCTGGCCCACAAACACGATCGCGCTGAAAGTTGAATCGAATTCACGGATGGGAGGAATGGGCGAGCCGATCAGCAGGCGCGCTTTGGGATCAACGTCGCTCGCGGAAAGCGACTCGCCGCCGTCATGGCCATCCCACACCACCACTTCCGTGGCGCCGCCGGCGAACAGGCCCTCGACAGCCGCATTCACTTCGCCCGTCAGCAAGCTTTGTGATTCTTTCCAGCGCGCGCTTTTCGACGGATTACACTGCTCGGCCCAGTTAAAGATCCCGTCCACGCCTTCCATGTCGGACATGATCAGGACCTTGCGGCCTTTCGGCCCCGCTGCAGGCTGATCTTCAGCATCCAGCGCGGAAGGGACGGCCTGCGCCGCCGCGATGCCTGCACCGGTTGCAGCGCTCTTCTTGAAAAAATCCCTTCGGCTGATTCCTTCTTTTTCCGCCATATGGGCCGGCTTGTCCGCGCACTCGGGATGCTTGTGCCGCGCAGGTCAGGCAGTCGAGTATTTGCGGCAAAGCGTTTTGATCTTATCCATTAGCTTGGGAACGCCGGTCAGCGAGTCTTCCTTGCCCTCATACTCGGCCGACATAAAACCCTTATAGCCGGTTTCGGCAAACAGCCGCCAGACGCGGTCCAGGTCCACCGGCGAGCCGTCTGCAAAGTGATCACGGATGTGGCTGTGCGAGGCGAAAGGAAGGCAAGCCTTGATCTGCGCATAAGCGTCGGCCTGGGGCGTGGCCACAAAATTGGTGATGTCAAGATTGATGCGCGCGTAGGGCGAATCCACCCGATGCATAATCTCCAGGCAGACGTCGGCGCTCTGCGTTACGCCGCCATGATCCTCAATGCCCAGCGTGATGCCCTTTTTGCCGGAGTAGTCACTGGCGGGCTTCATGAGTTCCACGCACCAGTCAGTGCCCTGCTTCACCGTCGCCCCTTTGGGCAACTCCCCGCCGAAAATCCGCAGATGCGAAGCGCCCAGGCGGTCCGCGACGTCCACCCATTTTTTGATATCCGTCAGCACCTTGTTGCGCTCGGCGGCAGTGGCCTGCACCATGCTGGAACCGCACGCCGCGCCGGAAAGAGGGATGCCTTTTCTGAAGGCCAGGTGCCGCAGATTTTCGAGATAGCCAGGGTCCGTGGACTTGAACCAGTACACCGTCATGTCCGCGCCCGTCGAGCCCATCTCCACGACCTTGTCCAGGAATTCCTCGTAGGTCATGGTCCCCTTGGCGAGGTGATCGTGGAAAGAGTAGGCGCAGCAGCCGGCCAGCAGCCGCGGCTCATGGGAAGCATATTCGCTCGATGGCGATTGCGTGGCGCCGCCAGAAGCTGGTTTGGTTTGCGTCTGCGGCGCACAGCCGGCGGTCATAGCACCCGCCACGGCCAGCCCGCCTGTCTTCAGAAACCGTCTTCGCGCTATTTTGTCAGTCATTTTTGACTTTTCTCTCCGAAACTATCAGATTTGTTCAGCAACAGGTCTGTTCAGGTTCCGTTGCACTTTACAGCGTCTCCAGAGGGTGCGATTTATTTCGCGCAGGACTAGATGATTTGTTCTGCCTCCGCATCCCAGCGGACTTCCCTTCCCTGCCGGTACGAAGCCACGGCCATCTGGCAGGCAATCGCCGACCGGTAGCCAATCTCAAAGGGGCAGTTGGGAGTTTTGCGGCTGCGGACGCAATCAAAGAAGTTCCGCATGTGAAGTTCCGTTTCATCTCCGC
>DATEKC010000070.1:0-25767 GCA_035277665.1 Terriglobia bacterium
AAGGCGGCGCTGGGGCGTCCGCGGGCCTTGTCCTCCGCTGCGCCCTAAGCGCTCGCCCTAGGGGCTCGCAGGGCTCCGCTCCGGCCCAGGCCCGCAAGAAAACCCAAAACCAGAAAAACCCAAAAAACAGAAAAAACAAGAACCACCAAAAGGGGACACTTCTAATGAGCTAACCAAGGGGACATTTCTAAAGAGCTTTGACATGAAGATTGAAACAACTTGATCGCATTTATGTTAGAAGTGAGAATCCCATAATAAGGATTTGGCCTGAACTATGAAGATCATTGACACCCATCAGCACCTTTGGGACCTGGACCTGTTCAAATACTCCTGGCTCGACGGCATTCCTTCGCTGCGAAAGAACTTTCGCATGGAAGACTATCTGAAAGCGGGCGAGGGGCTTGAGATCGAAAAAACCGTTCATCTTGAAGCCGATGTTGATGAACCTTACATGCTGGACGAAACGCGGCACATCCTGGCGCTGGCCGGGCAAGACAATCCGCTGGAGGGGGTCGTCGCCCGCGGAAGTCCGGAAAAGCCGCACTTTGCCGATTATCTTGACCAGATTGCCGGCCATCCGAAGCTGAAAGGGGTCCGACGAGTGCTGCACACTCAGCCGGATGAGGTTGGGCAATCAAGCCTGTTTGCGGAGAACGTCCGGCTGCTCGCGGCTTACGGACTTTCGTTTGACATCTGTGTGCTGGCCCGCCAATTGCCTATCGCTATTCGCCTGATCACGGATTGCCCGAATGTCTCCTTTATTCTTGATCACTGCGGAAACCCTCAGGTGAAGGAAAAGGTGCTCGATCCCTGGCGGCGGCATATTCAGGAAGCGTCGAAACTCCCGAACGTTGTCTGCAAGGTTTCGGGGATTCTGGCGAATGCCGATCTGGGAAACTGGGCGCCGGACGATCTGCGCCCTTACGTTGAGCACGTGATTGAGTGCTTCGGATGGGACCGCGTGATGTTTGGCAGCGACTGGCCCGTGTGTACGCTGGCTGCGTCGCTGCGAAAATGGGTGGAGACGCTGGCTGCGCTGACGCGCGGCGCGGGCGAAGAGAAGCGGCGCAAGCTCTTCTACGAAAATGCCGCCAGAGTTTACCGCCTGGATTAGATTGTGCTTTTCGGATAAGCGATCACGACAAGAGATGACCGCCTGAAGATGCACAACAGTTCAAACCTTTTTCTTCGCGGAGGTGTGCGAGACCTTTTCAGTCGGTGTGGAAGACCTCTTCCATGTTGGCCCACCATTCACCTTCCTTTCTGGTCTCGACCGGCTGCTGCATAGGTCCCATGATGGCCCACCATTCCTGCGTTTTCGGATCGGCGGCCATCTTCTTCATATCGGCGTCGAAATCGTCTCCGACGTATTCGAAATAGGCGTAGAGCGTGTCGTCTTTCAGAAAAATAGAGTAGTTGCGGATGTTGCATTCATGAATCATCCCGAGCACTTCGGGCCACACGTTGGCGTGGTAGCGAACGTACCCCTCCTTTGCCCCGGGCTGCAATCGAATGACTTGTCCGTATCGTTTCACGCTTCCTCCTGATTTCGAAATTCTCTCCGGCCGGCCGTCTGCCGCGCCAGTCAGGTGTTTTCACGATTTTTGAATTGTACATCCATCGATAAAGTCCCAGTCGAAATCGACGCCGATCCCCGGCGCGCGCGGCGGATGCGCGTAGCCCTCACGGTCAATCTCCACCTTGTTCTTCATTCCGAATTCCATGTAGGACATCGGATAGAGGACCTCAAAAAATTCGCAGTTTGAGATGGCGCAGCAGCAGTGCAGGTTCACAATTTCGAGCGGATGATAGATGGTCGTATGGACTTCACACTGGACTCCGAACGACTCCGCCAGGTGGGCGGTTTTCATTACCGGCGTCACGCCACCCTTCCAGGAAACATCCGTGCGGACCATGTCCACCACGTTTGTGGCAATGCACTCGGCGGTTGAATAGTGCGAGCCTGCCAGGACCTCCGTCCCGCAAATGGGGATATCGAGCTTGGAAGTGAGTTTTCGAAGCCCGTGAAAATCGACGTCGAAGAGCGGCTCTTCAAACCAGTAGTAGTTGAGGCGTTCGAGCTCGCGCCCCATCCGCAGGGCCTGCTCGTGGTTGTAGGCGGCAACGGGGTCCGCCATCAGCTTGAAGTCCGGTCCAACTGCTTCACGGCACAGGCGGTAAGCTTTCAGGTCAAAATCGTAGTTGCCGGGCGGATGAAGTTTATAGGCGTGTAATCCGCGCTCCTTCACCTCCAGCGCCTGCCGGGCATAATCTTCCGGAGCAGACAGGACAAACGAGCTGGCGTAAGCCGGCACTTTATCGCGGTATTCACCCAGCAGCCTGTAGAGCGGCAGACCTGCCACTTTTCCCGCGATGTCGTAGAGGCAGATGTCAAACGGGCCGTAGGCATAGATGGGAACGTGGTTCCACCAGCGATCGTAGGTGCGGAATTCCTTCCAGTGCTTTTCACGCGCCAGCGGGTCCTTCCCCAGAAAAAACGGCTTGAGCGCCGAGGCGGCAATCTGGCCGGCCATTTCGGCGCCTCTGCCCGCAAACCCGAAAGACGTTCCCTCCACTCCCTCATCGGTCTTCAGGGTGATGACGAGAAAGTCGAAAGTTGATTTCCCCCCGGCACGCATTTCGGAATCCTGCATCGTCTCTCTGGTGTTTCTGCACACCCGGATCTCGATCGATTCGATTTTCACTGAATTTGCTCCTCGTCCCGCAGCGTCCGCGTTCGAAGCGTTCGTGCTTCATCATATTCATTCTCAAACCGGCCTGCTACGGTTTTCTCAGACGAGGAGATTTGGGGTCCGCTGTTGCAGAGGATTTTGCGCCGTTACGCTGTGGAAGAATTGATATCTCTTTACTTCGTTTTGGATTCTCTGATTCCGGCCGCTACCAGCACCACTCCGCCTATTAACAAAACCACGCCGAGCGCAGGGGGTATCAGGACCTTCGTTGTGATTTCCGTACTTGCGTGGACGGGGCCAACGTTGACCATTTCTTTGTTCTTCTTGTAGGGGATTCCTTCACCAATCAGAGAAACGATTCCCAGCAGAATCAGCAGTAGTCCTGCGATCAACATTTTTTTCATTCTATCTGCCTTTATTCAGGGCCTCACATAGCAAAACGAGAGGCGGCGCCGGGATTTGACTGCCGCGCCTGCCGGTCCGGGCGTCGTTCCTGCAGATTGCGATGTTGGGCCTTCTGTTTGTCTTCGAGCAGGATTTTCACCCGATCGTTCTCTTGTGCTACCGCGTGGTCTTCAGAGTTTCTTTGCGCATGAGTGCAAGAATTATTCCAAGTCCTTTACGAATGCAATAAATTGAGCCATCCAAAGCTTTTGAGCCGGGACATCGCTTTCTGCCCTGTGGGTCACACAATGTAAGGATTACACAAGCGGGAAAGGGCGGCCGCACCATAGATGCCGCCGCGCGAAATTAAATGCCTTGCCGATGCGACGGTAGCAAAGCTCCTCCACGGAGCAGAATTGCGTTCCAGTCCTGCGAGCAGCGGCAGGCAGGTCAGGCAGCCTTACAGAGGCTAGCTGCGTGTCCTATTGAATTCCCCCCCACTCCTCTCGGCGGGAAGTCATGGAATTTTTTCGCCACACGGGTATGTCTTTCTTGCTTCGGGGCCGTTCAACGGCGGCAAAGTTTCTCGCATCATCCCTAACGGACTGATTCGCAGGGCGATATGCCGCGCAGGCACCGTTGGAACAGAACTTGCTCGTTATAGCTGTGGGTCAAGTTTCGATTGCTCTTGAAGGACCGCCTTTTGCCCGGGCTCGGTGAAAAGGCCGGGGAGAGGTGTTCCTGTTAACAGTTGCAGCACTCCAGGGCGGCCCGATTTTCTTTTCAAGATGCGTGCCCTTCGCGCGGCACGCCGGGAATCCGATTGGCTGTCCTCTCCACTGATCTTCGGCAGCCGGTAATCGTGGCACGCCTGGAAAAACGGAGAGAGAAAGGAGATTGAGGATGAACAAAATTTTGATTGCAATTCTGATGCTCGTTCCATGGACGGGAGCATTCGCCGGCAGCAGGAGCAACGACAACAGCCAGCTCACGAAGGCCTCGACGGTGATCGATGAGATCATGCGGACCCCCGACAACGGCATTCCAACCAACCTTCTAAACAGAGCGGTGTGTGTCGGGATCGTGCCTTCGCAGCTCAATGCCGCTTTCGTGGTGGGTGGCACGTATGGACGGGGCGTCATGGTGTGCCGCGAACACGGAAACGGGAATTGGGGCGCGCCTTCCCTGTTCACGCTGGGAGGCGGAAGCTTTGGGTTCCAGATTGGAGCCAAAGCCACAGACGTTGTCTTCCTGGTGATGAACGAGCACGGCGCAGAAAAACTGCTGCGAGATAAAGTGAAACTTGGCGCCGATGCGTCAGTTGCGGCAGGCCCGGTGGGCCGCACGGCGGCGGGTGACACAGATCTCAAGCTTCACGCTGAAATCCTCAGTTATTCACGCTCCCGCGGGGCGTTTGCGGGCGTGGCTTTAAACGGGGCCGTCCTGAAGCAGGACAGGGACGACAACACCGACCTCTACGGCCATCCTGTTGAACCCGCGAATGTTCTCTTCAAAGGCACGGTCAGGCCGCCCACCGAGGCAGCCGAGCACCTCGACGCCACACTGACAAAATATTCTCCGCATGGCGGGAAGCGGGTTGAAGAGTCCGCTCTGGCACAGCATTAAAGCCGCGAGCCGGACATGCTTCGAGTAATCGCTTGCCCGCAAGGTGGCTGGTTCTGGGATCGAATGCGTCGGGTCCGCCTTGCCGGGCAAGCAAGGTTCCAGAGAACAGAGGGTGCGCCAAAAAATATCAGTTAAGTCCACAGATGTGGGCAGGCATCGAATTGAGTTTCGTTGCCGGAAAGGAGTGACACAATGTTGATGTTTATTTTCATCCTCCTCCTGGCCCTCTGGTTGCTGGGTATGATCAGTTCCTACACGCTCGGCGGGTACATTCACATCCTGCTGGTTATTGCGATTGTAGTCTTCCTGGTCAGGGTTATCCAGGGCCGAAGAGTTGTCTGAGTTGTCCACCGGTCACCTCCAAATCGTGGCCGGTTTGTTCAAGAGGAGCTGGCCGCAAGGTGCGGCGGTTTCTTCGCCAGGGGGCGGCGGCCAGGCTTCACCGCACAAATTCCCGGCTGAGACTGGAATCAGCCGGGATTTTTTTTCTTCTACACTGCATTGCGTTCGCCGGCTGGCCGAAGTTGCGACACGCTGGTTGTTCGCTGGCGGCATGGTCCCGCAACTCGTATCCCACCTTACCTGCGCCACGGTAAAACCGGTTTCCGGGCCGTCATCGCTACGGACTCATAGTCCGCTTGTTTAAGACTTACTGAAGAGGTATCACGTGTCGTCCCGCGCACACCGAATCGAATACACCCCTTGCTAAGAACCCGGTGGAAGGATATTCTGTACCGTCCCTGTAAGAAAACTTAGTATTCCATAACCCAGACCAGGTGTGATCAATGCCATTGTTGCGATTGCTTTCGAGATGCCGTCCGAGGGACGTAGTTCTCCTTCTTGTTTTGGGGTTGTTCGTCCTGATTGAATTCGACGCTCCAAGGGTGCTGGCGGGCAGCAGCGCGGAATTAGAGAAGAGAATCGACGCGCCTTTTACCCTCGACGTTAAGACTCCTCATGTGGCCTGGGCACGGCCTTGGGGCGGAAAGACGCTGCACGCGCTGGTGGTTCCGGGCGCCAGCGAGGGGCGGACGCTGGTGGAACTGGCGGAACGTTTTCCCATCACTTATGACACCGTTATGATTGACACTGCCTGGGACGTGAACACCTGGACGGTTGGCACCGGCAAGAACTATGAAGCGCGCACCTATAAACTGGTTTATAAATATCTGGCCGAAGACGTGGCGAGCAGCGCCCGCTACGACGTGATTGTCCTGCCCAGCCTGTTCGGCTGGAACCGCCTGCCGCAGGATGTTCGCGATGGGATACTCAAACGGGTCCGGGAGGGAACGGGGCTGGTTCTGATCCATCCCACCACCGGCATTCCGGCGCCCGGCGAACCGAAAGTTAATCCTCCCCTCAATATTCACGCGCCTGATTTTGCCGCAGCGCCCGGCGGTGAACTGTGGGAAGTTTCGCCGCTGATTGATTGCCTCTCCGATCAGTTGGACAGCCATGGGACATTGCAGGCCCTGCCGCGCGCGGTAACCACCGGCGCCTGGCAAACCGCGCGCCCAGGCTTTATCACCAACAACCTGCCTTTCGACACTTTTCCGGGAGATTACCTGAAGCACTACAAGTACCGTCTGGGACCTGATTCCACGCTGCTGGTTAAAGGGCCGGAGGGCGAACCGATTGTAGCCACAAAGATGTATGGCAAGGGCCGGGTGGTCGCCCTCGGTTATCTGAATCACGGCCTTTCGCCGGAAATTAATTGGGATTTTCTGGGCAAGGAAAACGACCACTGGTGGGAATATTTCTACTCACTGCTTGGGCGGTCAATTATGTGGGCCGGAGGCGAGCAGGGCCGGATCAATCTCCTGCCGATGCGCGTAGAAGATTCCGGCCGCGGCCAAAGAAGACTGGCCGTCACGCTTGAGAACAACTCAAAGATCAAGTCGGCTGAGCTCTCCATCAGGCTTGTCAGCCAGTGGGGTGACGAAGAAGGCCGCCTCACAAAAGACGTTCGCCTGAAGCATGGCAGGAACCGCATTGCGATCACCTTGCCGGACACTGCATCCGGTGGCCGGAACGATGCTGATGTGATTCTTTCGGCAGCGGGAAAGCGCTACGCCTGGGGTTCGGTGTCCTATTCCTTGCCGCAGCCGGACCGCATCGTTTCCATTGCCACCGATAAGAAGTTTTACAGGCTGGGCGATCCGCTCGACGCGACCTTGCAAATCAGCGGAACGGCGCCGGCGAAAGCCCGCGTGGAACTGTTCGACAACCGCAACCGGCTGATCGGTTCCGTCACAGAACCTGTTTCCAGCGGGAAATCAGAAGCGTTCCACACAACGGTGCCTGTGGGAAATTACACTACCAACATTGGATGGGTCCGCGTGGCCTTGCTGGGAGAACGGTCCGGCAGTGAATTCAAGATTGATCAGAACCAGACGCGGGTTGATTTTGTCGGCCTCGATCGGAACTTTGGCGCTTATGAGCTGATTCTGCCCTGGTACGGCCCGCCATCCTACGAACCTTGGGAGCCAACTCTCGAGGCGCAATTCCGCAAAATCGGCGTCACGGTGGAGGCGAATCCTCGCAATAATTTCAAGTTGATAACAGAAGTCCAGGCCCCGGGCTTTGGCGTTTACTGGTATCGGCGGGAAAAATATCTCGAGCAAAAAGATGAATATCTCAAAACCCACGATACCAGGTACCTGATTCGAGAACCCGATCTTTCAAGCCACACCTGGCTGGATACGCTGCGGAGCGACATTATCAACTCCATGGGGAAGTACGAACCCTATGGGCCGCTGGCTTATTACCTGGCGGATGAGTCTTCGCTGACCTCCTACGGCGATCCCCTGGACTTCTCATGGTCGAAGCCGACGCTGGATGGTTTTCGAACATGGCTTCGGGGCCAGTATCCGGACCTCGCAGCTTTGAACACAGAATGGGAGACCAGCTACAAAACCTGGGACTCCGTGATGCCCCTCACCACTCCTCAGGCGCAGGATAAAGGTGATTATGCGGGATGGATGGACCATCGGACCTACATGGAGCGGGTGTTTGCCCGGGCCATGCAGGTGGCGGCGGATACGGTGAAGTCGGAGGACCCGGGAGGTTTGCCCAGCATCTCCGGCACGCAGGATCCCGGTCCCTCGAACGCGGTCAACTGGTATCTGCTCGACCACATTGTTGGTTATCTGCAGCCCTATTCCGAGGATGACCAGGATGACCTCCATCGTTCCATTCATGCGGGCCAGATCATGACCGGCTTCACCGGCTATGAGCGTTTCGGTGTGGAATTGCGCCACGAGCTCTGGCACCGCCTGCTGGCGGGCCAGATTGGCGCCTCGCTCTTCTGGCAATACACGGCCCTGAATGCCGACCTTACCCTGACCCAGCAAGGGCGCGACCTGAGCGCTTTGACCAATGAATTCCGCAACGAGGGCCTGGCTCTGCTGCTGCGGGGGGCAAAGCGGGGGAATTGCGGCATCGCCGTTCACTATTCGCTGCTGAGTGTTCGCAGCCACTGGATCACCGATGGCCACATTGCTCCGCACGAAGTGACGGACGGAGATGCGACCTCCGCGAACCTCAAGCGGTTCCATCAAAACCGTACCAACTGGCTGCAGGCGCTGCGCGACGATGGATATCAGTATGACTTCCTGACCACGGAACAGATCGACAAGGGCAAATTATCGAACTACAAAGTCCTGATTCTGCCTGACTCGATTTCACTATCGGCGGCAGAAGTAACAGCCATCCGGGACTTTGTTGCCAAAGGCGGCCTGCTGATTTCCGACGGGGAAATCGGTCTGATGGATGAGCATGCGCGTTGGGAAAAGAGCGGATTGCTGGACAACGTCCTCGGAGTCCAGCAGGGCCCACAGCAAAAAGAACCCGAGGACCAGAAACCTCTCACTCTCAACGTGGCGTCGAGGGGCAATGCGGCTGCTCCCACGGTTATACCGGCCGAGCCGAATCTGAAGGTGACCTCCGGCCAGGCAGAAGCCAGCAACGGCAGCACGCCCTTTTTGATCAGGAAATCCTTCGGGGCCGGCCGGGCGATCACTTTGAACTTCTGGCTCAGCAATTACGGAGAGCTGCAAAAAGCGGGAGAGAACCACGCTATCCTGGAAATTCTGCGGCACATCCTGCAGGAGGCTGGCGTTAATCCGGTTGCCGACGTTCGCCGGGCCGGCGGGCAGCCAGTCCAATGCTCGGAAGTTGTCAATTACAGAAAGGGTGAAGTTGGCTACCTGGCGATTCTTCCCGGCCTGGGATGCCAGGACGTGGGGCCGGTGACGGTCCGTTTCCCATCGCCACGATATGTCTATGACCTCCGCGAACACCGTCTGCTGGACCACAGCCTGGAGGCGAAAGGGGACCTGGTGGCTGGCGCGCCTCTCTTTTTGGCGACTTCGCCCGAGCCCGTGGGAAAGCTCAGCGTGAGCGCGATGGGATCAAACGACGCGAGCCCCAAAGTTGTTGCCGGAGGCACGGCGGCGTTCGAGGTTCATCTCTCCATGCCCTATGGGCACAGCGATTTTCCGGAGGCCATCCACGTTGAAGTTCGCGATCCTGAGGGAAAAACCCTCGACTACTATGGCAAGAACCTTCAGCTCGAGGAAGGAACTGCGAGATTTAGTGTGCCTCTCGCCTTGAACGATGTGGCGGGCGATTGGACCATCACCGTTCGCGAACCTTACACGCATGAAACCAGCACCGCCAGTTTCATCGTCGTCAAGCCAGGGACATAATCCGGCAAAGGTGAAGGCGGAGCGGAGCGTGTGGAGGGCGCCGCCTGGCGCAAGCCTTCGCTGGTCGCATGGCCGGAGATTATTCACGACGTTTCTTTCTGGGGAACTATTTTCCCATTCATAAGGGGGGTATGACGATGAGCGCGAAAATGCAGGCTGCACTTTTCCTGCTGGCTATGGTGTCTCCGGCCATTTTCTTTGCCGGGCAGCAGGAAGTTCCCCAAAAGGTTGTTCCAGCCATCAACAAAATAGAGCCCTGGCAGCAGGTGGGCCAGCAGCCCTATGAGATGACATGGGTGCAGCGGGAGCAAAATCCCCACACGCTGGAAGGTTTTGAAAACATGGAGGGCTGGACGCTCCAATTGTTTGACGGCGCGCGGGGAGAATTGCGCCGCAGCCGTGAACAGCAGATTTGGGGCGAGCACGTGTGCAAGATCCTCTACGCGGGCGCCAGTCCACAAAGCCATGTGATTGCCCGGCCGCCCAAACCGATTCCGATTCCCGGGAAATTTGATTCCATTGACCTCTGGGGTTACGGAGACCGCTGGAGCTGGGTCCCTGATCCGACGACTCCGCCGGTGGAGGTGTCGATCCTGATCCGGGACGCGCGCGGCAAAGAGTTCACGGTTGATGTAGCCACCATCAATTGGAAGCAATGGTGGTTGATTCATCGCCGGATTCCCTCGAAGGTCCTTTCGGAAATGGTGATGCCCGCGAGTTTTTCGGGAATCGAAATTTCCAAGGTCACCAACCGGGACCTTCGTTACTTTTTCTGCGACTCGCTGGCGTTTTTTGAGGAAGATCTGCATCCGCTGAAGTATCAGCCGGAGCCGAAACGGAACCTGGTTCCGTATCGCGACGAGATCGTGGGTCTGAATACCGGGCCGGGGACGCTGCCGTTTCCGACCCGCGAGCAGACTATTCTCCCGACAAATTTCGAGAAGGATTTCAAAGTGTCGGCCCGCGAGACGGCGGAGAACGACTTTGAATTTCGCTATGCGGGCAAAGATGCCACGGTGGTTTACGACTACAAACCTGCCCAGGGAACTTTGAGTGAGATTACAGCGCGCGTAGACGATGGCCCCATCTTCCATCCCATGGATGGAGGAGGCGTCCGCTTCACCGGCACTCCCGAGGGGCAGGCCGCCAAAGGAGAATTGCTTGAAGCCAAGCTGACCGGCGGCGTTGTGCATGCCAAGTTTCGCATGGGACCGCAGATTGTGGACTATGTGTTGCGCCTGTGGCAGAAATCCCTGGTGCTCGATGTCTGGTGCGATGGAGGGGAAGCGACGGAATTGAGCTTTGGCAAAGTTTCGGGCATCGCCCATCCGCGCTTGATCACGGTGCCTTACATCACTTACAGTGACTCCAATCCGCGCGTTCTCGTTTCCGGCGCGCCTTCAAAGCCGGCCTTCACTTCCGTCTGGTTTGACTGGTATCGCAGCAACGCTTCGGAGCCTTACTACACAAAAATGCCGCCGGTGACGAACGACAGCGCCGAAATTAATGGCGGGATGCGCTACCTGCCAAAGACCGACGGCTTGCGGAATAATCTGTACGAACGGATCTTTATTACCACTTCGCCCAACTATGCGGAAACGCTTCCAACCATCGCCAATCCGCCCTCTATCCGGCAGTATGGGGACCAGTACGTCTGGACCGTGACAGAGCCGCAATCCTGGAAGGAAGACCACGAACGCTCGGCGCGAATCCGCTCTTACGGGTTGGACAAGATCATGCAGCACAGTCACGAGGTCACCTGGCGCGACGAAGGCGACTGCAACACCGAGAAACTCCACGCTTCTCCGCAAAAGGGCGGCGACGCGATGCTGGAGTGGTACATCAAGGCGCAGAATGACATGGGATGGCTGCAGGGAGTTTATTCAAACTACACCGACTTTTGCACCCTCAATACAAACTGGAGCCCGGACTTTGTGCAAAGGGAATCGGACGGCGAATGGCAGCGCGCCTGGCCGCGAAATTATGCCCTTAAGCCATCGAAGGCCGTGGAGTTCGACGAGTATTATGCAAAACGGATCGAAGAAAAGTTCGGCGTGAAGATGTCATACACAGACGTCCACACCGCCGTGGCGCCGTGGTATTACTGCGACTACGATGCACGGGTCCCGGGAGCGGGCACCTTTGCCGCAACCTTTTACGCCTATGGTCAGCTTCTGCGAAACGACCAGCAGGTGTACGGTCCTACCCAATCCGAAGGGACCTACGACTGGCTCTACGCCGGCTTGGACTCGGGCAATTACGGCTGGGTGTATACGGACGTGAATCTTTTGACCGCGCCGCTGGATGTTTCCTTCCGGCTGCGCAAGATCCATCCGCTTGAGTGCGACTACGGCATGGGAGATACGGACTACTACCTGGACCGCATTGACAAACATTGGAGCGGATCTCCAAAGAGAAGCGAGTATATCGATCTGTTCCTTGCCACCACGATTGCCTACGGCAACATGGGCTGGCTCGTTACGGAGAACGATCCCTCAAAACCCATTGGTATTGAAGCAACGGCCCGGTCCTATTACATGATGCAACAGTTGCAGCAGCAATATGCCTTCAACCCGCCCAGGCTCATCCAGTATGCCGGCCGGGATGGCAAGTGGTTTAGCCCGAGCCAGGCAATCGCCACCGGCGTCAACGGCGAATCGCGCCTGCACGTGGTGTATGAGAATGGAACTGAAGTTTATGTCAACCGCGCCGCGGAGGGAACGTGGAGCGTGACGGATGCTGGCAAGCCGGTCACGCTGCCGGTTTCCGGCTGGCTGGCGTTCAACCCTTCCAATCACTTTTATGAAATGTCGGCGCTTCAGGACAACCACCGCATCGATTACGTTGACGCGCCCGGGTATGAATATATTGACGGCCGCGGGCAGTGGACGGAACGCGGAAATCTTGGCGCGGCGGGCGGAGTCGTGATGCGGCGCAAACCGGGAGGCGTGCTGGACCTGATCGATATCCATGGCAACAATCGAATTGCTTTTCGCACTGCGACGGCTGGCGTCCTGTCGGCATTTGGTCCGGATGGCGAAGATCTTGGCAGGGTCGAATTGTCCTCTCCGCAAGCCGGGTGGAAAGAATTCAAGCCGGTCGCTGGCGGACGCAGCTATGTCTTTGCGCCGGCGCCGTAATTCCGCAAGACCACCTGAATGTGCGTTTGGCCCTCATCAAGGCTTCGACCAGCCAACCTACTCGGTGTTGCTTGAGGACTTTGAGGGAGGGACTTCCGATTTCTCGCTGAGTTGTTTGAACTGAGCGAATTCCTGCCCGGCCTTATCCAGTTTGTGCTGTCGTCGATATATTGTTGCCAGCAGGTAGTGGGCTTTCGCAAAACTGTTGTCGAGCTTTATGGACAGCCGGGCATGCTTTTCGGCGCCGTCAAGATCGTTCTTTTCCAACAGCGCCTTTCCCATGATCCACTGATTGCGCGCTGAGCGCGGATTGATCTCGATCGCCTTCCCGATGCACTGCAACGCTTTGTCGATCCGCCCATCTTTCACGAGCATGTCAGCCTGGTTCGCATACGGCCAATCGTCGCTGGGGTTCACTTCGGCCGCCACGCTCTCGGCTTTCTCGAAGGCGGAGTCTGCCTCGGTGATTTTTCCAGTAGCCTCGTAACACAGCGCCAGGTTGTCGTAAGCCCGGTAGTACTTCGGATTGAGGGCAATCAGCTTTTTGAAAATCTCGATGGCAGGCCCAAAGCTGTTTTGCGTCTGGTACACCCTGCCCAAAGCGTAGAGCGTTTCTTCATCGCGAGGCTCGAGCGCCAATGCAGCCCGCAGTTCCTGTTCCGCCAAAACATATTGTTTATAGAAGACCAGCGTCAATCCCATCAATTTGAGGCCTTCAGGATTTTTGCTGTTCTGGGCCAGAAGTTTCTGGAGTGTCTGGCCTGCATATTGGACCTTCTGCTCCATCAGGTAACTGTAAGCAAGCAGTACCTGGCCCTCCTCAGAATGCGGGAAGCGCCGCAAGAATGACTTGGACGCAGATTCGCCCTTCGCGAATTTGCGGGCCTTGATGTACGCGCGAATGAGCGCCAGCTCAATTTCCTGGGATTCCGGGCACAGGCTAAGTGCCGCTCTGAATTGTGCGATAGCCTGGAGGTATTGCTTCTGGTCCATCATCTCCCTGCCAAGCTGCGCCTGGCTTTGGGCCTCCTCACAAGAAGGGCTTGCCGGCACGGGAGATAGCTGGACTGACTGGGCCAGAGTCTCGGACGCGAAGGCTCCGAGCAGCGCGAGGAACAACAGAATGGAACGCCACTTCTTTGCGTGTTGAATCATGACGCCGGTTGGGGTTGCCTTTGAACTCGCTCTCTGGCCTTGTGTGATGGCGTTCTCAAGTTCGCACCGAGAGCATCACGACGGTCCCTCGCAATTCGATATTAACTCACCTTGGCATTGCGGATTGCTAAATTTCGACCTCATCACTTCTGCACACGCCGTGGCCGGGAGTCCGTTGAGGCGTGGGCTGAATGCGGTCGTGGCGCGGTTTAACTGTCGCCGAAGCTGGGGCGCGCGAGGACGCAGATTCGATAAACTCTGCCAGGTATCGGAAGCGGATCGAGGATCTCATCCCCAAAGGTTTTGATGGCGAGCAAAGGCCGCTCTTATGGTGAAGTCAGTTGTTGGAGATGCAGTCAGCGGTGAGCATGTGGTCCATTTTGGATTGCAAAATGCTGGATGCGAGTTATCGCATGTCTCGCCCATAGCGTGAAGATTCTTCCACTTCGTTCCTATCCGATTGTCAATCGAATTCAAGTTAGGGCCTGTCATTTCAACTGTTTGACATGATATTCCCTTTTGGCCTGCTGATTGCGCGCAATAAGTGCGCGGGCCAGGGCATGCACGGATGCGGGTGGATAAAATGGAAACACGAGCACTCGACAATGGGCTGCGCCCGTGCAATAAATTAGCAATCTGTGATGTGGCGAGATTGATCGATCGCCAGGTTGAAGCCTGGCATGGGTCTGTTGTGAAAGAATGAAACGTGAGCATCAGGCGGGCCAACGGTAGAGACCGATAGCGCTGGCATCCGTGGAGAGGATGCAGGACTCGATGGGGAAGGCTTTGCCAAACGAGGCAGATTATCTATGGCATCGACACCCCATCAGATTTTCCAGCGATCGGAGATACGGACAGCGAGGTCGTCTCGATTGCATGACATTGTTTCCAACATCTTTTCTTTTGCGAGCCGGCTTGGCGGACCCGGCCTCTTTGCGTTGAGCCTGCTCGATGCTTCATTCTTGTTTATTCCCTTTGGACCAGACCTTCTTCTTGTGGTCATGGTGGGCCGCGCACATATGATGGCGCCTGTTTATGCGCTATTAGCAACCGCGGGATCTATTGCCGGATGCGCGGCCATTGACGTGTTAAGCAGAAAAGAGGGTGAAAAGGGGCTGGAAAGGTTCTTATCAAGCCGCCGGATTAAGTCCGTTACGAAGCATATCAGGAAAAGCGCCCCCTGGGCTTTATCGGTTGCATCGGTGATGCCGCCGCCGTTTCCGTTCACTCCCATCATCGTTGCTGCTTCCGCGCTGCAATACCCTCGAAAGAAACTTTTGACTGTGGTTGGCATAGCCCGCCTTGCCCGTTATTCGGTTGAAGCGATACTGGGGATTTATTTTGGACACCAGTTGGTGGAGATTGCCAGGTCCAAAGGCATCGAAGTGCTAGTCGTCTGCCTGATAGTTGTTTCCTTAGGGGGAAGCGTCGTCACCTTATATAAATGGACCAGGAAAAGAAAGAAGGGAAGCCGATCGGCCTCGTGACGTAGGTGGCGCCAACGGTTTCATTCGAGCGGCTAATCTTCCAGGTCATTCTTGCAAATCCCCTCCCGGCCAGGCCCGCAGACCGCGAGAATATTTTCGCAGAAACGGTATTTTTTCCTTGCAAGGAAAGAAGCGTAAGGACGGGGACTTCCGGTTATCTCTTTGATAACCAATGGCCAAAGGCGATGGAAACGGTCTTGCACTAAAAGAATACCTGATTTGATGCCGGCACAAGCAAAAGCGGACTGGCAGCCATTCATTCGCTCATCGCGGCCTCCCTTTATCTCAATCTCGTGGCACGGCGGTCTGCGCGCAAATTCCACAGCTTTCTCCCAGGGAGGAGACAAGCCACGACGAAAGAATCTACCCGGGCAGCAGAAGGCGAGGTCGGATTCTGCATCCGCAAAATCCGAGGCGGAAATTGAACGTCGATTTTCGCTGAGCCTATGCCGGCAGATTTGTCCGGGTTGCAGTCAAGTAACTGCAGAGGTATCACAGCGGGCCCGTGGGTGACTGCGCCGCCTGGCTTGTGATTGGAATTTCTCTGGCGGGCTCTTAAAAATTTTCTTGAAGTGGTTCCACCGGAGCCGTACCCCAGGCTTACGGAAGGCAATCGGGAACGAGAGAAGAAGAGCAGGCAATTACGAAGCGCATGATGGTCCCGATCTTCAATCGGGAAAGGGAGAAAAGAGCCGATTTCCTGGTTGGTGGTCCGGAAGAAAGATTGTAGCAGCGGGCGGAGACATGGAGAAACAAAGCAGAAAATCCGCGCGCAAGTTCCGCATCTGGAGCCTGCTCAAACCCCACTCGAAGGCCCTGACGCTGGGTTTGCTGGCTGCAATTGGTGAAAGTATCGCCGGGCTTCTCGAGCCGTGGCCCCTCAAGATCGTCCTGGATAACGTCCTCCGTTCAAAACCTGCCCACGGATGGTTGAACAGGTGGATCCTGTCTATTGCCGGCACCAACGCGACCTCTGTCCTGAAATTTGCTGTTGCAGCCCTGGCCGTTATCGCTCTTCTGGACGCACTCTGCTCCTACCAGGAAAGCTATCTGATGGCCAGCGTTGGCCAATGGGTCATGCACGACCTGCGCCGGATGCTCTACTCGCACATCCAGCGCTTGTCACTCGCTTATTATGATCAGAAGCAGACGGGCGACCTGATCAGCCGCATCACGGGTGACATTGATGCCATCAGGAGTTTCATCACTACAGCGCTGCTCGGATCGCTGATCGACGTCATAACGCTATTCGGCATGCTCGGCGTCATGCTTTATCTGGACTGGCGTTTTACCCTGATCGCCCTTTCGGTATCGCCCGTCCTCTTTGCCATTGTTTATTCCTATACACGCCGGATCAAAAAAGCTTCACGGCAGGTGCGGAAAAAAGAAGGTGAGATCACTTCGATCGCTCAGGAAGTGCTGTCTTCCATGCGCGTGGTGAAGGCGTTTGCCCGGGAAGAGTATGAAGAAAACCGGTTTGAAGAAGGCAACCTGGAAAGCGTTGAAGCCGGATTACGCGCGCGTACTCTGAAGGCCAGGCTTACTCCGCTGGTGGGGATTGTCGTGGCCACAGGCACGTGCCTGGTCCTTTGGTTTGGTGTGCAGGCCGTCATGAAAAACAGTCTCTCATTGGGGTCTCTGATTATTTTTATTCTGTACCTCGGCAAAATGTACAAGCCGATGCAAGATCTCTCAAAAATGACGGACACCTATTCGAGGGCCGCCGTCGGCTACGAACGCATCCGCGAAGTCCTCGAAACGGATCCCACAATCAGGGACACGCGCAGAGCGCGGCAGGCCCCGCGCTTCAAAGGCAAAATTGAATTCGAGCACGTCAGCTTCACCTACGCGAACGGCCCGCCAGTGCTGAGAGATCTTGATCTCCAGATTGAACCCGGGCAGGTGGCCGCCCTGGTCGGGCCAACGGGCGCCGGAAAGACGACCATCATCAGTCTTGTCGCCCGCTTCTACGATCCGGTTTCGGGAAGCGTGAAAATCGATGGCCATGATATCCGAAAGTTCCGGCTGAAGTCCCTGCGCAACCAGATGAGTTTTGTCCTGCAGGAAACTCTGCTGTTTCGCGCCACCGTCTGGCAGAACATCGCCTATGGAAAACCGGAAGCCAGGCGGGCTGAAATTCTGCGGGCTGCCGAGATGGCAAACGCCAGCGAGTTTATCGATAAGCTGCCGGAAGGTTACAACTCGCTGATTGGCGAACGCGGAGTGACGCTCTCGGGCGGCCAGCGCCAGCGGATTGCCATCGCTCGGGCTATTATTCGCGACACGCCGATCCTCCTGCTGGACGAGGCCAGTTCAGAGCTTGATGCAAGTTCTGAAGAGCTTGTGTTTGAGGCGTTGGACCGCCTGATGGAAGGCAAGACGTGTATTGTGATCGCACACCGGCTCTCGACCGTCCGCCGGGCTGATGTAATTTTCGTAGTAGAAGACGGAACTATTGTGGAACGCGGAAAACACCGTGAGCTATTGGAGGCTGATGGCCTCTACGCAAAGCTTCATAAAATTCAATTTCACCGGGATGAAGCGGAAAAGGATGATTTGATGGGGAGGGTGGTCAATAAGAGCACCTGAGGAACGCTGCGCTCAGAGGTCATTCAGTTCTGAGATCCTTTCTTCGACAATTTTGGCGTAACTTTCGATTTCATCCGGCGAATAACCACCGGCGCGGAATGCATCGCGAATCTGCCCCGGTGAAAGTTGCGCCAGAACCTGTCCTATCCACTGAGCGTGCGCACGGGGGATATGACTGCAGACCCATTGCACTTGCTTTCGCAGGATGAATTCCGGCAGGTTGAAAAAGAACAGGAACGGCGGCTTTTGGGGGTCATCAAAGCTGATATAGGAGGAGCCATCTTCGCCAAGGAACTTCGACCGGCCATAAGCTTTGAGGTTATCCTTGGATTTCGCCAGGGTCCAGCTACGGCCTCCCGCGCCAAAGCTGGCGCCGACATCGCTTACCAAATAGATTAAGTTCCGCCCGTCTTTCGACGAACCGGACAATGAATCCTTGTAAATGGAATTGTTGTCATTTTTAAGGTCCCAGTTGTTAACAAGCGCCATCATCACTCTAAGCCCATCCAGTTCGCGCGTGCCGCTAAAGGGATTTGTTTTCCAGTTCCACCGGCCGACCTTCTTCCTGCCTTTGGAATATCTCTTCAGGCGTGCATCGTGGACTGCGCCTCCCGGGCCAATCCATGCTTGTCCTCGGTGAAGGTGGGCCGGCATGCCGCTCACCTGAAGGAGCGGCACAAAATAATCTTCGTCCGCCCCGTACCCAGCCGCCCAGATCAAGCGCGTTGCGGCGGTTTCAGGCCGGGCTTCAGGTCCCAGCTTGACCTTCCACTTCGTTCCATCCTGATCGCGAACATAAAACTTTGGACTTGATCCGTCGAGGTCCTCTTTGACAAATTCGAATGTGCCACGAGGCTGGTCCTGCCGCCCGCCAGCTCCGAAAAACAGGTTGCGATTGCCAATGTCTGCAGGAAACGACCAGAGGGAAACCGTGGCCTGGCCGGAAGCGCTTCCCAGGTTGCTCTTCCCTTTTTTCCCGAGAGCGGGTAAATCCGAAATAAGCAGGATGATGCCAAGGCAGAAAAAAGAGACCTTTAACCATCTCGACACAAAGAGATTACGATTATAGATGACTGGCATGGAATCCTCCTGCTGAGGCGTCTTTATGGGAGTGGGGCAATTGGAATGCCAACTTTTTGGAAATTGGCAGCTTAATTGCTCACGTTAGTTTCGGGGGCAAGCCTGCCAGTTAAGAGAAATTCCCGAGGTGTCCAGCCGAATGCGGTTGGCACAACGTATCTGGCGGGTAATATTTTTTCTCTCCTTGGATTGTTTAGCGGGCAGCAAGCGGAAATTTGTATGGCGTGTGAAAGTGGGAGTGATTTCCAGAGCGATGGGAAGAACATTCTGTTGCCTGAGAGTGCAACACGTGAACCAGTGCCGAATCAGGTGCGAGGACGCTGTTGTCGCGATTAAGCGCAAAATGAGCGGGGTGATTTGAGATGAAGCTCCTTTCGCAGCCGGAGAATGGAGTTGATGAACTTGTGAAGGGCATTGACTCCGCCAGGAAGAGCATCGAGGTCACGATTTTCCGCTTTGACCATCGCCGGATCGAGAACTCCCTGGCGAATGCGGCTAAACGAGGCGTGTTTGTGCATGCGCTGGTCGCTCGAACCAATAGCGGGGGCGAGAAGTATCTGCGCAGGCTTGAAATGCGCCTGTTGGATCGCGGCATCACCGTGGGGCGCTCAGGCAACAGGCTGGCCCGTTACCACGACAAGTTGATGATCATCGATCGTCAGGAGCTTTACCTGTTGGGTTTCAATTTTACTTATATGGACACCGCCCAAAGCCGCAGCTTTGGGATCGTTACCAGGAACAAGAAGGCCGTTCAGGAAGGCATTAAATTGTTTGAGGCCGACGCCAGGAGACAGCCCTATGTTGCGGGGCTGAAGGCGCTGATCGTCAGTCCGGAGAACGCCAGAAAACAGCTTGCAACTTTTATTCGAGGCGCCCGGAAGCAATTGTTGATCTACGATCCGAAAATCAGCGACATTCCCATGATCCAACTGCTGCAGCAGCGTCTCCAATCCGGCGTCGAGATCAAAATCATCGGGAAAGTAACACACAATCAGGCTGATTTCGAAGTGCGGAAGTTGGCGAATATTCGGCTTCACACCCGCACGATTGTCCGCGACCGGCAACAGGCTTTTGTGGGAAGCCAAAGTTTGCGCGGAATTGAGCTGGATGGCCGCAGAGAGGTGGGCCTGATTTTTCGTGACGCGAAAGTGGTCGGGCCGCTGATCAAGACCTTTGAGCAAGACTGGGAATCAGAAACGGACGGGGCGCCTTCGAAGAAGCAGACGGGTGTACCTCGAAACAAGGTCGCAAAACGTGTGGTTGAAGCGGTCACCAAAAACTCGGCTACTCTTGCTCCACTCATTGAAGAATCTCTCGAACAGGCCCTGGGAACAAATGACAGTGTCAAGATCAACCCCAAAGAAGTCGAAACCAAGGTCAAGGAAGCCGTAAAGACGGTGGTTGATCAAGCCTTGAAAAATGCCACGGAAGATGGAACGGCGAAAAAATGAAAAAACATTCCCTGCCTTTGAGCACGTAAAATTAGCCCTGAACGACGTAATATTCTACTCTCAAGATTCCCGACAGCAGCCTGCGCCCCTGATTCCGTACATTTTCGAATGCGCCAAAATATGGAGTTTTCCGGCGGTTTGCCGGATCTGGCCAGGCGAGTTTCTCCGGATGTCGAACGATTGGAAGGCGAATTGCTCCCTTTTATAGGAAGAGGCCGGACCATATGAGACCGCGGAATCGCGTTACGCTGGCAGCTCGAGGGATAATGTTGATAACGGCTATAGTTGCAGCCGGAGCAACTGTCGCCGCTCAGCAACAACAGGTCAATCAGAAATCCGCTGTCATCGCCGGGTTCCAAAAGCGGGTTGCGAGTTATATGAAACTGCACAATGCGGCAGCGAGACAACTCCCTTCGCTTAAATCAAAAGCGTCCTCTGGCGAAATAACAAGATACCAGCATGCCCTCGCCAGCAGGATCGTAGCGTCGCGGCCTCACGCGGTTCAGGGCGAAATCTTCACTCCGCCCATAGCTGCGGAGTTTCGCCGTCTGATCCGTACTGCAATGACTGGCTCGCGCGCGCATCGAATTCGGTCCAGCCTGCAGCGTGGAGCGCCCGCCAGATCAAGAATCGAAATCAATCATCCGTACCCCGCGATGGCTCCAGTAGAAACCACTCCTCCCTCGCTTCTGTTAAACCTCCCAAAGCTTCCCGCGGAGCTGGAGTACCGGGTGGTGCAGCACGATTTGGTTCTCCACGATGTCAAAGCGAACCTGGTGGTCGATTACGTCCCCGGGGCAATCCGCTAGTTCTTCGAGTGTCAGGAAATCATGCGACGCCTTATCTTGCTGCTGCTATTCGTCGGCCCGTTTCTTTGCCGTTGCGGAACAACCGGCACACCCGCAACCGTCTCGCCGCCCGAGCCGGGCAATGTTGCAGGTCAGGGGGACAACAATCCGCCGGCGCTCACCTTTCCACTCAAAAAGAATTCCGTCCAATTTGCCGTCATCGGGGACAATGGGAATGGGGAGTCCTACGAATACAATGTCGCCCAGGAGATGGAACGCTACCACGCGGCATTCCCTTTCAATTTTGTGATCATGCTGGGAGACAACATCTACGGCAGTCACAGCCCTGCGGATTTTGAACGGAAGTTCGAGGAGCCGTACAAGCCGTTGCTCGACCAGGGTGTGAAGTTTTATGCCTCATTGGGCAATCACGACAGACGCAACGAGCGTTTCTACGAGCCGTTTAACATGAAGGGCCAGGCCTACTATACGTTCAGGAAGGGCAACGCCCGTTTTTTTGCGCTCGACAGCAATTATATGAACCGCGAGCAACTCGACTGGCTCAAGCAGCAACTTCAGTCTACGAGCGCGAAATGGAAGATCTGCTTTTTTCATCATCCGTTGTATTCGGACGCAAAATATCACGGCCCCGATCTCGATTTGCGCGCCAACCTGGTCCCCCTTTTTGAAAAATACGGCGTTAACGTAGTCTTTTCAGGCCACGACCACGTCTACGAGAGGATTAAGCCTCAGAACGGCATCTACTATTTTGTGGAGGGCAGTTCCGGCCAACTGCGTTACCATAACCTCCGCCGCCCGTCGCCCGAAATGGCAGCCGGATTTGATACAGATCGCGCATTCATGATCGTGGAGATCGCGGGAAATAATTTCTATTCCCAAACCATCTCCCGGACGGGAGAAGTGGTCGACCACACCGTGATCAAAGAAGATAGTAAATCCCCCCCAAAATAAGTCTTTGTGATTGAGTAAATCTCAGTCCGGCCTTCGCTTACATTATTCCTTGGCACAATTGTTGCTCGCTGTGTGTATGAGCGTCGCGCCCCAAAGCGTCGCGACGGCTGGACGAAATGTTGGCACGGGTCATCTGGGTTGGCGTTGAGGCGTGAATTCAACGCACGGACCCAGGCAGGCCGGGAAATCCCGGCGAATCCGGGGAGGCTCCTGGCAGAGGACCCGTCGGATTGGAGATGCCAATGAAATGCAAGATCGTGATAACACTTTGCTGCTTTGTGCTTCTCGCATCGGGTTTCATGGCCTGTTCATCGAGCAGTCAGAAGAACGGGAACCAAACCCAGGCCAGGGAATCTCAGGACCAGAAGACGAGAGAAACCGTGGCCCATGCTACAGAGAAAGCCAAACAGGCGTCGAAGCAACTGGCTGACAAGGCCGACCAGGCCGCCAAAGATCTGGAGCACAAAGCGGAAATTGTGAAGGAGGGAGTGAAGCAAGGGTGGAATCAGGAGGCAAGCACGCGCATCAATTTGAACTCGGCGTCAAAGGCAGATCTGCAGAGCCTCCCTGGCATCAATCAGGAAGACGCCCGGAAAATCATAAACGGAAAGCCGTACGCGAATACGAACGACCTGTTGAGCAAGGGGATTGTCTCCAGGAATGAGTTTGGGAAAATCCAGTCCCGGATAACGGTGAAATAGGTTCGTCACAAATCGGGCAGAGACTGGGCAATCTCTTGCCGAGAGCCGGCGTGCATCTGTTTTTGCCTTCCGGAAGAATCGTGGAGGCGCCGGATACGGCTGACAATTGCACATAAAATCCGGGTGCCTGGATTCTTCCGGATGAATCAGGCCACCGCTCCGGACTGTGCAACTTTTTCTGACCTGGGTAAAGATATTCAGCACCCCCTCGGAATTCCTGCCCTGGATACAAGCACTTACGCCGGTTGGCATCGCAATTGCCTCTACATGTATCGCCATCTGCACGCGGGAATGCGTGAGAAGTGGAACGAATGCGGGAGGAGGATTCGAGTAAAGGAGGCGAAAATGCGCCGATCTCTTCTTGTAACCATTTTCATTGGCGGCCTTCTGATGCCCTTTGCTCTTTTCGCTCGCACGGAACGGGAAATTCCCCAGCGAGCTGAAGAGCGCATCGGGAAAGCAGTCCACCACGAAATTCTAATGCTCCCCGAGTACAACGTCTTTGACAACATTACGTACAAAGTAGAAGGGTACAACGTTACTCTGATGGGCGAAGTTACTGAGCCCATTTTGAAAAAAGAAGCCGAAAATGTGGTGAAGAGGACCGAAGGCGTGGAAAAAGTTGATAACCAGATCGAAGTGCTCCCCACTTCCACCTTGGACGCCCAACTGCGCTTCCGGCTTTACTTCGCCATTTATGGCTTTCCGGCATTGCAGCGCTATGCCATGCCCGCGGTGAAACCTATTCGAATCATCGTCAAGAATGGACACGTGGATCTCGAAGGCGTGGTGGATAGCCAGGCGGATAAGAACCTCGTGAATATTCGCGCCAACGGCGTCCCGAATGTCTTTTCTGTGACGAACAACCTGAAGGTGGTCAAATCCTGAGAGGGCGTACTGGAGAGCGCACGTTGAAAATGGAAAGGGCCTCCCAGCCATCAGAGTTTTGCCGAAAAAGCTGTCCGCCGGTTTCGAACCTTTCCCGGCGTTGAACGTCAGCAGGCACCGACGGCCCCCTTCATTATCGCTCTTCACGCCTCTTTCAAATTTCGCGGCGTGGCGGGAATGGCGTTCTTGAATTCTCAACTGGGGCTGAGTGTTTTCTCCTCCCACAAAGCGAGTAAGCTCATCAGTACAAACTCTTCCGGGTGGAGAGTGTGGCGTTCAGCGTTCCTGGCACGGGACAGGACCTGAAACAGAGTGCCTTCCTGATAAGCTTCCAGCACTGCCGGATGGACGTAATATTTGCGGCAGGCAGACGGCTGGTTCCCAAGCTTCTGTGACACAGCCTTGATTGCCATAGCGATGTTTTTCTTCACGACACTCTTTTTTTCTGCCGGCCCGATTTCCTCGAGAGCAAGCACCGCGAGTGCACTGCCCGAGCATGTTCGGAAATCCTTGGCAGTGAAATCCTGCTGAGTTATTTCCCTGAGATATTCGGCGGGTTCTATAAAAGGGGATGTCAAGTAGAAACACTGGCGCACCTTCCTGGGGAGATGTTGTACGGCATCCAGCCCGGGCTAGAATTCGGCAGTGATGAGCCTGGAGCGGTGCTGGGACCGGGTTTGGACCGGGATTTTTTCTCATCGGGGTGGTGACGCCTTGCCGAGGCTGCGCCTCTAAAGCCGCGCGAGGGTGGTCAGGGCCAACCATGGTTCTATCCGAGACTCGAGGCCTACAGCTTTGTTGGGTTGTCCGAGGGGGCATACGGTGGCGCGTGAGACTGGGTGCCTAACCCGCGGATGATACTCACCCTCGAACCCGTGCGCGGAGCCGCCGCAGGGACTGGCCGAAGGGAAAAGTTCCCCCGAAACCCGGCTGCGGCACGCTCAGGCGGCTTGAGGCTTCAGTTGCTCAGCGTCAAACGATTCTCCTTTCTTCCAGACACTCAAGGTGATGGCGGCCATCTTGCGCGCCAGGGTGAGCCGCGCCATGGCTGGCAGCATGCCCTTGGCGAGCAGCCCTTGGTAAAAGGCGAGAAACGGTCCGGGACGCGCGCTGGCCGTGGTGGCGGCACTCTTAAAGAGGTCTTTCAGATCGTGGTTATGGTTCCAGTTGAGCCCGCGAATCCGGACCGGCCGCTGGACGCGTTCGAGTTGGCCGTTGACCAAGCAGTAGTCGGCACTGGAGCGCGTTTCCAGCGCCAGGCCGCAATAGGCCCAGAACTGGCGCTTGGTGCGAAAACGGTGCGGAGTCTGCACCCGCCCGATCAGCAGCGCAACCCGGATGGGCCCGAGAAATGGGATGCTGCGCAGGAGGTTCGCCGCAGGGTGCTGGCGGCATTCCTGGATCAGTTCCTGCCGGGCTTGGCGGCGCAGGGCTTGCAAGGCATCGAGTTCCTGATAGAGCCGTTCGGCGCGTCGGCGCACTCCCGTCCCCTTCAGTTGCCCCAGCCAGGCTTCGCGGTGCCGTCGGCCGTAGGGTTTGTGACCGGCAGCAGGAATCGCCTGGCTGCGATACAGAGCTTTCAACCGGCTCATCACCCGCGTGGTGTCCTCGGTGAGGGCGGCGTAGCTCCGGACCAGTTGTTTCACGGTCAGGGTGCCCCATTCCCGGTGATAGACCGGAGCCAGCAGGCCGGCCCGCAGCAGCTCGGCGAGCTTCCGTGCGTCGATCGCATCACTCTTGTTGCCCGCTTTCAGCAGCGCGTTTCGGCGCGGATTCGACACCACCACTCGGGCCACATGCCGCACCAGCAGATCATAGAGCCAGGCCGAGTGCGTTCCCTCTTCAAAGGTCACCTGCAGGGTTCCCTGCAACCCGTGCAGAAAATCCAGAATCGCCGTTGCCCGCGTCGCTACCACCGACTCCATCACCCGCTTGCCTTCCCCATCCAGAACGGCTATCGAGATCGTCGCCTGGTGGACATCCATTCCAACGTACTTCACACTATTCATGGGTTGCTCCTTTCGTCAGGTCGAGGTTCACTGTTCAGCACAGACCTCAGCCTACCCCGAAAGGGGCGCCCTTTTATAATGCGTGGCGCATACGT
>DATEKC010000071.1:0-34027 GCA_035277665.1 Terriglobia bacterium
ACGGGAGCTTAAATGGAGCGTAGGTCGTTCCCATTCTTCGGACTCTTTCTGCTGATTTTGACGGGTGTGGTGGCTGTCCAGATCATCACCCCCGGCGCGGCCTGGGCCGCCGAAGATCTCTCCAACGACGTTTGCCTGGCCTGCCACGGCGATGCTTCCGCCAGCACCGCGCTGAAGGACGGCAAACCCCTGTCTCTTTACGTCGATCACAAAGCGCTTGCTGAATCCGTCCACGCTGGTCTGGCATGCGTCGACTGCCACAGTGACATCACCAAAGTGCCGCATGCCAACAGAACGTTTGCCAACCAGCGCGCCGTGGACCTGGCCTACTACCAGATCTGCAAGCAGTGCCATTTTGCTGAATACAGCCGCCTGCTGGATGGCACGCACTTTGAGGCCCTAGCCAAAGGCAACGCCAATGCGCCAACGTGTGTAAATTGCCATGGGGCCCACTCGACCACGCCGCCGGCCCATCCACGCTCGCGAATTTCCCGCACCTGCGCGCGCTGCCATGGAGCCATCGCGGCCGAGTATGTGAAGAGCGTCCACGGAAAGGCGCTGCTCGAGCAAGGCAACATCGACGTTCCGGCCTGCACCGACTGCCACCACGCCCACAACAACCCCAACCCGCTCTCCGCGTCGTGGCACCTGCAAATCCCGCAGTTATGCGCGCGCTGTCACGCCGATAAGCAGTTGATGGCAAACTACGGCATCTCGACGGCGGTCCTTACCAGCTACTTGAACGATTTCCATGGCATGACGGCATCGCTTGAGCGCAATCAGAAAGCGCGGCCGCGCCAGTTCACCGCCACCTGCACCGACTGCCATGGCGTGCACGACATCCGGCAGGTGGATCCGGCGGGGTTGAAACAGATCAAGACCCATCTGGTCACCGTGTGCCGGCGGTGTCATCCGGACGCCGGCCCCAATTTTCCCTCAGCCTGGGTGGGGCACTACGAGCCCAGCCTGCGGCACGCTCCGCTGGTCTACGCCGTGGAAATCTTCTACTCCATCTTCATTCCATTTGTCGTAGGGGGGTTGGCGCTCCAGATTATGCTGCATCTCTGGCGGGCGGTGGTGAATCGATGAAGACGTACATCATCCGCTTTTCAGTGTGGCAACGCGTTGAACATGCCCTGGTGATATTGTTTTTCGTCATCCTGGCCATGACGGGCCTGTCGCAGGAATACTTCCAGACGCGATGGGCCACCTGGCTGATTGCCTTCCTGGGAGGCGTCGAGGGCGTTCGCTGGATCCACCGCACGACGGGCATCGCATTCACGGCGCTTGTGGTTCTCCACATGAGCGTCATCCTCTTCAAGGTAACAACCGGCCGCGCCAGGCCCTCGATTGTTCCCACGCGCAAGGACTACCGCGACGCGATTATCATGATGCGCTATTATCTGCGGCTTTCGGACCAGAAAGCCCAGTTTGACCGCTTCGACTATCGTCAGAAATTCGAATACTGGGGGATGGTCATCGGCTCGCTGATCCTGATTGTCACAGGGTTCATGCTCTATTTTCCCGTCCTCACAACGCGCTTTCTGCCCGGCGAGTTCATCCCCGCCGCCTTGTTGGCGCATGGAAAGGAAGGCCTGCTGGCCTTCCTGATTATCATCACGTGGCATCTCTACAACGCCCATTTATCCCCCGAAGCTTTTCCGTTTGACCCCAGCATCTTCACCGGAAAGGTGAAGCGCGAACGGATGGAAGAAGAACATCCCCTCGAATACGAGAGGATGGTTGCCAGCACTGAAGAAGGTCCGGTCCACTCCCCCGCCGGGGAATCGCCTGGGCCGGGTTAGCGCGGAGTCAGGGTGATGAGAGCCATTGATTTCATCCGCGGCGCGCGGCACGGGCTTCGAGTCCGCATCGTTCTCCTGACCATGGCGGGCACGCTGGCGCCCATGGCCATTCTCGGCTGGTTGAGCTGGTCAACCGTGACTGCGCTGGGAAAACAGGTGCTGGCGGAACGCAAGCAACTGGCCATCAGCGTGGCCGTGCACGTGGACTCGGCCATCAATTCCGATTTGGCATTGCTGGAGGGCGCCTCGTCCGCGCTGGGGCGGGATGGCGATCAGGCCCACGGCGCGGCGCTCCGCGAGGCCTACGTCCGTTCCCGGTTTCTGACACGAGATTTTCTGCTGAATCCTGCCGGAAAAGTTATCCAGGCCGAGCCGGCCGGCGGCGGCGATGCCGGCCTGCCGCCGGGGCTTCCGGCTTTTCAGCAAGTCATCGAAAAGGGAGTGCCGCAAGTTTCGCCCCTCTCCGGCTCATCTGGAAGCAGCCCTCGCCTTTTTCTGCTGGTGCCAGTGCGCAGCTCGCAAAGCCGGGTGGTCGGCGTCGTAGGCGGAGAGATCGACCCTCGCGGCGCGGCCTTTCGCGGGTTGCTGGATTTTGTGCCCCTTGCGGACCGGGAAACCATTGACATGGTGGACCAGCATGGGGTCGTCATCGCAAGCACAGATGGACCTCGGCTCTACGCCAGGAGCGACCACCGCGAATTTCTTGCCTCGCTGATCGAGCGGCGAACCCCGGCTGTGGGCACCTGCCATGGGTGTCATCAGAGCGGCCCCGCCAGCCGGCCGGTGGATGAGGTGATGGCCTTCGCTCCGCTGCCTTCCCGAGCCTCGTGGGGCGTCAGCATCCGCCAGCCCAGGACGCAGGCTTTCTCCAACGTATTGGACCTGCGGCGGAAAGTTCTAATCTGGGGGCCCATTCTCGCCCTTCTGGCACTGGGCTTCGCCCTCGGCGCTGCTTCGAGTATTACTGCGCCGCTCTCGACGCTGGTGGGAACAGCCGAACGAATCGCCGCCGGAGAGCTTGAAACTCCGATTCCCGACCTGGGCAGTGATGAGGTCGGGTACCTTGGCAGAGCATTGGAGCGGATGCGCGTGGGCTTGCAGCAGTCGCTCAATGAGGTGGCGCAAGCGCGCGACCAGCTCGAAATTCGCATCCAGGAACGCACGGCGGAAATCGGCAAACTCTATGAAGAGCTCAAACAGCGTGACGAGCTCCGCGCCCGCCTGCTGCAGAAGTTGATTCGGGCGCAGGAGGAGGAGCGCCGCCGCATCGCGCGCGAACTTCACGACGAAACCAGCCAGGTGATCAGCTCGCTGGCCCTCAGCCTCGACACGGCGATATCCACGCTGCCTGCAAATGCCTCCCGCGACCGCCTGCTGGAAGCGCGCGCGCTCGCCCTGCGGACGCTCGACGGCATCCACCGGCTCAGCTTCGATCTCCGGCCTTCCGTCCTGGATGATCTCGGCCTGTTTCGCGCCATCGAGTGGTATGCTGAACGCGACCTGAAGCGGCGGGGAATCGCCGTGCGCTGTGAAAGCGATGAGCAGGACGGGCGGCTTGCCCCGGAGATGGAAACCGCGCTGTTCCGCGCCGTTCAGGAGGCCATCACGAACATCGTGAAGCACTCACACGCCGAAACGGTCCTGATTCAGTGCGCCGTCACGCCAAAGGCCGTTACCATTGAAATTGAAGACGACGGCTGCGGTTTTGACCGGGCGGGCATTTCCGGGACGGCCGCCAACGGCCGCGGCCTCGGCCTGGCCGGCATCCAGGAGCGAATGGAGATTCTTGGCGGCACGGCGCACATTGACTCGGCGCCTGGCCAGGGCACGCGCGTCGTCCTGACCGTGCCCCGCGGAGAGAGCCATGCCTAAGATTCGCGTCATCGTCGCCGATGACCACGCGCTGGTGCGCGACGGCATCAAGGCGCTGCTCAGCCTCACTCCGGACATCGAGGTCATCGGCGAAGCCACGGACGGCCGCCAGGCCATCGACAAATGCCGGGAGCTACAGCCGGACGTTATCCTGATGGATATTGCCATGCCCGGCCTCGGCGGCCTCGAGGCTACGCTGGAACTCAAGCATGAAGCGCCCAAAACGCGCGTGCTGGTCCTAACTCAATACGACGATGCGGAATATGTCCGAAGGTTTCTGAAGATCGGCGTTGCGGGCTACGTTTTGAAGAGAATGCTCGGATCGGACCTCGCCTCCGCCATTCGTTCCGCAGCCGAGGGTGGCCTGGTGCTGGACCCGCAGATCGCCATGGAAGCGGTGCAAGCCGCGCCCAAACAGTCCAGGGCCGAGCCGGAAGACCTCTACGAAACGTTAACCGATCGCGAAAAACAGGTTTTAAGGCTGGTGGCGCTCGGGTCGAGCAATAAGGAAGTGGCCGATTCGCTTCGGATCAGCGTCAAAACCGCCATGACCCATCGGGAGCACCTGATGGAAAAACTGAGCCTGCGGAACCGGACTGAACTCATCAAGTTTGCTATCAGGAAAGGCGTGATCCGCGTCGAGAGTTAGCCAGCGCGCCGCAACCGCGCGGCCCTGCTGTGCTCCATTGGCCCTTTGCGGCCTTTGCGCCTTTGCGTGAAACACTGCCTTATCGAAACCGAAGCAGCTTCTTTCCCCGCGTCCTCCGTGTCTCTGAGTCCTTTGCATTCTCTGAGTCTCTGCGTTCTCTGTGTCTCTGCGCTCTCTGTGTCTCTGCGGTGAGCTTTAATCGTGCCCGGATATCTTGAATGCCGAAAATACAAAAATCTTCGTGTCCTTCCAAATAAATCAATAAGGAAGATCCATCTGGCGCCGCCTTGCGATCCGATTCGTTTTCCGCCCCTAACGCGTGCCCTTTTTTCCCGAGGATTCAGCCGCCATCTCTTTGCCCGCCGTGCCACGAAAGTGCCGCCATTCCTGGCGCATTTTTGTTGTCATCGTCTTGCCGAGCATGGCAAAGCCGATGAAGGGGAGGAAAACCACGTAGACAACGCTCATGGCCAATATCACCGGAATAAACAGGAGCGTGGGGACGCGAAGATATTCAACCTGCTCTGTGCCAGGCAGCACGCCTTTTTTCCCTTCCACCGTCACGATTTCCCAATCGCCTTTCTTCCAATAGAAGCCGCCTTTGGTCTCATTCCCGCCTTTGTGTGTCATTGTCTGTTACCTCCCTTCTCTCTATCTTCAAGCCCAGTATACGGAGCGAAGCTCGTCGTGAAAATCGGGAGACTGTCGGAAGCTCCAGGAAAGATTTTCCGAGGACCTCGGGAAAAACTTCGGAGAGTGGCGGGAACTTTTTCCGTAGACAAGCGCGGGAACTGCCCTGTTCGCAAATTGTCTTGAATATCAGAGCAAAACGTGACAATCATCACAGCCTTGCACAAGGTGAAGCGATAGCTCCTCACCAATCTGCGCAAACAGGGCCTGCAACTTAACGTCCCGCCACCGCAGGAGCCGTCTTAAAGCTGAGTCGCCCTCCCCGTTGCGACAAGACGAATGGATATTTGCTGAATTGATATCTGCAAAAATTGATATTTGCAGGTGACGAGCTGCCTGGATTGGCGTATAATGCGGCCCGTTCATGGGGGGACCAATGGGGAACGAGCCAAGGCAGCACCTACTATCTGATAGTTGTTTCACCACTTCAACAATATCCGCCCTGCTGATTTCAGCTTTTCTTCTTTCAACTTTACTCATATCTTGCGGATCGGGAGGAGGCGGCGCGGGCTCTACACTCCCTCCTAGCCCAACCCCTGACTTCAGCCTGTCCGTTGCGCCGACAAACGCCTATCTCCAGACCGGCACATCCACCGCAGTTTCGCTTTCGGCCAGCGGCTCCAACGGATTTTCATCTTCAGTTGCGGTAACGGTCAGCGGGCTCCCGGCGGGAGTCTCGGTTTCACCATCGGCAGTAACGCTCAAGCCCGGCACACCGCAGTCAGTTACACTTACTGCAAGCGCCTCGGCATCCATCGCCAAGGTCACATTGACTTTTATGGGAACCTTCGGTTCACTCTCGCACACCGCTCAGGCCACCCTGGCAGTCATCCAGCCCATCACTTCCAACACGCCTCCGTTCCGCATGCGCTACGTGCGCACGGACGCAGCCGCTCAGGACGCAGGATTTGTGAATCTTCAACGGATTATCTATAATCCCCCAACGTCACGGTTCTTCGTAACCGACCCCGAAACCAGCCGCGTGTCTGTGATCGATGCGGCAACGGAAACGGTGGTCGGCAGCATCCCAGTCCCTGGGGCATTCGGCATCGATGATATGCCCGACCATTCGCTCCTCTACGTGGGTACGATGGTAGGAGACGTTTACGCCATTGATCCTGCCAGCATGACCGTGACGCACCGGTTCCCTGCTGCGCAAATCGGACCAAACGGCTTTGAGGCCAATCTCGTGCAGGTAATGGCTGACGGACGGCTTGCATTGTTAGGAGGCCGTGGAGGTGTTCCGGACAACATTAACGGCTACGCGGGCATTGCCCTCTGGAATCCAACTAGCAATTCAATTTCTATTTATTCACCGCGATATTGCGGAGGTACGGGTTTTAATCCTTGTACCACCATCTGCGGGACGTACATGGGCAACATTGGGGCTTTCAGCCGGACACCTGATCGCACGAAAGTCATTATTGCCAGTATTGATAGTGACGGAACGGTGTGCGAACTGGATGAAGGAACTGGAGCGAATATCTTCTCGGGGAACCACGGTTACATAGATGATTTCGCCATCACCCCCGACAGTAAATTGATTGCGATCCCCCAATTTGGGCAGGCGGTGATTTTAGACGCCGGAACACTTTCACAATTAAGGCAATTCGCCGTCAACGGCGACACCGGAACAGCCGCTAACTTCTTCGTGAGCCCAGATTCATCGACCCTGTACACGACATCTGAGTATGCAACCTCTGACACGGAGGGCATTGTTTACGCATACGATTTGGCTACCGGCCATCAGATTGGGTGGCTTCCCGACATCTTTGCGCTATCAGGATATTCGGGACTTCTTACCGGGCCCTCTGACGGCCCCGACTTTCAGGCCACCGACGGCAGTGACCTGATAGCCGGACCGATGTCAGAAGGCGTTGGCTTCCTGGACACCACGGCCCTCCGCACGGGACCGGTCGACAACCAGGGCGTGACATCTCTGACTCCGAATACTGGAGATGTTTCTGGAGGGACGCAGGTTTCCTGGTTCCTTACGGGCGGCACGCTGAGCAACGTGTATTTTGGGAGCCGGCAGGCAGAATCGGCATCGACATCATTGACTTCAAACACTGCGTTGACACCACCGGGTGCACCCGGACCTGCGGATTTTTATGCGCTCATGTCTGACGGCGGAGTGAATTACCTCCCAGAAGGCTTCAGCTACGGACCGACCATAATGCAAGTCACACCGAACGCCTCCATAGCCGATGGTGGTGGAACCGGAATCGTCTACGGATATGGTTTTGCTGACTCCTCGTCGTCTGCTATTCCGTCCGGCTTACAGGTGACGGTGGGGGGCCAACCTGCAAAAATCACTGCATTTACTTCCAGCGCCTCTCTCTCCCCTACGTTCCCGCTTCAAGCTTTCACGTACACAATTCCCGCGGGCCAAGCCGGCACTTCTGTGGATGTGAGCGTAACTACCAGTTCCGGCACAGCAACACTCCGTAACGGCATGGAATATCTTCCGTCCATCCAGAAATATGCGCTCGCGGGGTCTGCCCTGGCCGAAGGAATCTACGATCCTTACTATGACCTCTATTACTTCACAGACGCGACGGAAATACGAGTATTCTCCAAAACCAATGGACAATGGCTTCCACCTATCACTATTCCGCCAACCGACAATCCCCAGAGGCTCTGGGGCATTGCCATCTCCCCGGATGGGAGCAAAATTGCCGTAACCGACACTTTAGGTCAGGCGATCTACGTTCTTGATCCGGCTAATCCGTCGATTGTACAGAAATTCCCAATGCCGCCAGCCGGAACGAACTATATAGGGAACCCTGCAGGTGTTTGCATTAGTGACGCGGGCATAGTTTATTTTACCGGCAGCGGGTACTTCAAACTGGATACGAGCACAGGCCAGTTTATTGATTATCACTTGGGCACGGGTACCAATTACCAGTACTTGCGTACAGTCATTAGCAAGGATAATTCGCGCGTGTATTTCAATAACGTTGGTCAGGTCTTCTCAGTTGATACGGCCACTGATAATAAGGTCTTTGCACGAGAGCCAGGTTGCTGCAATGATGAACTGGCCTTGTCCGCCGACGGTACTCGGTTCGCGGCCACGGACTTTTTTTACGACCCCCTCCTTAATCCAGATGCGCATTTTGCGTTGAACGATAGAGAGGCGGCGGACATCTATATTTCTTACATATATGGGCAAAAGCTCAGTCCAGATGCCAGACTCTTATTCCAACCCACGACCCTCGGCATTGATGTGATGGACGGACATTTAGGTACGCTGCTGGATCGGATTGCGTTGCCAGTGCCGCTATCGCCCAATTACGATGCTCTTGTTTCCGACGGAAAGGACAATGTTCTCGTGGCCATCACGGGCTCGAATGGCGATGGCATTGCTGTGATTGATCTCACCTCAATCCCTGAGCCTGCTCCACTGCTCTATAGCACCGGCATCGCATCGAACACCCGCTTCGCAGCGTCGCATACCTCTTCAACTACGCAGAGCACCAGTCCGCCCAAACAGAAGAACGCAGAAGCTCAAACACGACCCGGCCTGCGAGGCATCCGCCACGTGACGGTGCGGAATCTCCTGCGACGGTTTCGGCAACAGTCGCCCGCTGCGCCCTAGAGTGGTACAGCACAAATCTCCTGGCGTTTCAAAGTGCGATTCCTCGCGCGCGGGAGCATGTTCCCTCCCTGGAGCGCGGCGGCGCCAGCTACCGCCTTTTCTTTCTTCCACGGCGGCAGCTCTGCTGCCGCACTCCACGGGCTTCGCCGTGAGTCACATCGAAGTGTTTGGCGCAATCCACCAGGGACCACGCAGTGCAATGGCGGCGGAAAGCCGACGCTACGGACGCAAACGCCGGGATGCGCCGGGAGGAATGATTGCCAAGGCTGCGCGCGTTCGATAAAATGAAGGTTCCTTAGGCCGCTGAAAGAGGCCGTCCGTCGTGCCGGGCGCAGGGAGGCATCTGCTGTTTCTCAGCGTGGAGGACCAGAGCAGATCCTTCGTTTCACTCAGCGTGACGTCGAGCAGGAAACTTAAGGACGCCCCGCAAACTACATCTTAAAAGGCTGGAGAAAAAGATCATGACCCAGAATCCACGGACCCGTCCCCTCAGTGAAGTTGACCCGGAAGTGGCGCGGGCTATTGAGCTGGAAGTCGGCCGCCAGGCCGGAACGATTGAGCTGATTGCCTCGGAGAATTTTGTGAGCGAGGCGGTGCTTGAGGCGCTCGGTTCCGTGCTGACCAACAAATACGCCGAAGGGCTGCCGGGCAAGCGCTACTACGGCGGCTGCGAATTTGTGGACGTGGCCGAGACGCTGGCCATCGAGCGCGCCAAAAAACTTTTCAACGCCGACCACGTGAACGTCCAGCCGCATTCCGGCGCGCAGGCCAACCAGGCCGTTTACATGACGGTACTGAAGCCCGGCGACACCCTGCTGGGCATGAACCTCGCGCACGGCGGCCACCTGACCCACGGCCACCCGCTGAACTTTTCCGGCAAGATGTACAACATCGTGCCTTATGGCGTGAAAAAGGACACGGAGACCATCGACTACGACGAGCTTGAAAGGCTGGCGATGGAGCACAAGCCGAAGCTCATCGTTGCGGGCGCCAGCGCTTATCCGCGGATTATCGATTTTGCCCGCTTCGGAGAAATTGCCAAAAAATCCGGCGCGCTGCTGATGGTGGACATGGCCCACATTGCCGGGCTCATCGCCGCCGGGCTGCATCCCAGCCCCTTCCCGTACGCCGATTTCGTGACCACCACCACGCACAAGACACTGCGCGGACCGCGCGGCGGCGCTACTTTCTGCAAAGCCGAGCACGCCAAGGCGCTCGACAAGACGATCTTCCCGGGCATCCAGGGCGGCCCGCTGATGCACGTGATTGCCGCCAAGGCGGTCTGCTTCCTGGAAGCGCTGCAGCCGGCCTTCCGCGAATACCAAAAAGATATTGTGGATAACGCCCGCATCCTGTGCGAGGCCATCGCTTCCAAAGGTTTCCGCATCGTCTCCGGGGGCACGGACAATCACCTGATGCTGGTGGACGTATTCTCGAGGGGCGTCACCGGCAAGGCGGCGGAAAAGGCGCTCGAGCATGCCGGCATCACCGTCAACAAGAACGCCATCCCGTTTGATCCCAACCCTCCCGCGGTGGCGAGCGGCATCCGCGTGGGCACGCCCGCCGTCACCACCCGCGGCATGAAACAGGCCGAAATGCGCAGGATCGGCGGCTGGATCGCCGAGATCCTGGCCGACCTGGAAAATGAGACCCTGCTGGCGCGCGTCCGCAGTGAAGTGACCTCGCTCACCGAGCAGTTTCCTCTCTATGAGAGCCGCCGCGCAGCAGTGGCCGGCCGCGTGTAATCTTCAGTTGGACTGCAGGATTGCTTCCGCGGCTGTGTAGCCGCTTTGGACGGCGCCTTCGATGGTTGCAGGCAGGCTGGTGTCCGTCCAATCCCCCGCAAGAAAAAGCCCGCGGACCGGGGTCACGGCCGCGGGGCGCAAAGCGTCAACACCCACGCAGGGCGAGAAGGTGGCAAACCGCTCCTTGATCACCAGCGAATGCAGAAGCTTTGCATCCTGCATTTCCGGAAGCAGGCTCCGGAGCTCGCGCAGCGCCGTCTCCTGCAAGTCTTCTTTCGACCGCGCGATATGGTCGTGGGCGCCGCTCAGGACCAGCGACACGTAGTTCCCGCCATTGCCCAGGATCTTCCCTTTGTTGAAAAGCCACTGAATCGTGGTGCCGCGTAGGCCCACAAATTCCAGATCGGTGACAGGGCGGTCAAACCAGAAATAGAGAGAGATGATGGGCGCAGGATGCAAGTTGAGAATGCGCGAAAAGAATTCGGAGGCGGCGGCGTCCTCCGGGAGCAGCGCGGGCAGCACGTGCCACGGAACAGCGCTCAGAACTGTTCGCGACTCGATGGTTGTGCCATCCGCCAGTTTGACGCCGCGGCACGCGCCGTTCGAAATCAGCAGCGCTCGCGCGTCACGGCGCAATTCGACGCTGCCGCCGCGGCCCGTAATCGCGCGCGAGGCAGCCTCCGTGTAGCAATCGCTCAATCCCTGGCGCGGAATTCCCAGCCGCGAATCGAGCGGTGAACTGAACAGCGTCAGGCGCAGAACATGCTGGAACAGCAGCGCAGAGGCGATTTCGGGATCTTCATTCATGGCGGCGATGCACAGCAGGTCCCAGAAGTTGCGCCGCAGGCTTTCCCGCTGGCCCAGACTCGAAAGCCATTGTTCCACCGTCAGATGGTCCAGCCCGCCGGCAGTTTCCGCCGCGCCCCGCGCCGGGCGCAATGCCCTGCCCATGCGCAGAACATCCACCTTTTCGCCGAAGGTGAAGCTGTTGGAGAGGCAAACGCCGGTGAGCAGGTGCCACGGCGCGGGGAATGCAGGGCAGCGGAGTTCGGAGGGCTTCCCGTCCGCGTCCAGAAAGCGGACGCGGAGCTGCGGATCAAAAGTGACCGTGCCAGATGTTCCGATGGCGTTGAGGAATCTTATGGTGGAATGGTAACAGCCCATAAAGAGGTGCTGGCCGTTGTCCACAACGGAACCCGTGGCCGCGTCGCGAAAGGAGCGCGCGCGCCCGCCCAGATAAGGCTTCTGCTCGATCAGCCGGACACGCCGGCCCGCCTCGGACAGCGCAACGCCCGCCGCGAGGCCTGCCAGTCCTCCTCCGACGATGATGATGTCTTCAGACATAAAACATCAGAAGCTTCGTGGGATCGTTTTGCATCAGCGCCATCCACCGCACCGGCAAACAGAGCGTCATGAGCGCCCCGAGCGGTCTGCAGCCTTTACGTCGCGCCCGGCCACGTCCGACGTGATGGGGCTCCGGGCTTTAAAGTAGAGCCGCACAAAATCAAACGCCTTCAGTTTGGGGCGCCGCTCGAAGACATCGTAGCCGACGGCCTCGATTCTCGACAGGATCGAGGTTCCCGTCAGCCAGGTCAGGCGAAGGTTGCGGCGAAGATGGGGAACCACGCGCTCGGGCAACGGCCTGCCATTCTCAAACAGCTCCCAGGTCCGCCGCGCTTCAAGCCCCATCAGCCCGCGCCAGTGTTCTTCCATTTCGGGACCCGACGGCAGGCTTTTCTCCATCTTCCAGCGCTTCAGGATGTCCACCGAAAGATCGAATTGCTCCAGATCGTCCAGCGGCAGGTACACGCGGTCACGTTCAAGATCGATCCGCACGTCCTGCCAGAAATTTGTCAGTTGGAGCGCCGTGCAGATGTTGTCAGAAAGCGCAAAAAGTTCCGGATCACGGTGGTCGAACAGCTCCAGCATCAGCCGCCCCACCGGATTTGCGGAACACGAGCTGTATTGAAGAAGCGAATCAAAATTCTGATGCCGGCTCTTAATGACGTCCAATTCAAAAGCGCGGAGCAGGTTGTCAAGATTAGTCACGCTCAGGCGGTGCTTTGTGATGGAGTCGCCCAGGGCCAGAAAGGTTGGGTGGTCCGCTTCACGCTCAACACACTCATAGAGCCTGCGCCGCCAGTCTGCCAGCTTTTCCAGGCGTCCTTCAACACCGGGCTCGTCGGCAAAATCGTCGGCCGAGCGCGAAAAGGCATAAATGGCCGCCAGCGCGTCTCTCTTGTCTCGGGGGACCAGCAGCGAAGCAACCGGAAAGTTCTCGTAGTGGCGGCGCGCCATGCGGCGGCACGCCGCATAGGCCGCCTCAAGATCAGAAGTGGAAGATTTCATGCAAACTCAGCGATTCCCAGCCGGATTGCCGAAAGGCGTAAAATCACAGGTTGGAAAGCGCATTACCCAGGCCACGGTTTGCTCGCCGGCGGGTCCTCTATTCCACACCGCGCGTCGAAAGCTGCGTGCCCGCCACAGGGGCCGGAGCAATCTATTTTCTTTCAGGCCGCAGCGGGCGGCGCATAAAAGCCGGAACGTCCAGATCGTCTTCCGAAACCTCCGGCCGTGGTTTTTCCTCCACCTTCGGCGCTTCTTCGGAAACGGTCGCAGCCTTCTCGCGCCGCAACTTCACGCTCTCCTGCGCACTTTTCAGCGCAGGCGAAAAGCCGGTCACCGGCCTGAGACCCATTTGCTCTGATTTGATTCCCGTGGCGATCACGGTAACTTTCACCGCGTCCTCCATGGATTCATCAAGGACCGCCCCGAAAATGATGTTCGCATTGTCTGCCGCGGACTGCTGCACGATGGAAGAAGCCTCGTGGACCTCGTGCAGGGTCAGCATACTGGAACCCGTAATATTCAGCAGAATCCCCTGCGCTCCGTTGATGGAAGCATCCTCCAGCAGCGGGCTGGCAATCGCCTGATTTGTAGCATCAACAGCGCGATTTTCCCCGCGCCCGATGGCCGTGCCCATCACCGCATACCCCATGCCTTCCATGATGGTTTTGATGTCGGCAAAGTCGCGGTTGATGATGCCGGTGATGGTGATGATGTCGGAAATGCCCTGGACGCCCTGGCGGAGTATATCATCGGCGATTCGAAATGCCTCGAAGAAGCTGGTGCCCTTGTCCACAAACTCCATCAGGCGTTCGTTGGGAATGCAGATGACGGTATCCACGGCCTGGCTCAGTTCGGACAGTCCGTACTCAGCCTGGGTCATTCTGCGCCGGCCCTCAAATGCGAAGGGTTTTGTGACCACCCCGACCGTCAGCGCGCCCAGCTCCCGCGCCAGGCTTGCCACAATGGGAGCGCCGCCGGTCCCTGTGCCTCCGCCGAGGCCGGCGGTGATAAATACCATGTCGGCGCCCTCGAGGGCTTCGACGATCTTGTCGGTGTCTTCAAGGGCGGCCGCGCGGCCAACGTCAGGATTAGCGCCCGCTCCCAGCCCTTTGGTGAGCTTTGCGCCCAGTTGTATCTTGAGAGGCGCTTTCGACATTTCAAGCGCCTGCAGATCAGTGTTCGCCACCATGAACTCGACGCCTTCAACCTTGGCGGCAATCATGCGGTTGATGGCGTTCCCGCCGCCGCCCCCCACGCCCAGCACCTTGATCTTGGCGCCGCGACGAATGTTGTCAGAGAAATCCACGCGCAATTCTTCAGCAAATCCATTATCTGCCATAATCACTCCCTAACGAAAGGATTCAGGAGAAATCACACATTTCCCGGGCCCCGCAAAACTCCCCAAAGCTTGCCCATCAAGCCTTTGTTCTGGCGATCCTGCATCAACCGCATCCGCTTTCCGTACGCGACCAGCCCCACCACCGTTGCATAGGACGGATCGGGCAAAACCTCTTCCGAGCTCTCCATATTCATGGGATGGCCCACCCGCACCGGCATCTCGAGCACCTGTTCAGCCAGGGTGGCAAAGCCGCCCAATTTTGCGCCGCCGCCGGTCAGGACAATTCCGGCGCCGAGCTGGTTCTCATGGTCGGCCTGTTCAATCTCGGTCTTGATCAGCTCCAGCAACTCCACGGCGCGCGGCTCGATAATTTCCCGCAGGCGGGCGTAATTCACAATCCGCGCCGGCCGCTCGCCCACGCCCGGAACTTCCAGCGGCGAGGATTCCCCCATCCCCGAATCCTGCCTGCCCCAGAGGCGCTTGATCTTTTCAGCCTCCGGTATGGGCGTGCGCAGCCCCACAGCAATATCATTGGTAAAATGCTCGCCGCCCACAGGGATCGACGCTGTCAGGCGAACGCTGCCGTGCTGGTAGATGATCACGTCGGAGGAACCGGCCCCCAGATCAACCAGCACGACTCCCAGTTCCCGATCATCCGCAGTCAGGCAAGTCTCGGCGCATGCGAGCGGTTCAAAGACGGTCCCGCTGTCCGGGACCTCGATGCCGGCCCGGTTGACCGCCGTCACCACATTTTGCCAGGCCAGGGTGGAAGCTGTCACCAGATGAACGTTGGCCTCCAGGTGCGTTCCCACCATCCCAACCGGGTCACGAATGCCGTCCTGCGAATCCAGCAGAAACTCCTGAGGCAGCACGTGCAAAAGTTCGCGGTCCGCGGGGATGGCGATACTCTGCGCCGCATGGATCACCTGGCGAATATCCTCCCGCCCCACGCCGCGGCCGCGATTGGCAATGTTGACGCCTCCGCGCACATTCATGCCCCGGATGTGCGACCCTCCAACACCCACATAAGCAGCGCCGACGGGAATGCCCGCGGCCGATTCCGCAGCCTCGACGGCCTTCTTGATAGAAAGGACAGCGGCATCAAGGTTGACGATCAGGCCCTTGCGCCATCCTTTGGATTCCGCTATCCCCAGGCCGGTGACTTCAAGTTTTCCGGAGTCGGTGGGATGGCACACCATCGCACAAGTCTTGCTGCTTCCCAAGTCAAGCCCGATCAATGCCTGTTCTTTATGCGCCAATGATTTTCTAGGTCCTCTTTGTCTTGCCGGTGGTGTTGCGCCGGGCGGACGGGCCATTCGCGGAATCCTGTCCCGCCGGGTTCACCACCACCTGGTTTCGAAAACGTAAATCAACAGAATCAATCCTGGCATTCGTCTTGCGAAGTTGCGGGAGCACGGTTATCAAATTTTCCAGGCGGGACAGAAAATTGGCATTCCCAAAATACACAAGAAGGGTCTGGCCGCCCTGGACCAGGAGCGCCTTGAGATTGCTCCCATCGCTCAAATCCACCTCTGAAACCACCCATCCCGAGCTCGCCATCTTTTGCGACGTTTCCTGCACAAATTCCTGATAGAGGCCCAAACGCGCCGCCCGGTCCGTGGGATTCCCTTGAAAGTCCAGGCCCTTGACAATGGGGAAGTCAAAATGGCCCTTCTCCTGCGGATCCAGCAGAACGCCCTGGGCGTCCACCATCTGCACCCGGCCTCCGACGTTGACAAAAGCAATCGGATGGCGCTCCTTAACGAAGACCACCAGGCTGTGCGGATAAGAGCGGACAACCGTTGCCGACTGCACCCACGGGATCGATTCCACCCGGCTCTCTCTCTGGTCCAATGAACCGCTGAAAATGTTGCTCGCTCTTCGCGAGCCCCCGGACTGAACGCCTAATGCAGCAAGAATTTCTTCCCGCGAAACGTAATGATTGCCTTCCACCGTCACATCCGCCGGCGACGCCACCTGAAAACGGGGCGAGTGCAGAAGATAGGCGCCTAAAAAGTATCCGCCCGCTCCCAGCGGAACAAACACAAAGACGATCAGTCCCGTCCACCATACAAACCGCCGGATGCCCTGTGGGATCCGGCTCTGGCGCACCGCCACGGCGCGGGACCGCCGCATGTAGGGTGTTTCTGAAGACCCCGCCCCGCCGGGCGCCCTGGACTTATTCATCCCAAACACGTTTGCGATCCTTTTCCGGCAACGATTTATTTCAACGCCGGATCTGGCCAGCAATTCAACGGACGAAAATCAAAATCATCAGGGACGCTAACTCCAGGCCAATGGGTCCGGAAAGCAATCCGGACACATGCTGGATTTTCCACCCGGCGCCTGGTCAACTTGAGTCATCCGGATTTCACGCCCCCGTCTTCATTCAAATTACTTCCTTACCGTGCCCGCACTCTCAATCCCTTTGTTGACGGCATTTGCCAGGGTCTCCGCAATCTTCCACACCGGCCCCGCGCCGATGGTCAGCACCAGGTCGCCCGAGTGGAGGTCCGCGAGGATCTCATTCGCCACCGTCTCTCCCGACCCTGTATAACGGGCGCGCGTTTGGCCGAGCTCTCCCATCCTTTCCACCAGGCGTTGCGAGGTGATGCCGGGAATCGGCAACTCGCTTGCCGGGTAGATGTCGAGAACGTAAACGCGGTCACAACCGTCAAAGCATTGCGCAAATTCGTCCATCAGAAATTTTGTGCGGGTATAACGATGCGGCTGGAAGATCACCCGGATCCGGCGCGGCCCGCGCAATCTCGCCGCCTCGAGCGTGGCAAGAATTTCCGTCGGGTGATGGCCATAGTCATCAACAATGGTGATCCCATTAACTTCCGCCCTGACCTGAAAGCGGCGGTCGGCCCCGTGAAAAGATCCCAGCCCGGCGCGAATCTGTTCCGGTTCAAGATCGAGCTCGCGGCCTACCGCAATAGCGGCAAGCGCGTTCTGGACGTTGTGCCGGCCGGGAACATTCACCTGGATAGACCCCATCGGCTTGCCATCAATCGCCACCACAAAACTCGATCCGCCCGACCGCAATTCAAGGTCACGCGCGGTAACGTCGGCCCCTGCCTGGATCCCGTAAGTTACAACCCGCCTCCGCAGGCGCGGCAGGACCGCCATCATGGCTGTCCGCCAGGGAGAATCGATGCAGGCAATGACGGCCCCGTAGAAAGGGACCTTGTTCATGAAGGAAACAAACGATTCCTGTATCTCCGACATGTCGCCGTAATGGTCGAGATGCTCACGGTCAATATTGGTGACCACCGCCAGGGTCGGCAGGAGATAGAGGAACGAGCGATCGCTCTCATCGGCCTCGACAACCATCAGCTCGCTTTTTCCCAGCCTGGCACTCGAGCCGAATGCGTCCAGACGGCCGCCTACCACCGCGGTAGGGTCCAGGCCGCTTTCTGAGAGCATCACGGCCACCATGGATGTTACGGTTGTCTTCCCGTGCGAACCGGCTACGGCCACGCAGAATTTCAGCCGCATCAGTTCCGCCAGCATCTCGGCGCGCGGAATCACCGGAATTTTCCGGTGCGCCGCCTCGATAATTTCAGGGTTCATCACCGAAACGGCCGACGAAACCACAACCACCTCGGCATCGCCGACATTTTCCGCAGCGTGCCCGTCTGCAATTCGCACACCCAGTTGCCTCAGGCGTTCGGTGACAGGACTCGGCTTAATATCCGAACCGGAAACAATAAAGCCCAGATTGAGCAGGACTTCAGCAAGCCCGCTCATGCCGATGCCGCCAACGCCGACAAAATGAATTTTTCGGACCTTTCCAAGCATGGATAATTCTTTCAACCGTTTTCTGCAGGCTTTAAGTTTGTCCGCCGCCCTGACGTTTGCTGCCAAATTCTTCCAGCAAATCCGCGATGCGCGCCGCAGCCTGGGGGCTCGCCAGGCCCCTGGCCCGCTGCTCCATTTCGACCAGGCTGCCGCGGTCGCCCAGCAATTGCATCACGCAGTCCGCCAGCAGGGCCGGCTTCAAGTCTTTCTGCTCAATCACCAGGGCAGCCCCGGCCCGTTCAAGAGCTCGCGCATTGTGCAACTGGTGCTGGTCCGTCGCAGATGGGTAAGGAATCAGGATGGAAGCCTTGCCGGCAGCCGCCAATTCCGCCACCGTAGTGGCGCCCGCGCGACAGACCACCAGGTCAGCGCGCGAAAAAGCTTCTACGATGTTATCAATAAATGCGCATACCTCAGACCCAGCCCACTGGCTGCCGTAAGCAGCCTTCACAGCATTATAATCTGCCTCACCCGTCTGATGGATAAAACTAAGCGCCCCTGCCCCGCGCGATCTGAAAAGGGGCAGGCACTCCACCAGGCATTGGTTCAACGCCCTCGCCCCCTGGCTGCCGCCCACCACCAGAATTGTGTAAGGAGATTTGTGAATCCTGGGTCCCACGCCATAGAACTCCTGGCGAACGGGATGCCCGGTCAAGCGTCCTTTGGACCCATAGACCGCAAGCGAAGACTCAAACCCCACCGCGGCCAGCCGGACCACGGGGGCGAGAACGCGGTTCGTAAATCCCGGGATGGCATTCGGTTCGTAGAGCAAAGTCGGGATCCCCGCCAGCGCCGCCTCCAGCATGACCGGCCCGGAAATATATCCTCCGATTCCCAGGACCGCCCGTGGGCGCACCCGGTAGAGAACTCTTGCCGCCTCGAAGGCGCTGCGCGGCAGCCGGGCGGCATTCAGCACCCGCTTCCATCCCGAGATGCCTTTCAGGCCCGCGCCCTGGATCGTCTCCAGCCGGTAGCCGGCCGCCGGAATCACTCGCGACTCGAGCCCCCTGCCCGTTCCCACGAACACCGTCTCATACTGAACCCCGTCTGCGCCGCAAGGCCCGGAGCGCCGCCGCAGTTCATCAGCCACCGCAAGGGCGGGAAAGATGTGGCCGCCCGTGCCGCCCGCTGCCATCAGGATGCGGGCCTGGCGAGGCGCTGTTGACCTGGCTACGGGTTGCAGAGGCCGCTCCTTTTCAAGAATCGATTCACTTTGGCAGTGCATTCAAGCACCTTCACCGAAACCGCCCAACGCCGCTAGCTGGTGTTCTGGGAAATGTTCAGCAGGATGCCGATAGCCAGCAGTGTCATCACCAGCGACGACCCTCCATAACTGATGAGCGGAAGGGGAATTCCCTTGGTGGGAAGCAGCCCGATCACCACGCTGATGTTGACCAGCGCCTGCCCGACAACCATCACCGTGATTCCCACGGCCAGCAGGCGCCCAAAATCGTTTGAGCAGCGCGCGGCTGCCCGCAGCCCCCGCCACAGGATCACACCGAACAACGCGATCACCAGGACCGCTCCGATAAAACCAAGCTCCTCGCTGATCACGGCAAAAATGAAGTCGTTCTGCGGTTCGGGCAGAAAAAAGAGCTTCTCTTTGCCTTCCATGAGCCCAAGCCCTGCGATCCCGCCCGTTCCCACGGCGATGTACGACTGGATGATCTGGAACCCCACTCCCAGAGGGTCGGAGTAAGGGTGCAGAAACGCCGTGATGCGCTTCGCCCGATAACCGGCGTCGAAGATCAGAAAAATCAGCATGGGAAACGCCGCTAGCATGGCGTAGCCGAAGTAAACCAGGCGAAGCCCGGCAACAAAAAGCATGGCGGCTACGATCATGCAGAGGGCCATCGCGGTCCCAAAATCCGGCTCCTTCAGAATCAGCAGCCCATCCAGGCCAACCACCAGCCCGATGGGCAACAGAGTGCGTTTCCAGTCTTCGATCTCACCCTTGCGCATTTCCAGAAATGCGGCAAGGAAAATCACGATGACGACTTTTGACAGTTCCGATGGTTGGATCGCCACCCGGCTCATGTGCACCCACCGGTGCGTGTTGTGGATGGGCGACTGGAAGAGCGCCACCAGCAGCAGCAAAAGCTGGATGGCCAGCGCAGGGAAAATGAAGGTGGGCCGGGCGAGACGGCGGTAATCAAAATTCATCATGATCACCATCAACACCAGTCCGATAATCGCCCAGAATCCCTGCCGGAACAGGAAGTGGTAACTCGAACCGTACCCATCCTGGGCAATCACCGCGGAAGCGCTGAACACCATGATGAGCCCGAACAAGAGCAGAACCACCACCGTCCCGAACAACACCCTGTCAGTCTGGAGCTGGCGCGCCATGGGCCTCTATTTCTCCTTGCGCTTCCGCGGACGTGTTCTGGAATGGATTTCCGGCGACGATTTCTTTCCTGCATCCGCACTTCGACTGCCCGGTCGCGCCGCTGCGCGAACTTCGTAGGCAAACGCCTCATCCTCGACGGTCTCGGCAGGAGCGAGATCGTCCTCGTCCAGCAGGAACTCGTCTGCAGGCTGCGCTGGTCCCGCCGGGCCTTGCGCGGACGCTTCCTCCGCGCTGACTTCAAAAATGTATTCCAGCTCGCGCGGCGCTGTCAGCACCAGAGGCTCAGAGGCCGGGGCGTTGCGGGCAGGTTGCTCCCCGCCGCCGCCCTGCTGGGCCAATGTGTCTTCCAACGTTTCGGGTGCTGTCGTGATGGGCCGTTGCGCGGCGGGCGTGCCGGCATCTTCTATACGCGGGGCGGAAATTTGCGCTTCCGGATGGCCCTTTCTGTCGCCGGGCTTCCTTAATCTTTCTTCGGCCAGCTGCTCAACCAGCGCTTTGAACACGCGCCCGCGGTGTTCGAAATTCTCAAACTGATCAAAGCTGGAACAGGCCGGTGCCAGCAGCACGACGTCGCCGGGCCTCGCCCGCTCGGCGGCTGTTCTCACGGCCGTTTCCAGGTCCCCGGCTTCCACAATCTCCGCCGCGCCGGAAAGATCGCTGATGATTTTCTCTTTGGCCGCGCCAATCACCAGGATTTCTTTCACGCGGTCCTTCATCAAACTTCGCAGGGGGTTGTAGGATGCCCCCTTGTCCTTGCCTCCCAGAATCAGGTGCACGCCCCTCTCGAATGTGGAAAGCGCTTTGGAGGCCGCGTCAACGCTGGTCGCCTTCGAGTCGTTGTAGTAATCCACTCCGCGAATTTCGCGCACGAACTCCAGCCGGTGCTCCACCCCGCTGAACTCCCGGACGGCCCTGCGCATGGAACCGAAGTCAGCGCCCAGAACGCAGGCAGCGGCGGCGGCGGCGAGCACGTTTTCCAGATTAAATTCGCCCAGCAGCCGGACGTCGCTGGTCCGCATCAAAGCGGCTTCCAGGTTCTGAACGCGGTACAGGACCGTCCCGCCCGACACGAGAACGCCGTTTGCAATATCTTTTCGCCGGCTGAAAAAAACCTTGCGGCTTCGAATCGTCGGGACAAGTTTCATCACATTCTCATCGTCCGCGTTGAGGACGGCGTAATCGTCCTTCGTCTGGTTGGCGAAGATCCTGGCCTTCGCTGCGACGTAAGCTTCAAAGCTCGGATGGCGGTCCAGATGGTTGGGGCTCAGGTTCAGCAGGGCGGCCACGTGCGGACGGAAGGACTGGATGGTCTCAAGTTGAAAACTGCTCAATTCCGCCACAATGACGGATGCGGGAGGATCGAGATCGACGGCGGAAAGCAGCGGCACTCCAATGTTGCCGCCCACAAAAGTGGCAAAGCCAGACGCCTCCATCATCCTGCCCAGCAGCGTGGTGGTGGTCGTCTTGCCATTGGTCCCGGTAATTCCCGCCAGTTGCCCGCCCAGGAACCAACTGGCGACTTCGATCTCGGGAACGACAGGGATTCCCTTCTCCCTGGCCAGATTCAAAACGGCCAGGTCCGCCGGCACTCCCGGGCTGATGACAATAAGGTCCTGGCGCAGGAAGGTCGATTCCCGGTGCAAACCGAGCTCCAGCCCCACTTTCCGGCTGAGCAGTTCCGGGACCTCTTTGGGAAAAGCCTCAGGGCCGCGCGCGTCCGTCGCGGTGACCACCGCGCCGTGGTCGCTCAGCCAGTGTGCGGCCGCCACGCCGCTGCGGGCCAACCCCACCACCAGCACGTTCTTTCCACGAATCTCCATCAGGGCTGCCTCTCCGTCCGCCCATGGCCGTTGGGGCGGAAGTGGGCTTCCAGAATCTCCGAAACCACGACTGAAAGTGACCTGCGCGTCTGCCGCGCCAGCCGCCGCGCCGTTTGCAGGGTCTTGCGGTCCAGCGTCAGGTTGACTCGTGTCGGGTTGCGAAAGGATTTGGGTCTTCCCATCGTTAATTTATGTGCATTTTATGCGCATAAATCCCTTTCGTCAAGCATTCATTGCCGGCTAACGGAGCTTCAGGGTGGTCAGAGCGAACAGGGCGCAAATCAGCGCCGCAATCCAGAAGCGGGCGATAATTTTCGATTCCTTCCAACCCTGCAGCTCAAAATGATGGTGCAGCGGCGCCATGCGGAAGATGCGTTTTTTGCGAAGCTTGTACGAACCCACCTGGAGGATGACCGAAAGCGCCTCAATCACAAAAATGCCGCCGATAAACGGCAGCAGGAGTTCCTGCTTGATGATCACGGCCACGGCGGCCACCGCGCCTCCCAGCGACAGCGAGCCCACATCGCCCATGAAGATCTCGGCCGGATACGCGTTGTACCAGAGAAACCCCAGGCTGGAGCCCACCATCGCTCCGCAGAAGATGGTCAGCTCCGCGGTCTGCGGCAGGTGCTCGATGTCCAGGTAGGCTGACCAGACCGCATGCCCCGAGACATACGTCAGCACCGTCAGCGCCGATGCCGCCACAACGATGCAGCCGATAGCCAGCCCGTCCAGCCCGTCCGTCAGGTTGACGGCGTTGGACGATCCCACCAGGATGAGCACCGCAAAGGCGAGAAAGGGCAGAAACGCGAGAGGGTAACTCCACGAATTGTGGAGCAGCGCGGGAATCGTAAAGCTGGGATGTATGCGCTTGAAGAATGGGAACACGATGGCAGTGGAATAAAACCCCCAGGCTGTCATGGCCACCAGGATCATGCCGAAAACGAAGCTGACCAGGATCTGCAGCATGAATTTCGTTCTTGCTGTCAGCCCCAGGTTGTTGCGTTTTCGCACCTTCTGATAGTCATCCCAAAAACCGATGCCCGCAAAGGCGGCGGTGACTCCCAGGACCAGCCAGATAAACGGATTGCTGAGGTCAGCCCAGAGCAGCGTGGGAATAATAATGCACAGGTTGATCAGAACGCCGCCCATGGTGGGCGTTCCGGCCTTGGACTGGTGCGCCTTCGGCCCGTCCTCCCGAATGTACTGCCCGATCTGGAATTGTTTGAGTTTCCGGATGACGTAGGGTCCCAGAAACATGGAAAGGAACAGCGCCGTCAGGCTGGCATAAGCCGTCCGGAAGGTGACGTACCGGAAAAGGTTAAAAAGGTGAAACTGAGCATGAAATTGCTGGTAAAGGTAGTAAAACATGAATGCTTGTTAAACCATCCTCTCAGGAACCTCGTGGCTTGCACCGGATGGATGCGTAATCGACTTTGCCAGCAATTCCGTAACCCTTTCCAGGTTGACTCCACGCGAGCCCTTCACCAGCACCACGTCGCCCGGCTCGAGGAGGCTGCCACAGTACCGGGCCGCCTCCGGGGCGTTCGGAAAGAACACCGCTTTGGAAGGCTCCATTCCCGCTTCGAGCGCGCCTTCACGGATAAAGCGGGCGTCTCCCTGCACCGCGACAAGCCCGTCAATGCGGCATTCCACGACCTTCCGCCCAATCCGGCGGTGCCATTCCGGCGAGGTTGGACCCAGCTCGAGCATTTCGCCGGCCACCACAATCCGCCGTTTTGCTTCTGCCCACGCGGCGAGCGTTTCGATCATGCGTTCCATCGCCCGGGGGTTCGAGTTATAGCAGTCATTCAGGACGGTAATCCCGCCGGGCAGTGTAAGAATTTCAGTGCGCTGCGCCAAATTTCTAAAGGCCGCAAGCGCCGGCACGAGGCGTTCCGGGTCCGCCCCGCAATCGATCGCTGTGGCCAAAGCGGCGAGGGCGTTCTCAACGTTGTGAGCGCCGGGCAATGGAACCGTAAATTCGCGCTCCACCTGCGGCCCGGAAAGATGGAACCGGCTTCCTCCTTCGCCTGGCCGGACGTTCGTGCCTCTATAGAGCGCTCCCTCGCTCAAGCCGAATGTCACAACCTTGCCGTCAAACCCCTCGGCGAATTTCCTGACGCGTGAATCATCAAAATTCAGGATGGCGGTGGGTTTCCCATTCCCATGGTCAAGGTTCTCAATCAGTTCCCTTTTTGCCCCGGCAATCGCGTCCACCGAATCGAAGAACTCCAGGTGTACGGGGGCAACGTTCGTGACCACGCCCATGTCCGGCCCGGCAATCCGGGCCAGGCGGGCGATCTCACCGGCAGCCGACATCGCCAGCTCAACCACGGCCACTTCGTGCGACGACTCCAGCCCCAGCAAGGCCAGTGGAAGGCCGTAATGGTTGTTGAGGTTCCCTTGCGACTTATGGACGCGGAAGCGGGTCGCCAGAAGCGCGGCAATCATCTCCTTGGTGGTTGTCTTGCCCATGCTTCCGGTAACAGCAATAATGCGGCCGCCCCATTGCCTCCGAACGTAGCGCGCCAGGGCCTGCAACGCCTCCGTTGTGTCCGCCACCGGAACAAGTTGCGGCTGGAGCGGCGCCGGAAGCTTCTTGCGGAAGCCGGCCTCCACTACGGCGCCGGAAGCCCCGCGATCGAGCACCGAAGTGACAAAATCATGCCCGTCATTTCTTGGGCCGCGGATGGCAAAAAAGAGCTGGTCAGGTCCGATGCGGCGCGAATCAATCGCGCAGCCTTTGACGACACGGTCAGAGACGGGTCCTCTGAAGTCCAGGACCTCAGCCACTTTTGCCAGTGGCAAAATCATTGTTCGTTATCCTTATCCAAGGAAATGCAACTCTGATTACCAGCGCAACATGTAACTTCTTACAACGCGGCGCGGCGCCCGCCATCCCACGCGAAGCGAGGAAGCTGCTCTTCCCTCTGGCACAGAAGCAGGTTCCCCGGGCCGGGAAAAAACCGGCCCGCGGAATGAAACCTTGCGGCAAACAATTCCGCGGGACGCCATTCTAGCCGCTGCTGCTGAAACCCATCTCGCGCAAGACGCTTCGCGCCACCTCGCGATCGTTAAACGGAACAATCTGGTCCTTCAACACCTGGTAGTTTTCATGCCCTTTTCCTGCCAGGACCACCACGTCCCCGTCGCGGGCTTCGGCCAGCGCCTTTCGTATGGCCTTCTCGCGGTCAACCTCAGCGATGTAAGGCTTGCCGGTCCTTTGCAGCCCCACCAGAACATCGTTCATGATCAGGATAGGGTCTTCGCTGCGCGGATTGTCAGAGGTCAAGATTGCCAGGTCGCACAAACGGCTGGCGACCTCTCCCATCAGCGGGCGCTTGGTGCGATCGCGTTCACCGCCGCACCCAAAGACTACGATCAGGCGTTTTTCGGTAAGGTCGCGCGCCACTGCCAGCACATTCTGCAGCGCGTCGTCCGTATGCGCGTAGTCAACCACCACCAGAAACGGCTGCCCCTCGTCAATTCTCTCAAACCGGCCTGGCACCGCCTTCAAATTGCGTATTCCCGACTGGATCTTCTCCGCCGGGATCCCCGCGCCCACGGCCGTGGCGGTTGCGGCCAGCACGTTCATCAGATTGGCCCGCCCCAGCAAACTCGATTCAATTTCCAGATCTCCGATCGGGGTTGTCAGGGTCGCCGACAAGCCGCCGAGATGCTGCGACTGGCGTTTCACGCCCACGTCGGCCTTGGATTCCAACCCGTAGGTCATCCGGCGGGGATTGGGTATGGCAAGCAGGCGGCGGGCCCACGGGTCGTCAGCATTGATCACAGCCAGTTCCGGCGGTGGAAATCCCAGGCCTTCAAAAAGTCTCCGCTTGGCCGCAAAGTACTGTTCAAAGTCGTGGTGATAGTCAAGATGGTCGCGCGTGAGATTGGTGAACACCGCAGCCGAAAAATGCATTCCCCAGACCCGCTCCTGCGCCAGCGCGTGCGAGGATACCTCTAAAATCGCGGCCCCCGCTCCCGCGGCGGCCAGCTCGTGAAAATAGGACGCCAGGTCCAGAGATTCGGGCGTGGTGTTGGAAGCTGCCACAACGTGCGCGCCCATCCGGTATTCGACCGTGCCGAACAGCCCCGTCCGGGTCCCTGCAGTTTCAAATATGCTGTAGAGGAGGTAGGCGGTGGTGGTCTTTCCGTTCGTTCCTGTAATGCCGATCAACTGCAACTTGAGGTCGGGATCGTCGTAGAATCTTCTGGCAGCTTCTGACAAGGCCCGCCGGATCTTCCCGACCCGCACCCAGTGGGCCGCAAGCCCCGCGGGGGCCTCACGCTCACTGACGATCGCTATGGCGCCGCGCCGGATCGCGTCTTCCACAAACAGATGGCCATCACTCTTTTCACCTTCGATGGCGAAGAAAACGCATCCCTTGTCCACCCGGCGAGAGTCATAAGCAAGGGCGGTGACTTCGGCATTCCGATCCACCCCCGTTTCGACAGGCTGGACTCTTTCGAGGAGCTCGCCCAATTTCATGCTTCACTCGCATTATATCACCGGCACATTATCGGGCCGGCCCTCGGCAGTATGTTCTTGCCGGGCGTGCGGCACCGGGACCCTTCCTGCAAAAGCTGGATGCCGTTTCCAGTTTGGGCGCCACGTTTGCAGCGCCGCCGTCCGGGCGGCATTTTCAATGCCGGCAGGATGCCGGCGCCAAAAAAATTAAAGCTTCCCGGGCAAACTCTTGCGAATGTCGCGCACCGCACTGAGATGAAAGATGACCCAAAGTACCGCCAGAATTACGGCAAACCCGTAGAGCAATGTGTTCCCTATGGCGCTGATATCGAGAGTCGGCATCGTATGACCTCCTCACTGCGTCTGCTTTCCTGAAACACTACAGCAATCCTGCTGGGCAAACCGGACCGATATGCTGCTTCGCTTGTGTACGCTTGTGCCGGCGGGAGGGTCCTGCTGGACGGCGAGCCCTGAGCCCGACATCTGCATTTCAAGGCCCAGCGCCTGGCATTCCTGCGTCACCCGGCGCGCCGAAAGGCCGATGAAGTTGGGAACCACCAGCATGGGGTTTTCATCCAGAAGGACAGTCCCCGCTTCCGGCAAAATGGTTGGTGGTGAAAAGGAAACCGTTTCCACAGGGCGGGTGGCAGTTCCGGCGGAATCAGAGTCGATTGGAGGGTGGTCCGCGTTGTCTTTCCGTTTCTGGCCCGGAAATTTAGCGGAGCGGCGGGAAGCTATCTGAATAGAGTCGGAGGGGTTGTCTTGCGGAACATTCAGGTAACGCAGAGTCTGTTCTGCGATAGACTTCCACGCCGGAGCTGCCACTTCTGCCCCATAAATTGCCCCCACCGGCGTATCGATAACCACCAGAATAGTTACGGCCGGTTTTTCAACAGGAGCAAATCCGATAAAAGAAGCTACGTAATCCTTGTGCGAATAATGGCCAGTTGCATCTACTTTCTGCGCAGTGCCGGTCTTGCCGGCTGAGGTGTAGCCGGACATCTGCGCTGCCGTCCCGGACCCGTGAAGGACGACGCCTTGAAGCATCTGTTTCATCGTCTGGGCTGTCTTCCCGCTCATGATCCGGCGGCCCAGGGTTGGACCATCATCATCAGGCTGGTTCCCCGCGCTGCGAACAATTTTGGGATGGAGCATCACTCCGTCATTGGCCATCGCCGAATAGACACGGGCCATCTGCAGCGGGGTCACACCCACTCCCTGGCCAATCGCAAGCTGGCCAATGGAAACTCCCGACCAGCGCTGCGGAGGCTCCAGAAGCCCGCTTTCTTCTCCCGGCAGGCCAACGCCCGTCCTGGCGTCAAAGCCGTAATTCACGATGCGGCGGTAGAACCGGTCTTCCCCTAAACGCAACGCCATCTTTACCGCGCCCACGTCGCTCGAATACATCAAAACCTGTGCCAGGGTCAGAGGCCCCTTGCGCTCATACGGAAGGATGTCGCGAACATCATGAATGATCCGGCCGCCCAACTCGATCTTCCCCATCTGGCAATCGATCAGGTCGGTAGATTTGGCGAGCCCTTCATCAATCACGGACGAGATGGTGACGGATTTGAACGTGGAACCCGGTTCATAGATCCATGCAACCGCCCGGTTGATCCGGTCCTTGGGAATATATTTCTGATATTGATTTGGGTTGAAGGTCGGCTGGTTGGCCATGGCAAGGATTTCGCCCGTGTGAGGGTTCTGGACGATCACCGTGCCGCCGGCGGCGTGATACTTTTGGACGGTCTGCGCCAGCACTTTTTCAGCGATGTACTGAATGTCATCATCGATCGTCAGCACGAAATTCTTGCCGGGCTCGCCGCGCCACTCGGTGGAACGGAATGAACGGTGCCTGGCGTCTGTGCTGAGCAGGACCCTGCCCGGCAACCCGCGAATCTGCTTGTTGTATTGGTATTCCAGCCCGCCCAGGCCGTTATCATCCATTCCCACATAACCCAGCACGGTGGCCGCCAGAGTGCCGTCCGGGTAGAAACGCTTCATTTCCTTCTGGAAGTAAATCCCCTGCAGATTCAGGTCGCGGATGCGGGCCGACTGTTGCGGCGTGATCTTCCGCTCCACCCAGCAGAAAGAAGAATGGGCCTTGAAGCGCGCCTCCAAATCTTTGGCGTTGAGATTGAGAATTGGAGCGAGCAGTTTGGCCTCCATGGAGGAATCAGGAATATTCGACGGAACGGCGTATACCGAATCCACGGCCAGGCTTACCGCCAGCGGGTGCATCTTGCGGTCGTAGATGATCCCCCGCTTCGGAGCGATTTCCACGGTTCGTTGCTGCTGATGATCGGCGCGCGCCAGCAATTCCACATATTGAATAATTTGAAGATCGTATAAACGCAGGATGATGGCCAGCGCCCACAGCACGAACATCCCAGCCAGGAGCAACCCTCTGGTGGCTCCAACCGGTCTCACCCCTGTCGGGGATGGCTTCTGCTTCTTGAGCCGTACCATCTACCTCCCGTTGGAAATTTCAATCTGGGTTTCCAGGTTTCTCGCAAACTCCCTGGCCGAGGCTCCGGAAGGGAGAGAAGCGGGGTCTCCAATCTGGATGATCTGGTCCGCCTTCGGAGGCGCCAGGCCCAGCTCAGAACGGGCCAGCGTATCGATGCGCTGGGGGTCGCTCAATGAGGCGAACTGAACTCTCAAGTTATGGTTCTGTTCCACCACTTCAGCCTGCTGCTGCTTCAGTTGCTGGATCATGTAACCGTAACGCACGCACTCAAAATGCTGCCAGGCAAAAAGCATGATGAAGAAAAAAGCCAGAGTGCCCAGCGCCAGCAGACTGAAACACTCCCGGCGCTTTTCCTGGTCAACTTCACGATGCAGGCGGGAATTGTCGATGTGTTTTACGAAATAAATCTCCGGATACGGAGCGCGGCCCGCGACAGGCTCGTTTCGAGGCCGGCGCCTCGCACCGGGAAGGCTCACTGCAACTGTTGCCATGGTCCTCTTCTCTCAAGCTGCCCCGCGTCCTTCGGGAACTTCCTGCCGTGGAAGCAGGTCCCGGGACGCGCGGGCGTTTCGCGTTATGCGCTATGCGCTTTTTCCGCCGCGCGCAGCTTGGCGCTGCGTGATCGCGGATTTTCCCGGATTTCTTCAGGAGCCGGCCGCACCACATGCCGGGTCAGAACGCGCATCTGCTCCGCGCGCTGGAGACCCAGGAACGCATGCTTTACCAGCCGGTCCTCAAGGGAATGGAAACTGATCACAACTGATCGGCCGCCTGCCGCGAGAACGTCCGTAAATCCGCCCAGAAACTCCTGCAGATTTTCCAGCTCGCGGTTAACGGCCAGACGCAACGCCATAAACGTGCGCGTTGCCGGATGAAGGTGGTGGAGGCCCGCCCGGGAGGGGATAGCTCGCATTACCACCTGCGCCAGTTCGGTGGTTGATCGAATCGGGCGGGCCTTCACAATCGCTCGCGCTATACGGCGCGAGTGGCGCTCCTCCCCAAACTTGAAAATCAAATCTGCCAGTTCACGTTCGGGCGTGCGGTTGACGATTTCGGCCGCCGTCAATTCCCCGCCACCCATTCTCATGTCCAGTGGTCCAGGCAGACTGAAGCTGAAACCGCGGCCGGCATCATCAAGCTGCATCGAACTCAGACCGAGGTCGGCCAGAATTCCGTCAACCGGCGGCAAACCGCTGGCAGCGTGCAGTGCGCGAATGTCAGCGAAATTCCCTTCCATCAGTATCAGCCTTCCGCCGTGGCCGCCCAGGCGCCTTCGAACAATCTCGAGCGCCTGGACGTCACGGTCGATCGCCAGCAGTCTTCCCTGTCCCCCCTGTAGCACATCCAATATCTTTTCCGAGTGCCCACCCGCCCCCACGGTTGCGTCAATGTAATTGCCATCAACTCGAACATTCAAATACTCCAGGGCTTCCCGCTGCATGACGGGATAGTGGAGCTCGGATTCGTGCATCTAAATGCCAAGGTCGCTCAAGGCCTGCATATCTTCATCCGTAAGCGGATTGTCCTTCAGCTGCGCGCGGAAGCGGTCCATATTCCAGACATCGAGATAATTGAGATAACCAATCACCGCTACTTCGCCCTGCATGCCAGCGGATTCCCGCAACAGCGACGGAATCAGAATCCTTCCCTGCGCATCCATCTGTACCGACTGACCCCAGTAATTGACCCGGTCCAGAAACTTTCTCTTCGCCTTGTTCATTGAAGGAAGCGTCGCCAGCTTCTCCTCAATTCCCCTCCATACGGAGAAGGGATAGACGCGAACCGACTGGCCATCGAGGCTGGTCACATAAAAATCATGGCCAAAAGTGACTTCCAGCTGAGACTTGAAGGTGGTGGGAACCTTCACCCTCCCCTTGCCGTCTACCGTCGCTGGGTAATTTCCTCGCAGCATGGAAGTTCCAAAAAGCCTTCAAGAATTCAGCAAAATCGGCCACAAGGCAACATATTCGACCACTTTTGACCACCTGCGACCACTCACTATATTGTGCGAGTTTCGGGTTGTCAAGAAATATTTCACTTAATTAGAGAGATTTAGAGCTTGATCGCAGATGCTCCCATCGATTGGGGCGAAAAAAGGTTTCGCTCACAACCTGGACGGCAGGTCAGGCAGGGGGAGTCTTGGCTTGGTCGCAGATCAAATACCGCGCAGTAGAATCGCTTCGACAAAATGTGTCCAATTTTGAGACATCTCTCCTTCCATGACACAGATCAGAAGCGCGGCAGAATGAAGTTTCTGCCTTTACCGAGCGATTGCCAGGAAGCGCAGGCGGACGTAATCGACCGTCCAGTGGCCTTCGGAGTCGCAGAGCGCCGGACGGAGCAAGCCAACAACCTCATCGAGGGCGCCAGCGCGCTCGTGTTGAGGAAGTGCCTGGGTGAATGGCCCTGCAAACGTCTGGACCCAGCCTCGCATATCAGTTGGAAGGATAACGGGACGAGGAAAAAGTTCTATGGATTTCACGTGAAATCCCGCGGTCTCCAGCTTTGACCGATATTCTTCTGCAGTCGGAAAATACCACGGGTGCAAGGAGGCCACATCCTTAATTCCATGCCGATGTAGCACCGCGAGGAGGGCCACCGTGATGGCCGCAACGTTCCCATGGCCACCGAATTCTCCGGCAAATCGACCACCGGGCTTGAGAGACCGTCTGACACCTCGAAGCACCGCATCCGGGTCGCGCTTCATCCAGTGGAGAGCGGCGTTCGAAAACGCAGCATCGAACTCGGCCTGGAAGGAAAGATGAAAAGCATCGGCAAGCCGGGCATCAATTCCGTGCTGCTTTGCGGCCGCCACCATATCCGGCGAGCCATCCACGCCAACCACTGTAGCCCCGGCTTCGCTGATCAGGGCGGAAAGCACGCCGTCGCCGCAGCCCACATCCAGGATGCGTTCGCCCGGCTGCGGATTCAGCAGGTCAAGGACGGGCCGGCCGAGCAAGGGGACGAAAGGTGCGTGCTCAGCATAGCGATCAGCTTTCCACACCTGCGCCACTTCGCCGCCGGTGTTCTTTTCCGCTCCCGATTGTGAAGGCTCAGCCTTCCTGCTCATACTGGCGTTTCAGCCGCGCGGTCACAGCAGGATCGGCAAGGGTTGTGGTGTCGCCCAGGACCCTTCCCTCGGCAATATCGCGCAGCAGGCGCCGCATGATTTTTGCGCTGCGCGTCTTGGGCAATTCCGCCGTAAAGAAGATATCGTCCGGCCGGGCGATGGGGCCGATCTTCTTGGCAACGTGCTGCTTGAGTTCGTCTTTCAACATGTCGCTGGGCTCTATCCCTTCCTTCAGCGTCACAAATCCTGAGATCCCCTGGCCCTTCAGTTCGTGGGTCTTTCCGATTACGGCCGCCTCCGCCACGGAAGGATGGTCCACCAGGGCGCTTTCAACCTCGTACGTTGAGATGCGGTGTCCGGCCACGTTCATCACGTCATCCACGCGGCCCAATAGCCAGAAGTAACCATCTTCGTCCACCTTGGCGCCATCGCCCGTAAAATACTTGCCCTCGTAGCGTGACCAGTACGTCTGAACATAACGGTCGGGGTCGCCGTAAATTGCCCGGAACATGGCGGGCCACGGCCTTGTTAATGCCAGGTATCCTCCCGCTCCGGGACCGACCTGCCGGCCCCGATCATCCAACACTTCAGCCTCGATACCCGGGAACGGCTGTGTCGCGGAACCGGGCTTGGTGGATGTAATACCCGGCAACGGAGAGATCAGAATCATGCCGGTTTCAGTTTGCCACCATGTGTCAACAATCGGGCAGCGTTCCCGGCCGATATTCTGGTGATACCAGATCCATGCTTCAGGGTTGATGGGCTCGCCGACCGTCCCAATCACGCGCAACGAGGAAAGATCAAACCTGGCGGGCCATTCCGTGCCCCAGCGCATAAAGGCGCGAATGGCGGTGGGTGCCGTGTAAAAAATATTGACTTTATACTTTTCGATAATGTCCCAGAACCGGCCGCGGTCAGGGAAATCGGGGCTTCCTTCGTACATCAGCGTAGTGCAGCCGTTGGCCAGAGGACCGTAAATGATATAGGAATGCCCCGTCACCCAGCCGATGTCCGCGGTACACCAGTAGACATCGTCTTCCTTGATGTCAAAAATTATACGGTGAGTCGTCGAAGTGCCCAGGAGATAACCGCCGGTGGTGTGCACCACACCTTTGGGTTTTCCTGTGGTGCCACTGGTGTAAAGGATGTAAAGGATATCCTCGGCGTCCATCGGCTCGGCCTCGCACTGGTCCGAGACATTTGCAACCAGGTCGTGCCACCAAAGGTCCCGGCCGGACTGCATGTTGATCTCAGCAGCTTTGCCCACGCGCTTGACCACCACCACTCTCTCGATGCTGGGCGTGCCGGTCAAAGCTTCATCGACATTTGCTTTCAAGGGAACCACGTGGCCGCGCCGCCATGCTCCGTCGCCGGTAACGATGACTTTCGCCTGGGCATCGTTGATGCGCTCGCGGAGCGAATCCGCGGAGAACCCTCCAAACACGATGCTGTGGGGAGCGCCGATCTTCGCGCAGGCAAGCATGGCGATGGCCAGCTCCGGGACCATGCCGAGATAAATGGCCACGCGGTCGCCTTTCTTCACGCCCAGTGACTTAAGCGCGTTGGCAAATCGGTTGACTTCCTTCTCGAGTTCCTCAAACGTCAGCACGCGCTTATCGCCCGGCTCACCCTCCCACACAATCGCTCGCTTGCTGCGGCGAGAAGATTTCGCGTGCCGGTCGACGCAGTTGTAAGTCGCGTTCAGTTTGCCTCCCACAAACCACTTCACCCACGGCGCTTTCCATTCAAGCACTTTGTCCCATTTTTCGAACCAGTCCAACCGCTCGGCTTCTTTAGCCCAGAAGCCCTCCGGGTCACGGCGCGCGTCTTCGTAGATTTTGGGATCAGACACGTTGGCCTGCCCGCGAAATTCCTTGGAGGGAGGAAAGCTCCGCCCCTCTTTGAGTAATGCTTCAAGCCTCTGTTGTGCACCATCCGTCTTATCAGTCATCGTCAACACTCCCAGCCGGAAAATTTGCGATCAATCGT
>DATEKC010000072.1:0-4738 GCA_035277665.1 Terriglobia bacterium
TAGAGAACCCGAACAAGGCATCCTTTGCAAGACTCCACATTTTGCCAAGCGTGTAATTGCTCTTGCCAAATCTCCGCGGCTCCCGATCGTAAAGAACCACAGCACGGCGAAACCCGGCCCACGCCACAAGCCCTCTCAGAAACCGGGAATGCTCCGGACAGCGGTTCAGCACTTCCACCACTTGCCGGTCGAGCAGATAAAAGTCCCCCGCATCCAGCTCTATCGGTACGTCCGTCATTCGGGCCAAGCCGCGATAAAAAAGCTTGGCAGTAAACAGCTTGAACCAGGACTCCCCTTTTCTGGAGCGCCGCCGCGCAATTACAACGTCGAAACCTAAGCGCCACTTCTCATGCATCTCCGAGATCAACTCGGGTGGGTCCTGCAGATCGGCGTCCAGTACGGCTACCGCCGATCCCCGAGCCTCCGCCATCCCACAGCTCACCGCCATCTGGTGGCCGAAATTTCGTGAAAGCGATACGAGCCTCATTCCAGGCTTACCCGCAATTGCAGCAAGCAAAGTCACCTCGGTATCGTCTCGGCTCCCGTCATTCACAAAAACGACTTCAACGCTAAACGCCAGTGTCGACACCAATGCATCAACTCGACCGATGAGCACGTGTACCGTTTCAGCCTCATTAAACAGAGGCAGAATAATGGACAATTCCGGCACGGGCATGTTCTCCATAAATCTCACCCCCCTGAAACGGCTCAGATGTGCTTAAAGACAATCATCTTGTTCACAACATAGCCAACCAGTGCGGCCACGCCAACAGAAAGAACGATAGCCACTCGATCTGAAAGCTGCGCCACGTTCACAAAAAACCAGGCCAGCCCCTCGTTCAGCGCAAAGGCCGCCGCTGTACTTGCCGCAAACATGGCAAATTCCCTTGCAATCTTCCCCGTGCTCCGGAACGTAAAGTACCGGTTCAAGAAGAAACTGACCACGAAACCGATCACGTACGCAACCGATATCGCTATCGCATAGTGAACTCCCAGAGACGAGAGTAGCAAGGCAATGCCCAGCCCGATAAGAGTATTGAATACTCCAACCGCAATATACCTGTGTATCGTGAATCCGCGAACTCGCGACTGTGGCTCATCACGAATCATGGCCCAGGCACGCTCCCGGTCACAGGTACGGATACGCCCACCAGAGCCTCTCCATAGGATCCAACCGTGTCTTGCTAATTCCACGCGATACAAAAATATTGCGCACCCAACGGCAGCCAATACAGAAAGCGCTCTGCCGGAATCAACGCCTTCAGAAAATGCGGGAAGAAAAGAGTGTAGCGAAGAGACACCCTATTGAACCCCGCCAACTGGAATGCGTGCCGCGCATAGCCAGGATTGAGCAAGTGCGCATCCGCATCAAATTCGCAGTCCCTTACCGCCTTGAGCGTTATCGGGTTATACGGGTTATGCTCGAACAAGAACAGATACCCCTGCGGATCGAGTTTTGTACGTAACTGTTCAAGTATCTCGACGTGCCGCACATGATCAACGTGATGGAATACATTGGCAACGAAGATCACCTCATATCTACCCGGGATTTCGGCGACGGATCGAATACGCAGAAACCGGACCGCCCGCGAATCCAAACCCGCATTGCGCTGGACTGCCATTTCAATAGACTTAGGTGACACGTCAACGCCTAACACGGAGGCAGTGGGGAAGAAACGATGAAAATACCCTTCGCTCTTTCCAATACCGCATCCAAAATTAAGGATAGTGCGCGGCGCGACATTCCGAGCCGCCAATACCCGATCCACCTCCCTTACTTTGTACTCGTCAAAATAACTCGGCTCGAAACCGGAACAGCGGGTACTGAACTTGTGGGCATCCTCATAGATCCCCACATATTTGTCGAATTCAGGCAACTGATCCATGGAACTGACCTCAGGGCTCGGCACCCACGCAAGGAGCGCGTACTGGCACCACCACCAAATTGACCGAGAGATTATATAGAAGTCGTGTGTCATCCAGGCCGCGACATGGCAAAATACGGTGTATTGTCATAGATGATCGGCTCTCAGCACATCTCTCCGACACCACAGCAACAACAACCTCAAAATGTCTCATGGTACATAATGAACTTAAATCGATACGCGCCAGGAATTTCGCGGTCATGACAGGCAAATGCCTCTCAAGGGCGCTAATTAGAAGCGAAGACTCAGGCGACAATTTATGCCTGACCGTCTAGGCACGCCCCCTACAGCGTAGCAGGGAACCACTCAATGCCAACCACGGCCCAAGTACCTTCGTGTCCGGTCTGCAGCGGCGATAAATCGGTGTTCGTGCTTCGAGCAGACGCCAACGTGTACCGATGCTCCGATTGCTCACACGTATTCAGCGATCCATCTTCGATAGCCCAACAAGAAAAATATGAAGAATCCTACTATCAGGAAGTCCACAAGCACTGGTTCGAGCATCCAAACATACGACTGTTTTCCTGGATAGCGGCAAGACTCCCCGGAACCACGGCGTCGGTGCTTGACGCCGGCTGTGGAGATGGGGCGTTTCTAAAGTTCCTGCGGGCACGAAAACCAACCGTCAAACCCCTGGTTGGGGTGGATTATTCGGTGAAGACCGGTCAAGACGCCGGAATCGAGTTTGTCGCCGGAGACCTGAAAGATCTGCCCGCCGACGAACGCTTCGACGCGGTAGTGAGCTTGGCAGTGATCGAACACGTAGCAGACCCGCTCGGCTTCGCACAAGAAATAGCTGCTCACTGTAAGACCGGTGGCACCGCAGTCGTAATGACGCTCAATAATGACAGCCTGTTGTACACAGTTGGCCGGCTTTGTCACCGTCTCGGCGTGCGCGCCCCGGCTGAGCGGCTTTACTCCTCACACCACTTGCAACATTTCACTGCCGCGTCCTTGCGCCTCACCTTGGGGAAAGCGGGTCTGCACGTCATTGCCAGCCACAGACACAACACCCCATTGGCGGCCATAGACATCCCGGCCAAAGGCGACATGCAGCGCGTGATATTCATGTTCGGCGTCTGGGTTCTTTATGCGCTCGGGTCACTCACCGGGAAAACATACTCCAGACACTCGTGTGCAAGTTATAATGCGCACATAAAGAACTTTAGAAAGCAGCCTTGCATCATAATGGCGCCGGTTTAACGAAGTATGAAATCGGAACGTTCATTACCCGGATGAACAGATGCGCCTGACCGGCTACGTCTCTATGTTGAAGATACCCGCGCTGCCGAACCCAACCTTCTCACGCGAAACCCAAACGCGCTTCCTTATCGGCGTAGCCTTGTCATTGATCATTATCGTCGCTTGGTGGTTGCGTTACATTTTCTTGATATTGAACGGTGGCCTCGACCCGAATCAGCTACGCTGGGCAGACCTCTATTGGTTCGGCGGCATCATGTCCTCGTACTTGGAGGGCGCACTCCGCATTGCCAAATGGGCAACCTATGCTCAAACACAGCGCCCACCCGGATACTCAGCGTTTCTCGCGCTGTGGCAGCTGCTCGGTATTCACAATTGGCAACATGTTCGATTCGCTCAGATTGCTTTCGACAGCGCAGCCTGCATTCCAGCCTATTTGATAGCGCGCTGGGCAAAGGCCGGCCGCGGGCTCGCTCTAATCGCCGCGCTGGGTTACGCCGTGCTTCCGATTTGGGCGTCAGGCAGTGGGCTTCTTATGGCGGAAGCACTGAGTCCATCTTTGATGTTGTGGTTTGTGTGGCTCCTCACGAGGGCGGACTCAAACAGACACGTGTGTGTATGGGCCGGGGTTGGTTTACTCGCGGGCGCCATGGCGATGGTACGCTTCGACATGCTGCTGTTGGTGGCGCCCGCGGTGCTCTGGGCCCTCTGGCGCGTGCCGCGTCGCAGGATTCTCACCACTGGCACAGTACTTCTAATGTTCTTCGTCGTTATCGGCAGCTGGGGACTGCACAACAAGGAAGTGCACGGACAATGGATGTTCAGCGGTTCCGATGGCGGGTATACGCTTTGGGCAGGGCTTGGAGACATCCCTAACCCTTACGGCTACTATGCAGACGACGCGCGTGCTATAGCGTTGGTACACAGTCTGGGCATGAAATGGAACAGTGTGCCGTCAGATCGCTATTTCATGCATCAATACCTGCGCGCGTGGCGCGACCATCCCGGCTACGTGCTTGAGGTGGCGGGTTATCGTTTCAGGCAAATTGTTTTCCCGCCAGTCCTGTTCGGACCGAACACAAGTAACACGTATCAAGCCGACGGCGTTGGCTGGGCACAGTGGTTCCTGTTCCATTTCGGCCTGTATGCGCTCCTGCTTTACGTGATCCTGAACCGAAGACGCTTGCACGAATGTTTCCTCATCGCCCTGCCCCTGCTTTATGCCCTGGGAAGCATCGGACTGGTGCACTGGGAGGAACGTTACATAACTTATGCGTATATCACCTATGTACTCGCCACTGTACTGCTCGCGCAACAGCTCGCAAGATCGCGGGTGCTACGCCGAACACTTGAGCTGGACACAAGCACGTCGAAGCGGCGGCTGCTCAATCCAGGCATTTACGCCAGCGCCGCAGTCATAGTCACTGCGCTCTGCGCCCTTGGCCTGGCGCCGACGTCGCAAGCGGCGATGCGCATCAAATATTTGGACACCCAGATAGCTGAAGGAAAGGCCACACAGCTGCAGTTACAGGATCTGCACTTTACCCAGGATGTCGCCAACTCGGTGGCACACGAGCCCAACGGCTCACTGCGGATCATCACCAATCGAAGCA
>DATEKC010000073.1:0-28966 GCA_035277665.1 Terriglobia bacterium
CTGTCATCCTGAGGAGCCGGAGGCGACGAAGGATCTCTGTATTCGTGTGGAAAGGCAAAATGCGGGGATGCTTCGCGGAGTTTATCCTGAGCGTAGCCGAAGGGCTCAGAATGACGGCAGGCAAAGATCAGACAACAATAAAGGGCCTCAGCGGCTAAAGCCGGCCTTTGGCTGCGTTGTTTTACGGCACGAGTCAACTGGTGCCCTTTGCAGACGGCGTTGTCTTACGCCACGGGTAAACTCGGGCCCTGGAGGCCAGGAGTTGAACCATGCCTAGAAAATCCTTGACTCAAACAATTCAGATGTCTTTCGCGGGAAGAAGCACGATCTCTCTACAATGCGGAGGCAATGATGTTCAACCTGGGCGCACTCTTTCACAAAAAGCAGGCCGAGCAGGAAATGGACGACGAACTGCGCTTCCATCTGGAAAAGCAGGTTGAACAGAACATCGCCCGCGGCATGACGCCGGAAGAAGCCCGCTACACCGCCCTGCGCCAGTTCGGAAACGTCGGAGCGGTCAAGGAAGACTGCCGCGACGCCTGGGGCATTCGCATCGTTAACGAACTCCTGCAGGACCTCCGCTACGGCCTCCGCCAGCTCCGCCGCAACCCCGGCTTTACAGCCGTTGCCGTCCTCACCCTTGCTCTCGGCATAGGCGCGAATACCGCCATTTTTAGTGTCGTGGATAGCGTGCTTTTGGCCCCTCTGCCTTATCCCCGCTCAAACCGCCTCGTGGTCATCTGGGAGACCCTGCCTCGCTCCGGGGGCACGGCTACCATCTCATATCCCAATTTCCTCGATTGGCAGCGAGGTGCGCGCTTGTTTGAGCGTATGGCAGGGTATGGATGGTCCGACTATGAGCTCACAAGTCCGGGACCGCCAGCGCACGTCTGGGGAATGGAAGTTTCCTCCGGCTTCTTCTCGACCCTGGGTACCCAATTGGCGCTCGGCCGTGAGTTTACGGCGGAAGAAGACCAGCCCGGCGGCGCGCGGGTTGCGATCATCAGCAACCGCATGTGGAGAAACCGTTTTGCCGGCAGCCCTCAGGCGCTCGGGAAGGTTTTGGCACTGAACGGGGTTGACCGCACTATCGTTGGGGTTGCCCCACCACGATTCAACTTGTACGGCTATGCGGCTTATTGGCCGAATGTTTATACACCCCTCGGTCAGCGCAGCCCCGCTTTGCTCACCCAACGTGGAAGCCACACCGGATTGCTCTCCGTCGCAAGGCTAAGGCATGGTGTCAACCTCGCCGAAGCGCAGGGGGAGATGAGCGCGATCCAGGTTCATCTTGATCAGCTCTACCCCGATTCGGACCGGGGGCTGGGTGCAAAGCTGGTGCCGCTCAAGCAGGAGGTCGCCGGGGACGTGAGCGGAATGCTTTTGCTGTTGTTTGGCGCCGTAGGATTAGTGCTGTTGATCGCTTGCGCGAACGTCGCCAATCTCTTGCTGGCGCGTTCAGCGGCGCGCGCCCGGGAATTTGCGATTCGCTCGGCACTCGGGGCGGGCCGGCGACGGATGGTGCGGCAGCTGCTGACGGAAAGCACCTTGCTGGCCGTGACTGGTGGCGCATTAGGGCTTCTCTTTGCCGCATGGGGAGTGAAGCCTGTGCTCGCGATCCTGCCTGTAAGGCTGCCTCGCAGCTATGAAATTGGAGTCAACTTTCCTGTACTCCTCTTTGCATTCGGAATCGCCGTTGCCGTCGGCATCCTTTTTGGATTGGTCCCGGCGCTGAAGAGCTCGAACTCCAGCCTGGGAGCAGCGCTCAAGGAAGCCGGGCGAACGCCCTCAGGCGGGCGCCATCGCGCCCAAAACACTCTGGTGCTTTTTCAAATGGCTTTGACCGTGGTGCTCCTGACAGCGGCAGGGTTGCTTCTGCAAAGAATCCGCCAATTGTGGAATACCGATCCTGGTTTCGACCCTCACCACGTGGTCACTTTCAATGTGGGATTCTCTTCGTCAGCGTCGAAGACTGGGGCGGGTACGCGGCACGCCTATCAGCAATTGCTTGCGCGCATCCGGCAAATTCCTGGAGTGGAGTCGGCGGGACTTACCTTTGACCTCCCTCTGACCGGAGACGACAACATCACTCCCTTCTGGATGGGTAATCAGAGGCCTGCGGCGACCCAGGCGGCTCCGCGCATGATGGTGTTCGATACTGATCCGGAATATCTCCGGGTGATGAAAATCCCACTTCTTCGTGGCCGCTTTTTCACTCCACAGGACAACCTGAAATCCCCTTGCGTCGCAGCCATCGACAGCAATTTCGCGAAAAAGTTTTTCCGGAACAAAGATCCTCTGGGTCAGAACCTCACCTTCGGATGGACCCCTCCTACTCCCTGCACGATTGTCGGCGTGGTGGGGCACGTCCGCTCCTCCGGGCTAAGCGTGCCAGGCTCCTACATGCCAGACCAGGGCTATTTTCCGCTCTACCAGGTTCCGAACGAGTATTGGACAGAGGGGCACCTCGGCAGCATGGCCGTCATCGTCCGCACGTCGCTCTCGCCTGCAACCGTGATGCCAGAAATCAGGAAGGTGGTTTACGGTACGGACAAGCACCAGACTGTTTATGACGTCCAAACCATGGAACAGCTCCTTTCAGACTCGATGTGGCAACAGCGCTTTCCCATGATCCTTCTCGGCACCTTCGCCGGCCTCGCACTTCTTCTGGCTTCGGTCGGAATTTACGGAGTGGTTTCGTATTCCGTCACACAGCGGGTGCAGGAGATAGGTATTCGCATGGCGCTCGGCGCCCAGAAACAAGACGTTCTTCGCATGGTCATCAGCCAGGGCGTCCGGCTTGCTCTTGCTGGCCTAACAGTGGGCCTTGCGGCCGCATTGATTCTCACGCGAGTGCTGTCGAGTTTTTCGGACTTGATTTACGGAGTCAGGCCAACCGATCCCATGACGTTCACCGCAGTCGCTCTGATTCTAATCGGTGTGGCGCTACTGGCCTGCTACATTCCCGCCCGCCGCGCGGCCAAAGTCGATCCCATGGTGGCGCTGCGATACGAATGAGGCCATTGGCGATTTGCGATTAGTCAATGGCGATTGAAAGAGGCGCAATTACGAGTTACGAATTACGAATGACACCGCCATTAGTGATTTGTGATTGGTGATTGGACAATTGGAAATCAATTATGAATTATGAGTTATGAATTACACAACCAGTTTATGCGAAAGGGCACGACTTTATTTCCCGGCCGGCGGGTTTTGCGAAAGGGCACAACTTTATTTCCGGGCTGGCAAGTTTTTGCGAAAGGGCACGACTTCAGCCGTGCCGCAAAAAAGTCCGCCTTGATTGCGGGCTTCAGCCCCTGAACCTGCGCGGCTGTTTCAACAATGAATCTTCTGAAGCCGTCAGCGACGGCGATGCGTTACAGCACGAGTGAATTGCGCTTTCGCGGCGGCATGTTGACCGCACCCCATCCGGATTTGGCGGCGCAAAGCCGCCGCTACCGAGGCGCCGGGCCAACGTCGACCCCGCGGAAACCGGCAGCAGATTTTGCTTGACAAATCTACGCTACTGTGCTAGCCTCAAAATGGCGCGCCGGGCGGGGCGCGAACCCCCAAGGAGAAGGCAGTCTGGCCGGTTTTTTTGATGTCCGCAAGTTGCTGAAAATACTAGAGGGCGATTTTGGCAAACGAAATGCGTGGGACAAAAAAAAATACATTTTTTAAAGAACGAAGCCGAGAAGTTAATGAAAACAAAGGACCGGGCTCTAAAAACGAACCCAAACGAACCCAAAAACGAACCCGAGAAGTCCTTTAGATTCGCACCTGTGGAAAAAACGAACCCGAAAACGAACCCGGCCATGTTGTTGAAAATACAAGAGGGCCAAAATCCGGCTGGGAGAATTTGCTGGCAATCCGTTCCGCCCGCCTCGGACGGGCAGGCACCCGCTTCGAGGCCACACCGGCTCCGTGGCGCGCCCCAAGATTCGGCCGTCACAGCGGAGCGGTGCGAATCAGCGAATCGACACGCTGGCTCGATTGAAAGAACAGACGCACGGAGGCTGCGGCCGGCCGAAGGGCGTGCTCATCCTCTTCTCCGGGCTCCCCGCGAACGGTCAGCGCGCTGCCGGGTCGAATACCGAAAGCTTTTTGAAGTAGGCGCGGTAAAAACCCCGGTCCCGGCTCAGCAGACGGTCGGCCTGGTGCAAGGCGTGCGCGCCGATCAGGAAATCCGGCACCAGACGCGATCGGGAACCGCCGCGCTTGCGATGCTCGTTCCACAAGCGCCCCGCTTCCAGCGCGGTTTCTTCGGTGACCGGGCTGAATTCGAGCTCCAGGCGGGCCATGGCCGCGCGCGTTGCTGCCGGCGAAGCAAAGTGTGGGACCAGTTCGGCCCAGACAATCTCACAGGCCACAAGGCGCCCCTGGGCCATGCAGGCTCGAATAGCGTTCGCGGAGGCCGGCCCGAAGACAACGTCAGGAGCCAGCATATCGAGGAGGACATTCGTATCGACGGCGGTAATCATCGCGGTTTTTCGTTCCCGCGCATCTCGTTGATGAGGTCATCTGTGCGGCGCCTAAGCTTCAGGATTCCATACAGGTCGTCGACGGCATCGCGGGAGCTTCGCTTTGCCAGGATGAGGGTCCCCTGGCGCTCGCTCACATCGAGCACCTGGCCCTTTCGCAGGCCCAGGCGGTCCCGAAGCGGCTTCGGTATGGTGATCTGGCCCTTTTCCGATACGACGGTTTTCATACTTGTATTGTAAGAATTCTTACCATGCGTGTCAAACAGATGGATGGCCCGGCGGCCGGCGCCTTTATACTCCCCGCACAGCGGCGCGATCGTGATGCTATCGGGAGCAGGCTGCTGCTAGAATGAGTGTTTAAACTTTTCGGGACCTGGGACGATGCTTACTACCTTTAGTGAAAAGTACGACGTGGTGGTGGTTGGCGCGGGGCACGCGGGCGCGGAGGCCGCGATGGCTGCTGCGCGCATGGGGCTGAAGACTGCGCTCTGCACCATCAACCTGGACCTGATCTGCCAGATGTCATGCAACCCTGCCGTAGGCGGCATAGCCAAGGGCCACCTGGTGCGCGAAGTGGATGCGCTGGGTGGCGTGATGGGCGAGGTGATTGACGCCGTGGGCATCCAGTTCCGCCTGCTCAACACCAGCCGCGGCCCGGCCGTCTGGTCGCCGCGGGCCCAGGCCGACAAGAAGCTCTATCGCGCTAAGATGCGCCAGGTGCTTGAGCAGGAGCCGAACCTGCGCATCAAGCAGGCGGAAGTGATCGACCTGGTGCTGGAGGATCTGGCTGGTGGCGCATCTTCGCCGGCCGACGCCAGCGCAGCACGGAAGCGCGTTCGCGCTGTGCTGCTGCGCGATGGCCGGACCATCGAAGCCGGCGCCGTTGTGGTCACGACGGGAACATTCCTGAACGGGCTCATCCACTGCGGCGAGCAGAAGTACGCGGCGGGCCGTTCAGGCGAGCCGCCGGCCGTGATGCTGGGTGAAGCTTTGCGCCGCATGGGATTAGAAGTTGGTCGCCTGAAGACCGGAACGCCGCCGCGCCTCGACCGCCGCACCATCGATTTCTCGCAATTCAAGGTACAGCCCGGCGATCCAGTGCCCACGCCCTTCAGCTTCCGCACGCGCGCCATTACGCAGGAGCAGACCGTCTGCTGGATCGTCCTGACCAATGACGAAACTCATCGCGTGATCCGCGAGAACATCCACCGCTCGCCGCTATACTCCGGGCAGATCCAGAGCATCGGGCCGCGCTACTGCCCTTCGATTGAAGACAAGATCGTAAAATTTCCGGAGAAGCCGCACCATCAGCTTTTCCTCGAGCCGGAAGGCCTGGACACCAACGAGATCTACGTGAACGGCATGTCCACCTCCATGCCCATTGACGTGCAGGCGGCCATGATGAAATCGATTCCGGGGCTTGAAAACGCGGAGATGATCCGCCCCGGCTATGCCATCGAGTACGACATGATCCAGCCCACGGAGCTCCGGCCGTGGCTCGAGACCAAGAAGGTCCAGAACCTGTTTCTCGCCGGGCAGATCAACGGCACCACCGGTTACGAGGAGGCCGCCTGCCAGGGCATCATGGCAGGCATCAACGCCGGGCTGCGCGTCCAGTGCCGCAAGCCGCTGGTGATCAGCCGCACGCAAGGCTACACGGGCATTCTGATTGACGACCTGGTGAACAAGGGCGTCGATGAGCCTTACCGCATGTTCACCTCGCGCGCCGAGTTCCGTTTGCATTTGCGCATCGACAACGCCGACGAGCGCCTGATGCCCATCGGCCATAAGGCGGGCACGATCAAGCAGAAGGATTACGATGAATTTCTCCGCAAGAAACAGCGGATTTGTGCCGCCACGCGCTTTCTGCTGGAAACACGCCTCGATCCGCAATCAAACACCGGCCGGGAGGCTTACACGCGTCTCGGCATGATGGCCGGCGGGCAGTTTAACGCGCCTGCGCCGCTGACCGGGGCGCAACTGCTGAGACGTCCGGAAGTGAAAATTGAGGGCCTGATGGAATGGATCAACGAAGGTTTGCGCCGGGCCGGCAGCGAGCCCATCGAAACATCTGACGGCGATGGACCCGCATCGTTGATGGCGCGTGAAGAAGCTCGGCGCATCGAGACCGATCTCAAGTATGAAGGCTATCTGGCCCAGCAGGAAAAACACATCGAACACATGAAGCGCGCCGAGCAGCGCCGCATTCCGGACGGATTCGATTACGGCAGCATCTCCGGCCTCTCGCGCGAAGTGGTGGAAAAGTTCAACCGCGTCCGCCCGCTCACCCTCGGCCAGGCCCTGCGCATACCCGGAGTCACGCCCGCGGCCGTTTCGCTGGTGAACGTTTATATTGAAATCTTCCAGCGCCGCGGCGCGGAACAGAGCCAGGCGTAGCCGCTCGGCGCCAATCACTCCAAAAAGTTGTGTGTTGAAAAGATGCTGTGGTCTTTTGCGGGCGGGTCCGCCCTGCCTTTACCGCTTTGGTTCCCACTTGCTGAAGAACTCCACAAAATCCTGGTAAGACATGGCACGGGCGTTTTCAAACTGGCCCTGGTTCTGGGAGTAGAGCAGCTTTCCGCGCGGGTCCAGCACGGCGATGGCGGGTATGCCTTTCCTGATGGGCACGCCGTATTTCTCGCCAACATCGAGGTTCTTGTCAAAGCGCCCTACATCAATGTTAACCACGACAAAATCGCGGGCGATCAGGCGGGCCAGGTCCGGCCTGTGCATCTGCGCATCCAGCGCATGACAATCGGGACACCAGTTGGCGCCGAAAACCAGCACGATGTTCCGGCCGGTCTTCGAGGCCCGCGATATAGCGGCGGCAATATCCTGGCGCGCGTCAGCTTGCGTGTCATAAATCTGTTGGCTCGCGGCCCTTGCCCGGATGACACCGATCGTCACCGCGCAAAATGCCAGCATGGCCAACGCGCGGTTTGTTGCCTTCCTCTGCTCTGCTCTCATGCTCACTTTATCTTAAATGAAAATCGGCACACGCGACAGGCCATTGAAGTCACCCGCCCGATCGGCCGATCAATAGGCAGTGGAACCACGATGCACAACTGGTTTTATTGGAGGCGACAATGCCGGAAGAGGCCGATCAGCAAGTGACGCAGTCCACAATTCCAACTTTTCCCCAAAAGCGCTACAAGTTCATCTGCTGGGACGACACCGGCAACGTTGCGCGTCTCACCATGGCCCGGCCGCCGCAAAATGTGATGAACATCGATATGCTCAAAGAGATGGGCGACGCCATCGAAAGCCTGAACCATCGCGAAGAGGTGCGCCTGGTCCTGCTGGATGCCGCCGCCGAATGCGAGGGCTATTTCTCAGCGGGACTGGGCGTGGAGGGCTACACGGAGCAACTCGTGTTCCAGACGATGGATGCTTTCCACAACGTTTTTCGCGCCATGATGGACGTCTCCAAGCCCGTCCTGGCCGTTGTTGACGGCGTTGCTTCCGGCGCAGGCAGCGAACTGGCGGCTTTCTGCGACTTGGTGATCGCCACGGAAAACGCACAGTTTCGGCAACCGGAAATCAAGCTGGGTGTTTTCCCGCCACTGGGAGCCGTAGTTTATCCGCGCGTGATCGGGCCCCGCCGCGCCATGGAATTCCTCCTGACCGGCGAGCCCATCAACGCCCGCACGGCGCTTGAAATCGGCCTCGTGAACAGGGTCGTTCCCCGCCCCGATCTTGATGCCGCCGTCAATGCCATGGTCCGCCGCATCACAGATGAGAGCAGCCCCGTCCTCCAGTTGCTGAAGCGCGTGATCTTTAACGGCACCTGGATGCCCTTCGCCGAGGCCCTCAAGCGCGCGCAGGACATCTACCTCAACCAGTTGTTCGAACTCGAGGACTCCCAGGAAGGCCTGCGAGCTTTGCTGGAAAAGCGCAAACCCGTGTGGAAGAACCGCTAAGCTACTTTTTTGCCTGCCGGAGCATCGGCGTTGCTTCCGGCACCATCCAGCACGCAGCTTCGCGCTCGGATCAGGCCGAATGGAATCATCGAGTTCCAGCGATCAGAAGCAATTCCGCAGCCAAAGGCGAATGTCACCGCCAATTTGCAATTATCCCCAACTGACAGAAAGGCCAGGTTGACCCCCTGAGTTGAATTACGCCATACTGGTACCAATCTAACGCCAAACAGAAGGGGGCAGGGGCATAATGATCAAGGCGAAAACTATCTTGTTTTACGCAGTGATGCTCGGCGCTGCTGTTGGTGTTTTCTTCTGGATTCGCTCGGCCGGGGACTCGCTTCTTGCGCCGGTGGGGCCTGGAACGTTCGGGCAACACGGCCTCCGGGAATCTGGCGCTGCCCTGTCACATGTGCTGGTGACGCTGGTAGTGATTATCCTTTGCGCCCGTGGCCTGGGCGCGATCTTCCGCAGATTCAGCCAGCCGCCCGTCATCGGGGAGATGATTGCAGGGATCATGCTGGGGCCATCGCTCCTCGGCCGCATGGCGCCGGGCGTATCCGCATACCTGCTGCCCAATTCCGTCGCCCCTTTTGTTTCCGTCATCGCCAACGTGGGCGTGATCCTGTACATGTTCCTGGTGGGGGTTGAGCTTGATACCAACCTGGTGCGCGGGCGCACCCATGCTTCCGTTGCCACTTCCCACGCCAGCATTATCGCCCCTTTCCTGCTGGGCAGCGGGCTGGCGCTCTGGCTCTATCCCATTTTTTCCACCAATGACGTGCCCTTTGTAGTCTTCGCGCTCTTTATGGGAGTTTCCATGTCAGTCACGGCGTTTCCGGTATTGGCCCGCGTCCTTACCGACCGCGAAATGCACACCAGCCAGATCGGCGCCATCGCGCTGGCCTGCGCTTCTGTCGATGACGTTACAGCGTGGTGCCTTTTCGCTCTCGTTGTCAGCGTGGCACGGGCCCACACCGGGGACGTCTTCATTACTCTGGGGCTGACGGCAGGCTTTATCTTCATGATCTTCGCGTTCGCGCGCCCCGCCGCGGTCTGGTTTGTGCGTCTGCACGATCAACGGCGAATCGCCGGGCAGAGTTCCATCGTTGTCGCATGTGCGGCCCTGCTTGCTGCCGCGCTGGCCACTCAACGGATTGGGATCCACGCCCTCTTCGGCGCATTTCTCGTAGGCGTTATTATTCCGCATGATTCGCTCCTGGCGCAGGACATCAAACAGAAATTCGAAGACCTTGTCGTGGTGCTTTTCCTTCCAACCTTTTTCGCTTTTACAGGCCTCCGCACGCAGATTGGCCTGGTCCACGGACTTCGAGACTGGCTCATATGCCTTCTGATCATCGGCGTGGCGTCCGTCGGCAAATTTGGCGGCGGAGCGATTGCAGCCCGGCTGACGGGGCTCGGATGGCGGGAGTCCACCTCGCTCGGCATCCTGATGAACACTCGCGGCCTGATGGAACTCATCGTGCTCAACGTTGGCATGGATCTCGGCGTGCTCTCACCTACATTGTTTGCCATGCTGGTGATCATGGCAGTGGTGACCACTTTGGCGACAACGCCCGTGCTGCAGGCGCTCATGGAAAAGCCTGAAAAGAAGTTCGTGCAGAACTGGCAATTTGACGAAGATTATTGAGGTCACAACCCTGCCACACAGCGCCTGCCTTCAACAACTCGAGTAGTCGAGTGCGAGGGAAGGTCGGCCTTCCCCCCTTTGAAGTTTGCTGCTTTCCCTTCGATGGAAGGCAATAGCCCCAGACAGCACCGACGGCGGGCCGCCACCCGCGTTTCATGCCAGGATAATATCTACGTGCTTGCTCCTTGCAGATCAGTGGAGCAGATTCAAGGTGTTGGTGCCATCGTCCACAAAAATGACGCCGAGTTCCGGATTGAAAGCCAGGCCAAACAGTGTCCCATTCCCCGGCGCCGGAGCACCTGTATGGTCCAGCAGTCTTATGGCAACCCTGCGGCCGTTGGGGGTGAACTCTGTAATGTAACCGTTGTTCCCATTGACGGTAAGAATGTCGCCGTTTGGCGCGACAGTAAGTCCGAGGGGATCATTCAAGCCGTTTCCCATGGTAAGGGTAGTCCCGATATTCCCTGTGGTGGTGCGAGTAAGCGCCTGCGGAATCACCGCGATCCGATTATTCAGGCTGTCGGCCACATAGAGGACGCGGGCATCTGCAGAAACGGGTGAGGAACAATTGCTGTCACCATCAGGGCACGCCGGGCTGAGTCCTACTCCTGTCGGCCCGATCACAAGCGCAGCCGGGTCTGTACGTTCCGGGAACCCCGAGCCCACGACGGTTATGGACTGCGCCTGCGGCATGGCGTTTTGAGGGATCGTTAAATCGATGCGCAACACGGTGCCTTCATTCACAAGGTTGCCTCCCGCGGCTACTGTGCCATTCAGCACATTAGTGACGAACAGATTAGCGGTTTGGCCGGAATCATTTACTGTCATATCCCAGGGGCCGTTGATCATGCCTCCTGAGAAGGTTTCGACGGGGCTTCCTGTGCTATCCAGCACAATCAGACAGCCGGCGCCGATAGTATCCGGCATGCCGTCCGTCGTCGGAAGACTGCCCACAATCACCCATCCGGTTTGCAGAACAACCAGCGCGGTGGTCAGCCCTACGCCGCCCGGGCAGGAACCGGGCAGCGATTTGGCGTCAATCTGGGCGAAGACGCTCACCGAACCGTCCGGCGCCACCTGCATAATGGTTGTACCGGTGCCTTGCAGATTGGCAGAGTTATTAAAATTGCTCACCAGAATGTCGCCAGCCAAAAGATTGCCGGTGGTGGCTGGAACCTGAGCGACACCGTAGGGGTTGACGTCGCCATTCGCCGGAACTGTCGAAGCTATGGAGGTAATAGTACTGAGCCCCCGCAGAACCGCGCTATTAGCCGCGGCGAAACCCTCGCCTGCCGAAGCCAGGCCCAGCACACCTATCAATCCAAATACACAGAAAGTAATGTTCCTTCTCGCCATAGTGACCTCCACTTTCAAGGATTAACGATTAATGACGGGCCGGGGCCCGAGGTTGGTAGGTTTTCCGCAAGGCAGCATGAGAGCAGGCAACGTTAATCGCCTGGCGATCCGTTACCCGCCCTCTGTTCTCAGCTAGCCCCAGCGCCGACCGAGCATCTTTCTGGCATCAGACTCTCTGAGGTTAAAACAGGCGTTGCTCCAGGTTGTCATGCCCTTGTCACGAGTTTGCACTCATTGTGTGCAGCGGACGCCAGAGGCGTGGGGGGATGGGTGGCGCAGACATTGATCTTTAATGTTTGCGATCAGCAAAGTTGAGGGGGCTAGCAAGGGCGTGAAAAATACAATTTTGAATTGGGAATGGTGAAAAAGACATTGGGGAGTGATAAGTAACGGTACGCCTGAATAGCCGCGCCGGATCGGGTGGAATGAACACAAGCAGGAGCTTTTCGCTTCGCGAAATCGCAGACAGGATAAAGCGCGTATCTGCGCCACCCGCGAAAGCTACGGTGAAACCAGAGAAATCGTGCCTACTTGCGCCCGGCAGCCTCGACGCTGAGCGTCGGGTCGGCCCCCTTCCAAGTGACGTCCGCGGTAGGCCCGTAAGTCGGCGGCACCGCCCGGTTGAGGAGCCGAAGATAGACCGCCAATTGCGTGCGATGGTGAGTGGTGTGAAGCACTCGCCGCCAGAAAATCCAGATTCGTTCGCGTACGACGTCAAAAAAAGGGACGCGCTCCAGCCACCACTCTTCGTTCTTCGCCGCGAAGAATGCCAGTCTTGGGAATGCCAACTCATACATCCGGTTGGCGAATTCTTCCGGAGAGCGACCCTGGGGAACAACCTCGGCTGGCGGAGGCTCAGGAGCACCCATAAACTCACCGAAGAACCGTCTTTCCGATAGCAATTGGTGTCTTATTATTTCTTCCACTGAACTTGCGCGCGGATGGGGACGGTATTGCATGTCGTCCTTGGTGAATTCACGCCAGACTGTGATCACCTTGTTGGTTTCACTGGCATACGTATTGATCATATGCTGGAATACGGGCGAAGAAGCCCTGGGGATATCTGAATCCGAAATTGCGACATAGGTATAAGTCATCGGCATAGTCACCACCTCCGAAGTACGGTGTCAGCTTTTTGCTCTCTCCCTAACCCGGATTGGACGCGGAATACGCCACGAACCGCCACTTGAGAGGCAGGGCGCTGGGCCTCTCGATGATCTGGCGAATCCGAAACTCCACGAGCTGGTTTGCTCCGGGAAAATCCGCGACACGATCCCGGTCCCAGATCACACTGGCCGATCCCGTAATCTGGAGCGTTGAGCCGGTGGCAAAATCTATGAAGAGAAGGCCCGTGTGATGGTCCAATGTAATATTGCCCAAAGTGTTGAGCATGCTGTTTCCCCAATAGTTTGGAAAGACCAGCGTCTCCGGACCCGTCACCTTCACGAATCCGGGATTACCGCCACGATGGGAAGCATCGGCTCCAGTTTGGGGATTAAAACTCCCGATGAAAAACGTATTCGCACTAGCAATCCATTTCTGCTGGCCAGGACTGAGAATCTGGCTATGAACAACTTCCCTGCCCTCCGCAGAATGGCCGGAGTCAGAGATCGGCTCGCGGACCTGAATATACTTCGTACACTGTGAGTAAACTCGCGCCACGTGAACGATCAACGTGCCATCACTCGCACGCTCAGACTTGCCTTTGGCTTTCATCCTGCGGCGGGTTGGAAACTCGACTGCGATCAACCCGATCTCGGACCGATGCATCAGGTTCTCAGCGAGAGGATCGTCAGGCGCAATCGTGCTGCGAATCTCGATGGTCTGAGTGCCGGCTGCCTGCACAAAACCCGGAGGTCCGCATAGCGCTGACACCCATACCTGGCTCATTGAATCCGGTGCAGCCAGAACCACCATCCGCTGGTCCTGTAAAAACTCCCGGGCGATCTTCGGCATGTCCGCGCGAATGGTTGCGCCGATCTGCTTCGCCTGTTCGCTGACTCCCGCCCGTGTCTGAGCTGCCAGTTCACCCGCGTGATAAATGGGGCCGATCACAAGCTCCCTTTCCTTTCTCCGTCCCGGAGAAGCTTAAAAAAAGCCTCAAGTGGGAGCGTCCGCAACGGGGGCCGGCTTGCCGCTCGCACCGGTGGGGCTGTAAATCTCGAGGCGGATGCCATCCGGGTCTTCGAAAAAGACACCACCGGAATCAGCCCCTTCGGCGTGGGGAACAATGCCTTCATATAACAACGCCACCTTCATCCTGCGAAGTTTGTCCTCTGCCTGCTTCACTTCATCAATCGAAGCGAGTTGGAACGATAGGTGATGAAGGCCCGGCTGATGGCCGTCGAACTGCCCCCCGCTTTGCTGCCACAAGGTGAGAACGATGTTTTGTCCGTCCCCCAGAAAAACGAATTTGCGATTTTTCGCCGCAGATTCGAGCATGACCTTGAAACCGAAAACCTCCTGGTAAAACTTCCTGGAGCGCTCAAGGCTGGTGACGTTCAAACCAATGTGTCCTGTCTGAAGCGTCCAGCCCGCACTTGTCTTCATAGCCATTGTCCTCCCTCCTGATGTGCCAGTCCTCTGCCTTACATGCCGGTTAAAAGGGGCCGGGGGGCGAGCGGTATTTCGTCGCGTTAAGAAGCGGCTTCGATATTGCTGACGTGAATAGTCTTGGTGGCTTTGTCGTAAGTTCCGGTCACCTTAACTTCCTGGCCGGCGAAATCACGCGCCTTGTCCTGATCGCTGAGCTGCAAAGTTGTCTTTTTTGCCTTGTTGTAAAGGACAAACTTGCTGCCCGCTTTAACGCAAGCCAGCGTACAGTCCTTCGGGGTGTGCGTATGGGTTGACTCATATGCTGCCTGGGAATGACCGCCCATCGAGGCGCACATGCTGTCCATAATTTCGCCCTTAAATGTTTTTGCATTTTGACCTTGCGCAAAAGAGAAAGTCGCCATGACCATAATGGCCACAACGGCTAACGCTACTTTCTTCATGTACTCCATATATTCCTCCTTGTAGCCGGTCGAGCCGGCAATTTACCTCAAAATAAAATTGGATCTGAAGGTCCTGTTCTGACGGACCGTGCTATAGCGAAGCAGCCCCGCATTGAAGCAGCAGATACAGGACCGCCGCAAGAACGAAGCCGGGCGCTTACTGTAACTCTGCTTGAGGCTGACGTGAATCCAGATGTCGCCATTGGACGCCGATGATTGCGCTCAGAGTGATTTCGATTGAAGGAACCCTCTGGTTGGCCGGCGCGCAAAACACGTGCTCGAATTCCTTCTTCGTCAGACGGGTCACGGCCGGTGTTGAAGACACGGCTTCGTAAATTCGTCATCACAATCCCTCGGTTACTTCTGGTTCGCCAAAAATGTGGCCAGCGCCTGAAGCTGATCGGGCGTAAGGTTTTTGAACGACGGCATCACCGATCCAGGAGTATATTTCGGCGGATCTTGGAAGTGCCCGATCAGCCATTCCAGCGACCGGCCGCGCGTGCCCTCAATACTGAGATCAGGGCCGATCGTGCCGCCCTGGCCGTCGAGCTTGTGGCAGGTGAAGCAGCCCTCCTGCCGGTAGAGCGTTTTGCCATAGGCGATCAGTTGCGCCTGCGTCATCTTCGGCTGGACGGACTCAGACGTGTTCCCGGCTTCGAGCATGGGTTCGACGTTCGGCAGCGCGTGGATAAAGTTCACCAGATGCCACGTCTGTCCGGTGGTCAGGATCGACTTCCAGGAGGGCATTCCGGTGAGGCTCACGCCGTTTTGGATAATCCAGAAGAGTTCGGCATCGCTCCAATGCTGCACGTGAGGCGAGGTCAGGTCCATCGCGGGCGGGTACATCGCCCTGCCGAGCTGGCTATCGGCATGGCCATCCACCGAGTGGCAAAGCGCACAGGATTGCTGGAAAATTTCCTGTCCCTTCTGAATAGATTCACGGGTGGGCCTGACAGGGTTCTTCAGGTTCTCTGCTTCGATCGGAATCACTACGTCCTTGGCGGCATTGGCGAGAGCTTCTTCGACCGTCGAAGGCTTCCGGTGAGCGGAGCAGCCAGCTAGTAAAAATAGCGTGAAAAGCAAAATAGAACCAAGGCCGATTTTTCTAGCGCTACACAACTTTTGCACCTGGCGTGGAACTCGCCCTCTACATACGATGTTTGCAGTATTGATTTGGTTACAGAATGGTGCATTGTCGAGTTAATTCGAGGCGCGAGCGCGAGCTTCGCCGGTCGTTCTGAAGTCGGGGCGGGAAACAAGTTGCTACCGGTGATTGTCGTCGGCCGGGCACAAGAGCCGATGCTGTGGTTGAGGTACCTGATTCCCAGCAAGAACCCCTGCTCCCCAATCCATGGATTTTACGCCGGCTGGTTGAAGAAGGGCTCGCCGGCTTTGCGGTACTTATACGCGGCCTGCTCGTCGAGTTCGATGCCGAGGCCCGGCTTTTCGGTGACTTCGACGTAGCCTTTTTCGACCAGTGGCTTTTTGCGGTGCTTGATAAGCTCATCGAAGAAGGGGACGGATTCGGCGTGCCACTCGAGCGCCAGAAAGTTCGGCGTGGCGGCGCAGAGGTGCGCGGACGCCATGGTGCCGATGGGGCTCGAGATGTTATGCGGAGCGACGGCCACGTAATGCACTTCCGCCATGTCAGCGATGCGGCGGCCTTCGAGCAACCCGCCCACTTTCTGGTAGTCGGGCGCCAGGATGTCCACCGCTTCGCGCTCCAGCAGCTCGCGGAAGTGGTGCCGCTGGTAATGATTTTCACCCGTGGCGATGGGAGTTGAAGTCGCGTCGGTCACGCGGCGAAGGGCGTCGTTGTTTTCTGGCGGGACAGGATCTTCCAGCCACAGCAGGTCAAACTCCTCGCAGGCGCGCGCCAGCTTGATGGCGTCATTCACGCCATAATTCCAATGGCAATCGATGGCCAGATCAACCTCTGGCCCCAGCGCCTTGCGCAGCGAGCCCACGAGGCCCGCCATCAGATTGATCTCCTTGCGCGTCAGCGAGCGGTTGTAATCGTCCAGCGAGAATTCGCTGGGAACGTCCACGTCAAACTTCAGCGCCGTAAAGCCGCGCCGCTTCATGGCCACGGCGTGTTTGGCGTAATCGGCGGCGCGAATCCGGCGAGCCTCGGCCTTCTGCCCGCCGTGATACTTGGGGCTCAATTCGGCCCGTTCAGACAGGTCTTTTCTCCACCTTTCACCGCGCTCGATTTTGCGGCTTTTCTGCGCCCAGCCTGGCGTGCGCGGCAGCAGCACCGGCGACAGGCTGGAAAGCCCCTTGCCGGCGTGGCAGTCGGCATAGATGCGGACGCGGTCGCGGTATTTGCCACCCAGAAACTGATAGACCGGCAGGTTCGACGCCTTGCCCACAATATCCCACAGGGCGGTTTCCACGCCGCTGATGGCGTGGTAGCCCATGCCCGCGGTTCCGGTGGCACCCATGGCGGTGCGCATCAGGCGCGTCAGGCGGTCCACGTCGCGCGGGTCTTCACCCGGCAGGAATTCGTTGAACTCGCGGACCACGCCCGTCAGGCCGGGAGCGAAGAACGCCTCGCCCCATCCCGTGACGGACTTGTCCGTCGAGACCTTCACAATCGTCCAGTCATAATTCGCCTCAATCACCGCCGTTTCAATTCTGGTAATCCGCATTAGAAACCCGTTTCCCTTTCATGTTCCCAGATTGTCTACGCGCAGGGGCGCGACGCTGCACTCCGCCGGAGGCGTGCCCACAAAAACCTTGCACGAGAGTCGCACATTACCACGGGGCTGGATGAAACGCTACTTGAGCGCGTCAAGATCTTTTTGAATGTTGGCAATGGCGTTTTTGGAAAGTTCGGCCGGCACCAGGTCCGTGGAGCGCCTCGCGTAAACGTTATCCTTCACCTTGGAAATCTGCACCGTCTGAGTTTTATTTTGGTCGCCGTACTGCACCTCGATGGTATATTCCGGCTTGGTAAGCCCGTAAGAGGCGAGGTTCGTGGGGTCCTTTTTCGGGAACGATTGCGCGTTCAGGTCGCGAAGGTCCTGCAGGAGCGTCTGCATCTTGTCGTTATTGATCTCCATGCTGGCCGGCTCAGTCTGCTCCCACTTGCTGTTTTTGTGCTGCACAAATACCTGCTGTTCCTTGGGCCCTTTCACTGTGACCTGCTTCGCCTCATATGTAGAGAAAGTGAAGAGGTCTTTCGATCGCAGATCGGAAGGTTGCTTCTGGAACTGGGTGAGAAAGTCCGATCCGAGCGTGAAGACCGGGCCCACGGCCGTGTTCATGGCATAGTAATTGGAGCCGTCTTTCTTGCCCAGCACCAGCGTCTGCTTGCCGGACTCTCCGGTGAGGTGAATGGTCATGGTTGGATTAGAAAATCCATAACGTGACAAATCCTTCTTGCTTTCCTCGACGACGCTCTGCATGGAAGCATTTTCCAGTTCATCCACCAGACCCTGGACAGCAAAGTGGTCGGCGCGGACCGAAGGCGGCAACTTCAGATCCCAGATGCCGTCGGCATTTTTCACGAGCTGGAAACTGCCCTTCTTTGAAGTAACGTCAACGCCCCGGATGCTGTCCCCCGCCAGAGTTACCACCTTCTTGTCTCGGAAATCGAACAGGCTCTTTTCCAGCGAGTCTTTCAGATAGCTGGCCAAGGTGAAGACGCGCGGCTGGCCGTCCACCTGGGCATAAATCCCATTGTTCGTCGGCGTTGAACTTCCAAGGCGCAAAGAAAATTCCGCAGGCTTGGCGTCGGTCTTAACCTGGATGGTGCTCACGGGCGGGTCCAGCCCAAATTCTTTCAGGTCGCCGCCCTGCTCACTGACCGTCTCGGAGGGCGTGGCGCCAGCCAGGCTGCTGAGGAAGCCGTCAATCGCGGAGGAATCGGCTGTCAACTTCTCGGGTTCGGTAATCTCCCAATTCTTGCCGTTCAGCGCGCAGGTGACGGCTTTGCCGGCGGCCGGAGTTACCGTGAAAGCGATAATCTGCCCCTTCTTCACTGGAAGGATCTTTTGCGAAGCGGCATTCTTGTTTTCGGAAGAAGCGGATGGCTTTTTGCGCCCGTAGTATGTGAAGATGCCCCACAGCCCCGCCAGGACTGCCAGTGCAATCAAGGTTTGGAGATATTTCCTGTTCATCGCCGGCGCCGCCACCAGACTCCCGCGCCCACCAGAATAATCACCAGTGGAACCCCGAACACGCCCAGGTATAGCAGACGCCCCATTTGCCGCTGGTTCATGTTCAGGCTCTGATGCTCGTTGTTTTTGGGCCGGATAGAAATCAGGCTCTCCTCTGCCGAAAGCCAGTTGATCATGTTCATCACCAGGTCTTTATTTCCCTGGAACCCCAGATACGCATTGGCACCCAGCAGAGACGTTCCGGTCACCACCAGGCGGCCTTCACTCTTCTTGCCGTCGCTGCCACTGATGGTGTCCGCGGCGGCGACCGTCAGAGGTCCCTTGATGTCTTTCCCGGGCTGGTAAGAAACCTTTCGCATGCTGGGGTTGAAATTCTCCACCGCAAAACTGTCCCCTGACGTCTGGCACAGCATCTCAGGCGATGCGCCGCCTTTCGAGTCCTTGCTGATTTCAACCGACCGGGAAAGGGGAAAGAGAGTCGCTGTCCTCTGCATGGGCTCGACGATAGGGTTGGTCCCATACTTGATGATGAGCGGCATGTCGGGAGTGGTCCCGAACAACCGGGCAACAGGGTTCAAGTCCAGCACCAGATCGTTCCGCACATTCACGCCCCACCCGGCCAGCATCTTGGTCAGATTGGGCAGCTTGACACCGGCATCCAGCATGAATAGCACGCGCCCGCCGCCTTCGGTGTATTTGCTGATGGTATCAATTTCCGCGGGCAGATAATCGTGCCTGGGACCTGCAATCACCAGCACTTCGCAATTCGGCGGAATTTCATTTTTCTGGAGCAGCATCAGCGTCTTGACGTCGTAACTCTCATTGTTCAGTTCCTTTTTGAAATCCTGGAAACCGTCGCGGCCGGTGTCGTCAATGCTGCGCTCGCCATGGCCATCCATAAAATAGATCGTCTTTTCACCCATCAGGACGCGGATCAGCGCGTTGGTAACACCCTCTTCATTAGTGCTCTGCGCCTGAAAGTGGCGCGCTCCTGAAACCACCTCGATGGTGCCGTAGCTCTGGACGCCGTACTCCTTGGCCAGGGCAGGCTCGCGATCGGGGTCAACGTACCGCACGGTAACGTGGTCCGAGGCGCTCGCGTATTCTCCCAGCAGATCACGCCGCCGGCTGAAAGCGTCCTTGCGGTCAAACGCATAGAAAGTGACGTTCTGCTTCAGGCCCTTGAGGATCTTCCTGCTTTGGGGCGAAAGGCTGTATTCCTGGTTGGGAGTGAGGTCCCAGCTTTTGTCGTGATGGTTTACAAACCAGTTAATCAGGACGATGATGGCGATGCCGATCAGTGTATACAGAGCCAGGTTTGCGCCCTGTAATATCCGCTGGCCGCCTCCTCCTTTAGGTCGTTCTTTTTCCGCCATCGTCAGACCCTCCCCTTCAAAGCTTCAACGGACCGCGCCGTTAGAAAGATGCCCAGCGTGATCACCGACACGTAGTAGACCAGGTCCTTCAGGTCCACCACCCCCTTGGCGAATCCTTCAAAGTGCGTGGTGAGCGCCAGATAGGAAAGCACCTGGCCGACGGCGCCGCTCGAATAGGCCGTCACCCAGTTCAAAACGTAAATCAGCAGAAACGCCGCAAACGAAACCACCGCGGCGATAATCTGGTTCTTCGTAAACGTTGAAATCCACATCCCCAAAGCCAGCAGCGAGGCGCCAAAAAGGAAAAGCCCCACGGCCTGCGCGATGAGGGGCTTGGCAGAAGGATTTCCGTAAACGAACAGCGTGCTTACATAGATAAATGTGATCACGATCATGGTGCCGAACAGCATCAGCGCGCCCAGGAATTTCCCGGCAATGATCTGGAAGTCGGTGACCGGAGATGTCAGCAGCAGCTCGATGGTTCCGGAACGCTTTTCCTCAGCGTAAAGCCTCATGGTAATCAGCGGAATCACCAGAAGCAGAACGATTGTCAGGACGCCCTCGAACAGCGGACGGATAACATAGTCATTAATCGTCATGTTGGGCATGCCCATGCCGCCCATCGCCTGCATCCGGAAAGTCTGCACCACGTACGTGGCCGCAAAGCTGTAAAAGAAGAACCCGCACAGAACAGCGTAAACGGCCATCACCAGATAAGCGATCGGCGAGTGGAAATAAGCACGAAGTTCCTTTCCCGCCACTGCCAGAATATTGCGCATTTCAATTTCCCCCTCAGGGTGGTTGGCTCACATCCAGACGCTGCCGCGCCTTCAGCCTGCGAAGGCCCGAGCATCAGTTGACAATTTCTGCTTCTCCAGGTTTCTCCTGCTCCTGCGCCCCGGCAGGCCGGCCCTGCGCCGCTCCCGCTTCTTCGCTCAAGTCGCGCGTCGTCAGTTTCAGGAAGATATCTTCCAGGCTCATTCCACTGGTTTTCAGCTCAAACAATTTCCATCCGGACTCCACGATGGCGCGGGCCAGTTCTGACCGCACCTCCTGGTTCTTCTCCGTATGGACTTCCAGCGTAACGCGGGCGCCGGAAGCATCCACAGGTTCAACCAGGTTTACGCCGGCCACGGTCTGCAGCTTGCTCATGACATCCGGCGCCGGCCCTTCCACCGTCACCATCACCGATCCGTATCCCTGCAGGCGGGCGGTCAGTTCGTCCGGAGCGCCCATGGCCACCACAGTCCCCTTGCTGATCACGACTACCCGCTGGCAGGTCTTGGAAACTTCCGGAAGAATGTGCGTGCTGAGAATCACGGTATGCTGCCCGGCCAGTCCTTTGATCAGCTGGCGCGTCTCAATAATCTGTTTGGGGTCCAGGCCCGCTGTGGGCTCGTCAAGAATCAGGATGTCGGGATTGTGGATCAGCGCCTGGGCCAACCCCACACGCTGCCGGTATCCTTTGGAGAGCCTGCCGATCTGCCGGTCCTTCACATCGGAAACAGAACATTTTTCGGAAACCTCCCCAATGCGTTTTTTGAGATCGCCGCGCGAAACGCCCTTGATGCGCCCCACAAATGCCAGGTACTCATTCACCGTCATGTCGGTATAGACCGGGGGATTTTCCGGCAGGTAACCGATGTGCCTCTTGGCGTCCAGGGGCGACGAGGCCACGTCAATGCCCGCCACCCGAACGCGGCCGGTGCTGGCCGAAAGGAAACCTGTAATAATGCGCATGGTGGTGGTTTTCCCGGCGCCGTTCGGACCCAGAAAGCCGAGGATTTCTCCCTTCTGCACCTGGAAGCTGACATCAGAAACCGCCAGCGTCGGACCGTATCGTTTTGTCAGGTTCTCAACTTCAATCATACGAATGCATCCTCATTTCCTGAGCATTGTGCCCCTGCGACTGATCTTGAAATCTTCCTGCCACAGACGAGCCCGCGAGCGCAGACCAACTAATAAGGATTACCAAAAAACCACAAAGGTTGCCAACCACTTTATTTTGTGTTTTCCTGAAATGTTCCTTTGCCCGACTCTTTTTCATCATACAAGAGAAGTACAAGCAGCATAATCTGGAGGAAATCATGGTTCTCAAAAACCAGGTCGCACTCATCACTGGAGCCTCAAGCGGAATAGGGTATGCAACCGCTCTTGCCATGTCTCGCGAAGGCGCGCGCGTCGGGGTGAACTACTTTAAAAACAAGGACGGCGCCGACCAGGCGGTGGCCGAAATCAGCAAAGCAGGCGGCGAATCCCACGCGATTCGCGCCGATGTCACTTCCCCCGACGAGGTGGAGGCAATGGTGGAAAGCGTGCGCAATCGCTGGGGACGCATTGACATCCTGGTGAACAATGCCGGCGATCTTCTGGGCCGGCACATGCTCTCCGACATGACCGAAGACTACTGGGAGCAGATTATGGACCTGAACCTGAAGAGCGCCTTCCTTTGCGTCAAGCAGGTTTGGGAAGAAATGGCCGAGCGCAGGAGCGGGACCATTATCAACATGACCTCCATCGCAGGGCGCAGCGGCGGCGGTCCCGGCTCAGGCGCCTACGCGACGGCCAAGGGCGGCTTGATCACCTACACCAAAAGCCTGGCCAGGGAACTGGCTCCGTACGGCGTGCGAGTGAATGGAGTGGCGCCGGGCGTGATCGCCACGCCTTACCACGAGCGCTATAGCCCGCCGGAAATTTTCCAGAAGTTCGTTGCCAGCATTCCGTTGGGCCGCGCAGGAACGGCGGAGGAAATTGCCAGCGTTGTTGTCTTTCTGGCATCGCCCGCCGCCAGCTACATCGTAGGGGAAACGATTGAAGTGAACGGCGGCATGCTGATGGATTAAGCCAGACTCACCGGGATGACTGAAGGTATTTGTCAATCCCCGCCAACACAAGGTGCATCATCGCAAGCGTCAGTTTCCCGGTCTGCGTATTCTGTTGGCTGGGGTGATAGGACGCGAACAGGCGCGGCAAACCGCCCGGCAATTCGTAGCTGACCCCATGCCCAAAGGGCATCTTTGAGCGCGCAGGCAAATCCACCTTTTCCCCCATCACGCTGAGGTAGCGGTCAAACGCAATCTTCCCGAGCGCCAGCACAGCGCGGATCCGGCACAGAAATTCAAGCTCACTTTCCAGGTACGGCTGACAATTCTTCAGTTCCTGCGGCAGGGGCTTATTCACAGGCGGCGCGCACCGAAGGGCTGCCGTGATGTAGCAGCGCCGGAGTTGCAGCCCGTCGTCCCGATGGCGCGAATCAGGCTGGCTGGCGAATCCCGCGTCATAAAGCGCACGAAAGAGAAAATCTCCCGATCGGTCGCCCGTGAACATCCGCCCGGTGCGGTTGGCCCCGTGCGCGGCGGGCGCAAGCCCCACGATCAGCAGTTCAGCCTTCGGGTCGCCGAAACTCGGCACGGGCTTTCCCCAGTAATCCCAGTCGCGAAACATACGCCGCTTTTCCCGCGCCACTTTCTCGCGATACTCTACCAGTCGCGGGCAGCGCCGGCACTGGATCACCTGCTGCTGGAGCTTCTCAAGCTTGTGTTGGGCGGTTGGAGAATTTGCCATTGCACAACGCTCAGGGGCGGACTGGTGGAACCCGAGAGCCGGTCAAACCCTGGGCCAGGGAGAGTATTGATTTCCAGTGTTTTTCAGAAACCGGCATCACTGAAAGTCGCGGCAGGCGGACCAGGTCAAAATCCTTCAGCTCGGTCCGTTTTTTGATCTCGTCCAGGCCAACCGGCCGCGGCACGGTTCCGCGAGCGGCGATATCCACCACCACCAGCCGGGCGTCTTTCTTCTTCGGGTCGGGATATGGGTCGCTCAGGACTTCCGCAAACCCCACCACAGCCCGCTCTCCACCCGAGTGATAGATCATCACCTCATCGCCCCGGCGAACGTTGCGCAGATGCTTCAAGGCAAGATTGTTGGAAATACCATCCCACGCGGTCTTTTTGTCCCTGGCAAGGTCCTGATAAGAATAGTGTTCTGGGTCGGACTTAAACAGCCATTTTCCTGCCATTGTCCCTCCTTCAGCTTGCGCCGCCGCAGCCGCCTAAATTAAACAGCCAGTGTGACTTAGTTCACATTTAAAGGCTCTCTCCTTTCGAATTTCTGCCGAACCTTTTCGCCTCCTCCGACATCTGTTGTAGAAGCAGGTATTTTTGAGGAGACGAGAACAAATGGGAAACATCAAGCATGTCAATAACGAGCAATGGCAAGCTCTTGAAAAGGATTCCAAGCCTACCTTTGTGGACTTCTGGGCTGAATGGTGCGCGCCTTGCCGTGCAATGGAACCCACCTTTGAAAAGCTGGCTGAGAACTACTCGGGCCAGTTCAACTTTGCCAAGGTGAATGTGGACGAGGCGCCGGAGCTTGCCGGCAAGTTTGCCATCCGGTCCATTCCCACACTGATCCTGGTCAAGGACGGAAAGGTTGCTGAACAGTTGATCGGCACCCGCTCTTACGGCGAACTGGCCAAAGTCCTCGATGCCCATTCGACCGTTAAAACCCAGTAAAGCCGCCCCGCCTCATTCAACCGCGAAGGCGCCCGCTCAAGAACGGGGGCCCTCGCCTCATCACACCTTGTGCTGCTTCTGCTGATTCCAGTGCCGGGCAAGCATCCCAGCTTTTTCGCGGCAGCCAAATCCTAACTGGGCCGCGCGGTCAACACGTTCGGGGTGTTCGGGAATAACCCTTTCGGCGCACTGACGTACCCGCTGATCTGGTTTTTGTCCAGCTTATTCACCACCAGTTCCAGCGCAGTTTGAGATCCCTGAACGTAGAAATAGACCGGCTCACCCAGCGCCTGGTCTTTCCGCTGGGTACGCTTGTCGTCGAAAAACAGGTCGATGGTGTAGAGGTTCTGCTTGCGGTTGGTCTTCAACAGTTCGATCATGATGCTGCCAATTTTCTTGCGGTCGTGGCGCCGCTGGAGATTGAATTCAAAGTAGTCGCGGTCCGTACGATGGGCCAGCGCCACCAGTTCGTCGTGCGTACGGGCAATCGCTCCGGAGAGTTCCCCTTTGGCGCCCGTCAGCGCTTCCTTGGTCGCCTCCAGGTCTTTCTTGTTGCCCGCAATGTCGCCCGATAGGTTGCCGAACTTGCTGTTGGCGTCTGTCTGGAACTTGTTCAGGTCCTGCGCGTTGGCTTTCTCCGCAATAGCTGTGTTTAATTGATTGACGGCCGCCCGCTGCTGTTTCTGGATGGTTGCAGTCAACTGGCGGGCTCGCGCCAGTTCCGCCTGAGTCATGCCAAGCTTCTGGCTGGTGACATCAAACTCACCTTTCAACTGCGCGTAGTGGTCGTCGCTCTGGTCCATCCGCTGGGTAAGCACCGTCAGGTGGTTGGCATCCGTGGCCAGGGCCTTGCCAAACTGCGACCGCTGGCTGAGCGCCAGATAAAGATTCACTCCGGCAAGAATCACCAGCAGCACCAGCACGGCGATCAGCACCTTGCTCATGGGTTGCGCTGGCGGCGGCCCGGCAGGCTGCGGCGGCGCCTGCACGTAAATATATTGAGGCTGTCCCGGCGGAGGCTGCCCGGGACCCGCTTGCGCCTGGGGCGCTCCCTGCGCCGGCCCCGCCTGCGGCTCAGCAGGTTGCTGCGTTGGCTCAATCCGGGAAGGACGTGGTTCATTAAACCCAAACATGGCATGCCCGATGTCGCGTTTATCTTCCTTATCCGGCATAGTCTCGTCTCCTCTTTGTCATCTAATCGTACGCTGGGGATTTTGACGCCCCTTGCCCATTTCAACCTGTGACCCGGTATCCCTCAGCGCTTTTAGACGTTGGCCTCCACTGCCCGGTTGCATCCGGCGTTCGGAGCAGGACGGCCTTTATGCCTAGTATTACCTCGAATCAATTTTTTAGGCAACACTGCTGACAGGTAGCAGGGCTACTGGTCCGGCGCGTTGCTGCCGGGAAAGAGGCCCCCAAGGCCTCGCAGGATATTCTGTTCCTCGGGGGAAAATCGGTGGAGGACTTGCGGGCTGTCGAGAAATTTCTGCCGTTCCTCGGGAGTCATGCCGCGCATTCGCCGGAGCGCCAGCCGCACTTCGCGCCGTTCCGCCGGGCGCAGATTGCGCCACTCGCGGGACATTTCCCGCACGTCCTGGCGCTGCTCCGGAGTGAGGCGTGAATAGATTCTCTCCCGCTGCCGGACCTGCTGCTTCTGCTCCGGCGAGAGCTGATTCCAGCGCCGAAGGTTTTCCCGAATGCGCTGCTGGCGCTCAGGAGGAAGATTTCGAAAGCGCTTGTTGTTCTTGAGAATTCGTTCCTGCTCTTTGGGCGGCAGTTCACGAAGACGAGCAAAAAAACCGGCCCGTCGCGCCGCCTGGCCCGCGCGCATCCTGCGGGCCTGCCGTATTTCCTGTCTACGTTCCGCCCTGCTTTGTGAACATGCCGGAAGCGCCGCGAACAACAGGCCGCCCAGGACCAGGGCCGGCATCACTGCATTCCGCCACCGCCCGGCCTTGCCGCCAGGCAGCAACCCCGGACTGGCTGACCGATTCATCATTATGTGCTTCATTCACTCGATTCCGGCCCTCGACAGGTTTGCAGCGCCACAGCTAATTCGCGTTCGCCTGCGGAAGCTCCGAAAGCGCGTCAAAATTCGCGACCACTTCATAATCTTCCAGCAGCGAAAGGTTCTCGTCCATTTTCAACTGTTCTTCGGCCGGCAGCGGCTTTTTCAGGGCCTCAATTTTATCGGGGACCTGCGTTGGCGCCGTCACCGCTACCGGTTGCTGCTGGATGCTGGCCGGCTGGTTGATTTCAGCCACTTTTTGGTGGTTGAAAACCACCACAGCCACGATTATCAGGGCCATGGCGGCAATGGCTGCTGCCAGCATCCGGACCCTGCCGAACCCTAAAAATCCGGAATTCCTGTTCTCGTTTGCACCTACTCGCGCCAGGACTTTGGCGTCAAACCAGGGCGACGGCTCGGCGGCAGTCCAGTCATCGAGGGCCAAGTCAAGCCGGCGATAATCTTCCGCCACGCGAGCGCAATCGTCGCAGCCTGTGACGTGCCGGCGCACCTGGTCGGCTTCATCGGGCTCCAGCATCTGGTGGAGATATCGAAACAGTTTCTCACGGTCAACGCACTTCATAATTGCCCTCCCCTGACAAGCGGATCGAGGCGCTCGCGAAGTGTCTCATAAGCCCGGAACAGAAGCGATTTGACGGCGCTCTCGGACACCTTCAAAATCCCGGCAATCTGCCGGTAGCCCACGTCCTGGTACTTGTGTAGAATCACCGCAGCGCGCTGGTTATCCGGCAATCCCTTGATGGCCTCACGAATCATCCTGCCGCGGTCGGTTTCAATCAATTGCTGTTCGACCGAGGCTTTAGGATCGACAAACTCGAACGAGGTTTCACCGTCCTCAGCGCTGCCATTTCCGTCCTGCCGCCGCTGGCCCTTCGAATCCCGAATAGCGTTCAGTGCAAGGTTCGTAGCGATCCGGTAGAGCCAGGTGGTGAAACGCGCGTCCGGCCGATAGCGATGGCGCGCCTTGTAAACGCGGAGAAAGGCCTCCTGGGCCAGATCTTCAGCCAGGGCGTGGTCGCGCACCATCCGGTAAAAGTATTTCACCAGCGGCGAGCGATAGCGGCGCAGGAGTTCATCAAATGATGCCGCATCGCCGCCGCGAACCCGCAGCATCAAGTCGAAATCCGAGTCAACCGCCATCGCGTCCACACCCTATATAACACATGCCATGCCAAAGAGTTGCGGTCAGGCAGGGTATTTTTCTCGCTGGCTCAGGCCGTCCAGGCCCAAGCCTATGGAGCCATCATCGAGCAACTTTGTTACCGTGCGCGATTGTTTCCGCCGAAATCTTCCGGGATTCCGGGCGCCCGGTCACGAGAAGAACACACCGCAAATGGGTTTAAGTCACCATTTTGGGCTTTCTGAAACCCCAGAGGCCGCTCTGGAAAGATCTAATGCGCTGATTCCAGGCGCTTTTTCGCCCAGACCCTCCGCCGTGGTTCAGGCTTCACGCGCAACTTCAACGCCATTCGCGGGTTCAACAAGATATGGCCAAATGCCGGCAGGTAAGGATCGGTGTGGCGTCCGGGCACTTAAAGCTCGCCAGGCGCCTCGTGTAAAATTCGGGATACCGTCGCCGCTGCTCCAAGCCGGTTAAGGACTAGAAATCCAGCAGATAATTGGCAGCTAAAGTGCTACATGGGTGGCTGGGAGCAGGAGTGGCAATTGAGAATCGGAGCCAGGCGAAAGGGATATTTTACGAAAAGTTTTCAGAAACCTGGAAACTCAGGCGGCTGGCCCGGCGTCTTATAGGCCAGAGGTAAGGTAAATTGATCGACATCCGGCAAACAGGGTTAAAAAACGAGCAAGCGGTTTGGGGAGAAGCTTCGGGCTACCCAAGGGGGCCACAATGCTGAAACGAAACTTCAAATTGTCAGTGATTGCGGTGTGTGGACTTTTCCTTTTGAGCACGGGCCTCCTGATGGAAGCTCAGCAAAGTGCGCAGAACGCCCCGGACGACAACGCTATCACCACGTCCATTCAGGCAAAGCTGTTCCAGGACCCGTCGCTGAAGACACAAAACATCACTGTTTCAACACAGAACGGCGTGGTCACGCTGAGCGGCACGGTGGATACGCAACAGCAGCAGTCTGCCGTGGAAAACATCGCCAGCATGGAACCCGGCGTGGTGAAAGTGATTGACAGCCTGAGCGTGGGCGAATCAGCCTCAACGCCTCCGGCGGACACCGAGTCCTCGCAGCCGGCTCCATCAGAGCCTGCAGAGGCGCCTCCGCAGGCGCAGGACGAACCTCCTCAGCCGGCGGATGCACCGCCTCAAGCGACGGATGCGCCTCCGCAGCCGGCGCCCCAAACGCACAGTTTCGGCGGTGATGCGCAGCAGCAGACCGTTCCCGCTACCTTGCACCTGACGTCCGGCACCATGATTTCGGTGCGGCTGAACCAGGAGCTTTCAAGCGATCGTAACAAGTCGGGCGATGCCTTTACAGCCACGCTGGAACAGCCCGTGGTTGTAAACGGTTGGGTAGTGGCGCGGCGCGGCCAGACCATTGAAGGTAGAGTTT
>DATEKC010000074.1:0-8074 GCA_035277665.1 Terriglobia bacterium
AGGATTAACCCTGGTTACAACAGGCGGGTTCGATGATGAGGGCTGGCTCTCCTGCTGCGCCGGAGGTTCGCCCGAAGCAATCGCAAAACCGGTTTGCACCGACGCACCAGAAGGATTGGAAACATAAAGGACGACCGATTGCGGTTTCGCCATCTGCCCGACTGCGATATCCACATCCAACTCTGTCGCGCTGGCGCGCCGCGTGGCGATGACATGGATGGCGGGATCTGAAAAGGAGACATAAGCTCCGGTCAAAAAGTCCTCGCCTGTGATCTTTACGGTAATTTGGCTGCCGGGAGTGGCTTGAGAGGGCTCGACGCTGGAAATCTTTGGGAGTGCGTCAGCCGCGGAAAACGCTGCCAGAGCGGCTGGGCTCGATGCAGTTGCCCGCCCGGCGCAAACAAATGCCAGTAGCACAGGTACAAGGAAGGCCACAATCCGAAAAAGACGCACAGGCCAGCCTCCGCGGCGTAACGGACCGGAAAGAGTCGGCAAAATGGCAAAACCGGCAAATCCATCTGCCGGTCCCTTCTTTCGATTATTCAATTTTATTCACCAGCCAATTCGCAGCCTGGGCCGCCCGTAAACATTGAGGCCCATCACTTGCCCGGCTTCGTCTTCTTGATGATTCCATGGCCCTCGCGGATGGTGAGAATTTGGTTCACCTCAACGTTGGTGAACTTTTCGATCTTCTGCGTCGTGGGCCACTTCACCTCAATCAAATCCACTTTTGCAGCTTTGCCAACGCCATAGTGCAGCCGCAGGTCGCTCTGTGACATCACGCTGGTTCCGCTGCTGACCTCATTCATCTGGCGGTGCTTGCCTGTGGTCACGTAAGCCCGCGCGCCAATGGCGGTGCGGTTGCACACGGTCCCGATCAGTTTGAGCTTGATCCAATTGTTCTTGTTTCCCCCGTCGTTGCGGAGCAGCGAAGGCGGATCATTCATGTTGCAGACCACCACGTCGATGTCGCCGTCGTTATCGTAGTCGCCAAACGCGCATCCCCGGCTTGAAAATCGTTCACTGATTCCCGGCCCCAGTTCCGCCGACACGTTCTTGAACCGACCGTTTCCCAGGTTGCGATAAACAACCCGGGGTTCCTTGAAGGTCTGGCTCAGATGGAAATTGTCAACCTTGGGGTAGACGTGGCCGTTTACCTGGATGATGTCCGGCCAGCCATCGTTGTCATAATCTACAAAGCCGCAGCCCCATTTCACATCCTGGGTATCCTGGCCCACGCCTGCCATGAACGTGACGTCCGTAAACGTGCCCTCGCCGTTGTTTCGGTAGAGATCAGAAGTGTCATCGGAGAAATTAGTTTTGAAAATGTCGAACCAGCCGTCGCAATCGTAATCGCCCACGCCAACGCCCATGCCCGCCTGTTCCTGGCCGTCTTCATTGTAGGCGCATCCGGCCATTACGCCGATGTCTTCAAATGTTCCATCGTGCTTGTTCTGGAACAGGATGCTCGGCTCGGAGTCGACGGCCACGTAGATGTCCGGCCAGCCGTCGTTATCAAAATCATAAGTCACGGCCGTGATGGAATACCTGGGCCCGGTCTTCAGGATTCCCGACTTCTCAGAAACGTCTGTGAACGTTCCATCACCATTGTTGTGGTACAAAATGTTCGACCCGCCCGGCAAGCCGCGCGGTCCGCACATCACAGGGATACCTTTCCACTGGCAGTAACCGCTCTGCCCCGGCGCCGGGATTTTGGCCAGGTCCAGCACGATGTAATTACAGACAAAAAGGTCCAGGTGACCATCACGGTCATAATCAACCCAGGTGCAGCCCGAGCCCCAGCGGACGTCGTCCTGATAAAGGCCGGCCTTCCGGGTGACATCGGTAAACGTCCCGTCGCCGTTGTTATGGAACAGGATGTTGTGCCCCCAGAAAGTCAGGAAAAGGTCATCCCAGCCGTCGTTGTCGTAATCGCCGATGCATACGCCCGTCTGCCAGCCGGTGCGCCCAAGCCCGGAGTGCTCAGTCACGTCCGTAAAGGTTCCGTTGCGGTTGTTCTTGTAAAGGTGCGTTGTGGGCGCCTGGCCGGGGGGCCATTTGGCGTCCAGGCGCGTTCCATTGGTCAGATAGATGTCAATCCAGCCGTCGTTGTCGTAATCGAAGAAGGCGATGCCGTTTCCCTTGGCCTCAATAATGTACTTCTTTTCGTCAACTCCGCCCCACACGTTCACCGTGTTCAGCCCAGCCACTTTCGCCACATCGACATACGTCACAGGAATGGCAGTTTCCGGACTCGGGACTTGGGCGGCGCTGAGGACAGGGATTCCCGGCCATTTCCAGATGGGCGTGGTGACAACTTCCATCAGTTTGGAACCCAGGAGGGCCGCTCCCGAGCCCAGCATATGGCGGCGAGAAAGTTTCATGAAGAACTATAAGATGCAGGCGCTCCAAAAGGCGATGCCCCAGTCCCCAGGCAACAAGCTGCCTCAAAGGCGGGCTTTCTGTCGTCACGAGGCGAGCCGAACTTTCTTTCCCTCACCCAGATCTCACAGGTACGCTCACCCGTCAGCCGGCATCAAATAGCCAATTATACTACAACGGTCTTTTGTCTACGGATTGCCGGCCGCCTCCAAAGCCCGCGCCTCAGGACGTGGGGTACCAGGCTTTCCCGGCGCGGATGGTCACGAACGGCTCAATCTTCTGCCGCCCGATCCGCTTTTGCCTGCTCGAGTCAACAAACTCAAATTTCCCTTCCTTCAACTCCAGCACGCTCACATCAGCCTCAGCCCCCGGACGCAGCGTCCCAATTTCGGCTCCAAAGTTGAAAGTCCGGGCGGAATTTACCGTTGCGCGTTCCACGACCTGGCGCAGATCCAGGCCCAGCATAAGAAATTTGGAAAGTGTTGTGACCAGGTCAAACACGGGCCCGTGAATATTTTCGGAATAGAGGTCGCTTGAAATCGTGTCAGGCAGAAAGTTCTGCTTCAGGCATTCCTCCATGGTCTCAAACGAAAAACTGCCGGAGCCGTGCCCCACGTCGAAGAGCACGCCGCGCTTTCGGGCCTCAATCACTTCCGGCAAAACCTTCCCGCTGCTGTCAACGATCCCGTTCGGGCGGCCGTTGAAAGAGTGGGTCACCACATCGCCCTTTTTCATCAGAGCCAGCAGCTTGGGCAGCGGCGTATACGAATAGCCGATGTGGATCATCAGCGGCAGTTGTGCTTCATCGGCGGCCTCACGGGCGCGCTTCATCCCCTCGTAATCGTTCGAGCCCGTATACCCCCTGGAAAACCGGATTTTGAATCCGACCACAAGATCGCGGTTCTTGTTGGCGGCTTCAACGGCGAGTTTGGGGACGCAATACCGCAAATCTTCAAGTTCGCCCATGTTCGGCGTGCTCCCGGCGATCATGCCAATCGAGACCACGTGGATCAGCGGCCGGATGCGCGTCGCGGCGCGCTCAATGATGAATTTTCTGAAAGCGGGAAAAGCAAAACAACCTGAAGTGCCGGCATCCACCACGCTGGTTACGCCGCGCCGCAGGCAGTAAGGGTCAGGCTCGATGCCATAAGGCCCCACATAGGGGAAAACATGCGTGTGGATATCAATCAGGCCCGGCGTCACGATTTTTCCATGGGCGTTGATCGTCTCCCGCGCACCGCTCGAGGGAATGTCCGCCTCGACCTTCGCAATTTTGCCGCCGGCAATCGCCACGTCGCGCACGGCGTCAAGGTCCTGCGAGGGATCCACCACTCTTCCCCCGCGAATCAGAAGGTCGTACCGCTTCCCTGCCGCCGATTCCTTTCGAGAGCTGGATTTCATGGTTTTATTTCCTGCTTTGCGGGGTGCGCCGCCAAGCGCGAGTGAAGCGCCCATGCCGGCCAGCAGTTCACGCCGCGTGAGTGAGTTGAAGCCCTGGAAGGACATCGAAACCCTCCTGAGAAAATTTTTGTGAGACAGGAAAAAATCCCCGGTCGTGCTCAAGCTTTGCGGAACAGCAATGCCTTCTTGACTTCCCCGATCGCCCCGGTCACATTAATACCGCGAGGACAGGCTTCAACGCAATTGAAAATTGTCCGGCAGCGCCACACGCCCTCGACCGTATCCAAAATATCGAGCCTTTCTTCCCTTCCCTCGTCGCGGCTGTCAAAGATAAAGCGGTGCGCGTTCACAATCGCCGCCGGCCCCACATAATCCGGGTTGGCCCAGAACGACGGGCAGGCGGTGGTGCAGGCGCCGCACAGGATGCATTTGGTGGTGTCGTCAAACCTCTCGCGGTCTTCGGTTGACTGCAGCCTCTCCTGTGCGGGCTCCGGCGACTGGGTGATGAGATAAGGTTTGATCTTTTTGTATTTGTCGAAGAACGAGTCCATGTCGACCAGCAGGTCTTTGATCACGCGAAAGCCGCGCATGGGCTCAACGGTGATCTTGCTGCCCAGGTTCTTCAGAAGCATCTTGCAGGCCAGCCCGTTGCGGCCGTTGATCAGCATGGCGTCTGAGCCGCACACACCGTGGGCGCAGGAGCGGCGGTAGGTGAGCGTCCCGTCGAGATACCACTTCACATGGTTCAGAGCGTCGAGGAGCCGGTCGGTGGGTTCGGCTTCAAACTTGTATTCGCCCCACCACGGCGCCTGGGCCTTCTCCGGATTAAAGCGCCGGATTTTCATGTTGACCTGCATGGATCAGTACTTCCTTTCCTTGGGCTCGAACCTTGTGATCGTCACCGGCTTATAGGCCAATTCGATTCCCTTGGGTCCAAGGTAAGCCAGGGTGTGCTTCAGGAAATTCGCGTCGTCGCGCTTCGGAAAATCTTCGCGGAAATGCGCGCCCCGGCTCTCTTTGCGGGCCAGAGCGCCTTCCACCAGCACCTCGGCCAGATCAATCAGCACGCCGAGTTCGAAGATTTCCAGAAGCTGCGTGTTATATTTCGTGCCGCGGTCCTCGATCCTGACTTTGCCGTAACGGTCGCGAATTTCCCTGATCTTTTCGCGCATGGCGGTCAGCGTTCCGGCATCGCGGAAGACCGAAGCTTTCTCCATCATTTCATTCTGGAGAGTTTCCCGCAAGTCTGCAGCCCGCTCCTGGCCCTGGTCCGAGAGCAGCCGGTCCACGGTTTCACGTGCCCGCTCCTCCGGTTTTTCCCCCAACGGCGGCAGCTCATTTTCCTTGATAAACTTTGCGGCGTGCCGGCCGCTGCGCCGCCCGAACACCAGGATATCCACCAGCGAATTGGTGCCCAGGCGGTTGGCCCCGTGCACGGAAACGCAGGCCGTCTCGCCTGCGGCATAAAGTCCCGGCAGCGGTGTCTTCTTTTCGTCGATCACCACCCGGCCGTCATTATCCGTGGGTATGCCTCCCATCGCGTAGTGGGCGGTTGGCTGCACCGGAATCAGTTCTTTGGCGGGTTCAATGCCCAGGTAGGTCCTCACGAAGTCCGTAATGTCGGGCAGCTTCAGGTCCAGCACCTCGCGGCCCAGGTGGGTCATATCAAGGTGCAGATAATTCTTGCCGCCGATGCCGCGCCCTTCGCGAATTTCGCGGTACATGGCGCGCGACACCATGTCGCGCGGCGCGAGGTCCAGCAGGGTGGGCGCGTAACGCTCCATAAAGCGCTCGCCGTCCTTGTTCCTCAGGATGGAACCTTCACCGCGCGCGGCCTCGCTGAGCAGGATTCCCATCTTGTAGATGCCGGTGGGATGGAACTGAAAAAATTCCATGTCCTGGAGCGGGACCCCGCGCCGCAGCACCACGCCCATCCCGTCGCCCGTCAGCGCGTGCGCGTTGGAGGTGACGCTGAACATCCTGCCGCAGCCGCCCGTGGCAAAAACCACGGCCTTGGCGTGGAAGGTGTGCAGTTCCCCGGTGGCCAGGCAAAGCGCCACCACTCCGGCGCAACGTCCCTGCTCGATCAGCAGGTCCAGCACGTGATACTCATCGTAGAAGTGCACTTGGTTCTTCAGGCACTGCTGGTACATCGTCTGCAGGATCATGTGTCCGGTGCGGTCCGCGGCGTAGCACGATCGCCGCACCGGCTCCTTGCCAAACTCCCGCGTGTGCCCGCCAAACGGCCGCTGGGCGATTTTGCCTTCCGGCGTGCGGCTGAAGGGCAATCCCCAGTGTTCGAGGTCATACACGGTTTCAATGGCTTCCCGGCACAGGATTTCCACCGCGTCCTGGTCGGCCAGGTAATCACCGCCTTTCACGGTGTCGAACATGTGCCATTCCCAGTGGTCCTCTTCGTGGTTGCCCAGCGCGGCTCCAATGCCGCCCTGCGCGGCGCCCGTGTGCGAGCGCGTCGGATAGAGCTTGCTGATGGCGGCCACTCGTCCGTGTGAAGAGAGCTGGAGGGCGGCCATCAGGCCGGCGCCGCCTGCCCCGATAATCAAAGCGTCATAGCGATGGACCATCCCGAAAACCTCAGTTCCTTGACTCCCGCAGAGCGGGTGTAGCGGCGGGTTCACCCCGCCATAATGTCAACGCCTTCAACGTGAGTTGGCGGCGTAAAGCCGCCGCTACCACCTTTTCAACGTCCTCCCTAAAAAGGGCGCGCAGGATTAAACGTTAAGATCACCAGCGAACCCAGCACCAGAAACATGAATCCCAACACATAAAGCGAAGCCAGAGAAAACACCCGCCAGCCGCGCGGCCCCACATAGTCGTCGATCATCACCCGCACGCCGTTCAGCCCGTGGATGAATGCCAGCCATAGCATCACGACGTCATACGTCCGCCAGAACGGCGTGGCATAACGCACCGCAACAAAGTGATAATTGATCACTTCAACGTTGTTGATGATGTGCATAATGGCAAGGTGCACGAGGACCATGACGAGCAACACGACGCCCGATACGCGCATAAAAATCCATGCCAGAAGTTCAATTCCCCCTTGCGGCCTTGCCCGTCCCGCTCCGCTCATCCGTTCCTCCTACTTCACCATCCATGCCAGCATGTAAATTGCCGCGGGCACAAAGATCACTAAAAAGGCAACCACCACGCCGTAAAAAAGTTTCTTCTGCACCAGGGTGGATTCTGGCCAGAAATCGATGACGATAATCCGCACTCCGTTCAGCGCGTGATACAGCACGGCGCCGGCCAGCACGACCTCACCCACGCGGAACAACGGATGGCGATAGATGGCCATGGTCTCGTTATAAACCCTGGGGCCCCAGCCGATCATCGCCGTGTCAAGAATGTGCGCCATGAGAAAGACGAAAACGCCAATCCCTGTGATCCGGTGCAGCAGCCAGGACCAATGGCCCTCGCCTCCCCGGTAGGTGATGTACTTGGTGATTTTACTCATGGTAATGCGGCACTCCCTCTGGAAGAGATCTAGAAGAAAAACTCTTTATGGGCGACTGGTCATTGTATGGCAAAAATTCAGTGGTTGGCAATGGGTGGGGGCGCCCGCAACGTCTCGGTATCCAGCCGGCCGCTACTTTCGGGCCATTCCTGCCCGGTAGATTCCATCGCTATTTGTCGAGGTTGCGTTTAGACTGGAGTTCAGGAGCTTGCCGGGCGAACCAATAGCAGAATTCCGCACCTTCAAGGAGAACTCCGCATGAGAGACTTTAACAGCCTTTCCGAGAGGGAAATTCTGGCCCTGGCCATCTCGCTGGAAGAAGACGATGAACGCGTCTACGCGGACCTGGCCGAAGGCCTGCGGGAAAACTTTCCCAATTCCGCGGCGGTGTTTGCCGGCATGCGCGAGGAGGAGTCCGGCCACCGCCGGCGCCTGCTGGAACTTTACCGGCAGAAATTTGGAGAGCACATCCCGCTGATTCGCGCCCAGCACGTCAAAGGCTTTGTCCAGCGCGAGCCCGTCTGGCTGGTGCAGCCGCTGAACCTGCAGAAGATCCGCCATCAGGCGAGCGCCATGGAAGTGGAGACGCGCCGCTTTTACGAGCGTGCCGCACGGCGCGCCACTGACGCCGGCATCCGGCAACTGCTGGATGACTTGGCGCAAGTGGAACGGACGCACGTGACGCGCGCGCAGGAGTTGACGCAGGAGAAACTGGGGCCGGGGGCGAAAGCTGAGGAGGCGGAGGCCGAGCGCCGCCTGTTTGTGCTCCAGATCGTTCAGCCGGGGCTGGCAGGGCTGATGGACGGTTCCGTC
>DATEKC010000075.1:0-13999 GCA_035277665.1 Terriglobia bacterium
ATAACATTCAGGGTTCCGGAGTTAACCTTGAAATGCATCTGCACCTGAGCGGCGGCCGTTACATGTGCGGTGAAGAAACGGGATTGCTGAACGCGCTTGAAGGCAAGCGCGCCAATCCGCGCACCAAGCCGCCCTTCCCGCAGATTTCGGGACTCTTTGGCAAGCCTACCATCGTGCAGAATGTGGAGACCCTTTGCAACGTCCACCACATCATCAATAACGGCCCCGAATGGTTCAAGGGATTGAGCAAATCTGAAGACGGCGGGACCAAGCTGTACGGGGCCAGCGGCAAGGTCAAGCGCCCTGGCCTCTGGGAACTGCCGATGGGAACCACGGCCCGAGAGATTCTGGAGGAGCATGCCGGTGGAATGAAAGAGGGCTTGCGGTTTCGAGGGCTCCTGCCCGGCGGAGCTTCCACAGATTTTCTGGTTGAAGAACACCTTGACGTGAAAATGGACTTCACCGAAGTACAGAAGGCCGGCAGCCGCATGGGCACGGGGACCATGATTGTGATGGATGATCGCACGTGCCCGGTGGGGTTTGTGAAGAACCTGGAGCACTTTTTCGCCCAGGAATCCTGCGGCTGGTGCACACCCTGCTGGAGCGGCCTCTCGTGGGCGGAAAAAATGCTGCAAAGTATCGAGGACGGGCAGGGGCAGGACTCGGACCTCGATCGGCTGGCGTTCATTTGCCGGATGACAGCCCCTGGCAACACGTTTTGCGCTCTTGCGCCCGGCGCTGCGGAGCCTTTGCAGAGCGCCTTGAAATATTTCCGTGAGGATTTTGAGCGGCACATCCGTGAAAAGCGGTGTCCTTGGAGATAGCGGTGGCCAAGATCTGGGTGGATGACAATTGGTACGAGGTAAGGCCGGACCAGAGCCTTCTTCAGGCGTGCCTGGAGCTTGGGTTTGACCTGCCGTACTTCTGCTGGCATCCGGCGCTGGGGTCGGTGGGGGCGTGCCGGCAGTGTGCTGTCAAGCAGTTCAAGGATGAAAACGATACTCGAGGGCGGATCGTGATGTCCTGCATGACGCCCGCTGCCGAAGGCACCAGGATCTCGATCAAGAATCCGGATGCTGTAGCTTTCCGCGCAGGCGTGATTGAAGGGCTGATGATGAACCACCCGCACGACTGTCCAGTGTGCGACGAAGGGGGCCATTGCCACCTTCAGGACATGACGGTAATGACCGGCCATAATTACCGCCGTTACCGTTATAAAAAGCGCACTTTTCGCAATCAGTACCTTGGCCCTCTGCTCAATCACGAGATGAACCGTTGTATCCAGTGTTACCGGTGCGTGCGATATTACCAGGATTATGCCGGCGGAGATGACTTACAGGCTTTCGTCCTGCGGGACATCGTGTTCTTCGGCAGGCATGAAGACGGCGTATTGCGAAATGAGTTTGCCGGCAACCTCGACGAAATCTGCCCGACGGGGGTATTCACTGACAAGACCGTAAAGGGGCACTACACACGCAAGTGGGATTTGCAGATGTCTCCCTCGGTGTGTGTCCATTGCGGTCTGGGATGCAGCATATCGGCGGGCGAGCGTTATGGGACGCTCCGGCGTATCGTGAACCGGTACAACGGCGAGGTGAACGGCTATTTCCTCTGCGACCGCGGCCGCTTCGGCTACGAGTTTGTCAACAGCGAGCAGAGGGTGCGGCAGACGCATTCACGACAGGACGGCAAGCTGAAAACAGTTCCCAAAGAGAAGGCTATCGAGCGGTTGGGCGACATCCTGAAAGGCAATAGCAAAGTGATCGGGATCGGGTCGCCGCGCGCCTCTCTCGAGTCCAACTTTGCGCTGCGGAGCCTGGTGGGGCCGGACCGCTTCTTTAATGGCATGTCCGAAGAATCTTCCCATCTGGTTTTGCTGATGACGGAGATTCTGCGTCAGGGGCCGGCGCGGTCGCCGTCGCTCCGTGAGATTGAACATTCTGACGCGGTCCTGGTTCTGGGTGAAGATGTCAGCAACACGGCCCCCAGAGTGGCTCTGGCGCTCAGGCAGTCTGTGCGGCAGCAACCGATGGAAAAGACCGACAGGATGAAAATCCCTCGCTGGCTGGACTACGCGGTGCGCGAGGCCATTCAGCAGGACGAAGGACCACTGTTCGTCGCCACGCCCAATGTCACCCGCATTGATGATGCCGCGACCGCGACTTATCGGGCCGCTCCGGACGACATTGCGCGCCTGGGCTTTGCTGTGGCCCACGCGCTCGATTATGAAGCTCCGGCGGTGCCTGATCTCCCCGAGGATGTTCGCCGGATGGCGGAGCGGATCGCCCAGGCCCTGAAGTCTGCGAAACGGCCGCTGGTTGTTTCCGGTTCCAGCCTAGCCAGCGAAGCAGTGCTTCATGCGGCGGCAAATGTGGCAAGGGCGCTCGCCAGGGACAACAAGTCGGTCGGATTGAGTTTTGCCATGCCGGAAGCGAACAGCCTTGGACTGGCCCTACTGGGCGGTGCCAACTTGAACGAAGCTTTCAAGGCTGTCCAGGATGGGAAAGCGGACACCGCTATCATCCTTGAAAATGATCTGTACCGAAGGGCTGCGGCCTCGGCCGTGGACAGCCTGATGCAGGCGGCCCGGCACATGATTGTTCTGGACCACCTCATGACGCCAACCGCTGCCAAGGCAGAATTCGTGCTACCCGCGGGCGCCTTTGCTGAATCCGACGGGACCCTTGTGAACAACGAAGGGCGCGCCCAGCGGTTTTTCCAGGCTTACGTTCCCAAAGGCGACATCCAGGAGAGCTGGCGTTGGCTGCTGGAGATTATGAAGGCCGCAGGACACGCCGAAGCAGGTTCCTGGAACGTGCTGGACGATGTGGTTTCCGCCACGGCCGGCTCGGAGCCCACGCTCGCAAAGATCACCGAAGCCGCTCCGTCTTCAAAATTCCGGATGACGAACGAAAAAGTGCCGCGCTCTCCGCACCGCTACAGCGGCCGGACGGCCATGCTGGCCAACATCAATGTCAGCGAACCGAAGCCGCCAGAGGACCCTGATTCCGCGCTGGCGTTTTCAATGGAGGGCGCGCCGACCCAGCCGCCTTCGTCGCTCACGCCGTTCTTCTGGTCGCCGGGGTGGAACTCCATTCAGTCAGTCAATAAGTTCCAGAGTGAAATTAACGGGGCGCTTCGCGGAGGCGATCCGGGTGTGCGGCTGATTGAGCCGCCGCAAACAGGCAGCGCACTTTATTTTTCAGCGCCACAACGGCCCTTCGAGGCGCGGCCGGACGAATGGCTGTTGGTGCCGCTCTATCACGTGTTTGGCTCTGAGGAATTGAGCAGCCAGGCGCCTGCGGTTGCCCAACTGGCGCCGAAGCCCTACGTTGCTATCAGCGCGGCAGATGCTGAGCGATTGCAGTTACGGGAAGGCTCCCAGGTCGAAGTGAACGTGGGTGGGACGGCCCGGAAGCTTCCTGTAGTGGTCCAGGCCGGTCTGCCGAAAGGGGTCGCCGGAATTCCGGCGGGCCTGATGCCGGTGGAAGGCGCCGGCCTGCCAGCGTGGAGCAAAGTTTCACGATCATGAACACGACGCTCTATTACATCATCGTCGTCTTTGTTGTCCTGATGATTCCTCTGAACCTGGCGGCCCTCCTCATCTGGCTGGAGCGGCGCCTGCTGGCCCTTTGGCAGGACCGCTACGGCCCGAACCGCGTGGGGCCGTTCGGGTTGCTGCAATCCCTTGCGGATATGATCAAGATCTTTTTCAAGGAGGACTGGATCCCTCCCTTCGCAGACAAGGCGGTGTTTGTGATTGCGCCCGCGATTGTGATGGTGACCGTACTTCTGACGTTTGCCGTAGTTCCGTTTGCGCCATCTTTTGTGGTGGCCAATTTGAATATTGGCGTGCTTTTCTTTCTGGGCCTGTCGTCGTTGGGAGTCTACAGCGTGGTGCTTGCGGGCTGGTCATCCGATAGCAAGTATTCGCTGCTGGGAGGGCTGCGGGCCTCGGCGCAGATGCTGAGCTACGAAGTGTTCATGGGACTCGCCATGATGGGAACGGTCATCATGGCCGGCTCATTCAACCTCTCGGACATTGTTGAAGCCCAGCGGCACATCTGGTTTGTTATCCCGCAGTTTTTGGGTTTTGTACTTTTCTTCATTGCCGGCATTGCGGAAACCCGCCGCCTGCCCTTTGACCTGCCGGAGGCGGAAAGCGAACTGGTGGCCGGGTTCCATTCGGAATATTCCGGCATGAAGTTCGGCATGTTTTTCGTGGGCGAGTACATGGGGGTCATTCTGATTTCCTGCATGATCACTCTGCTTTATCTGGGCGGCTGGCTGGGGCCCTGGCTTCCCTCCGGCGTATGGTTTGCGGTGAAAGTGTTTCTGCTGATCTGTTTTTTTATTCTGCTGCGTGCGGCATTGCCCCGGCCCAGGTTTGACCAGTTGATGTCCTGGGGATGGAAGATCATGCTGCCGCTGGCGCTGGCTAATCTGCTGGTGACGGGAGCGCTAGTGCTGGCCTTCAAATAAGACGGCACTGACTGTTTGATGGAATTTGGAGTTATTCAATGCTGAGTGTACTCAGATCGCTTTGGAATGTGTTTCTTCATATGTTCCAGCGGCGGGTGACCGTCCAGTATCCCGAGCAGAAACCCTATCTTCCTCCCCGCCACAAGGGACGCATCATTTTGAGCCGCGATCCCGACGGAGGGGAGCGCTGTGTCGGCTGCTATCTTTGCGCCGTGGCCTGCCCGGTGGATTGCATCTCGTTGCAGGCAACCGAAGACGAAAACGGACGGCGCTATCCGGAATTTTTCCGGATCAATTTTTCACGATGCATCTTCTGCGGTTACTGCGAGGAAGCCTGCCCGACCTATGCCATCCAGTTGACGCCAGACTTCGAAATGGGCGAGTACAACCGGCAGAACATGGTTTATGAAAAGGAAGATTTGCTGATCAGCGGTGAAGGCAAGTATCACGGCTATAACTTCTGGCGTGTTGCGGGCGTGAAGATTGGCGGGAAGGACAAGGGCGAAGCGGAAAGAGAGGCCCCGCCGACGGACCTTCGCACGCTGATGCCCTGAGATCACGGTTATGGAAGTTGTCTTTTACATCGCCGCCATTGTAGCCATCGCCTCGACGGTTCTGGCCATCACGCGCCTGAACGCCGTGCACGCGCTGCTCTATCTGATTGTTTCGCTGCTGTCCGTGGCGGTTGTCTTTTTCGTCCTCGGCGCCCCCTTTATCGCCGCGCTGGAAGTTATTATCTATGCCGGCGCCATCATGGTGTTGTTTGTTTTTGTTGTGATGATGCTGAACCTCGGTAAAAAGGCCACCGAAATGGAGCGGCAGTTACAACGGGGAAGCATGTGGGTCGGCCCCTCGATCCTGGCGTTGATTCTGATTGCGGAAGTTGCCTATCTGGTGGCCGGCCCGGGAACCGCAGTTTACGGCGCTGCGGCAATCGAGCCGAAACAGGTGGGAATCGCCCTGTTCGGGCCGTATCTGATTGGCGTGGAACTGGCTTCCATGTTGCTGCTCGGGGCCCTGGTGGGAGCCTATCACCTGGGCCGGCGTACACCGGAGAAAACGGAGAAGTAGAATGGCATCCATACCCATGCAACAGGGACTGCTTCTGGCGGGCATCTTGTTCGCTGTGGGACTCGCAGGTCTGCTGGTGCGCCGGAATGTGATCTTCATGCTGATGTCACTCGAGATCATGTTGAATGCCGCCGGCCTGGCGTTTGTGGTGGCCGGCGCACGTTGGGGCCAGGCCGACGGACAGATTGTGTTCCTGTTTATTCTGACCATGGCGGCCGCTGAAGTTTCCGTGGGTCTTGCCCTGGTTCTCAGGATCTATCGCCGGTTCAAAACCCTGGATGCCGATGCTGTCAGTGAGATGAGAGGATAAAGTGCTCCACCTGTTGTGGTTGATTCCCGCGCTTCCGCTTGCCGGCTTTTTGATTCTGGCAACCCTGGGCAAACGAATGCCCCGGAAGATGGTCCCGGTTTTCGGCGCGGGATCAGTCGGGCTTTCAGCCATCGTAGCGATCCTCATCGCGTTCAATTTCCTCACCTCCACACCTCCGGGCAACAGCTACACCCAGGTGCTCTGGACGTGGATGGATGTTGGCGGGTTCCATCCCCAGATCGCGTTCTATCTGGACGCGCTTTCACTGGTGATGGTGCTGGTGGTCACCTTCGTCGGCTTCCTGATTCATTTCTATTCCGCGGAGTTCATGGAGGAGGACGAAGGGTACAGCCGCTTTTTCGCCTACATGAATCTGTTTGTGGCATCGATGTGTACGCTGCTGCTGGGCTCCAACCTTCTGCTGCTGTTCCTGGGGTGGGAGGGAGTCGGCCTGTGCAGTTATCTGCTGATCGGTTTCTGGTACAGAGATCCGGTAAACGGCCTTGCGGCGCGCAAGGCCTTTATCGTCACGCGTGTCGGCGACACAGCGATGACGCTTGGGCTCTTCCTGCTCTTTGACAAGCTGGGGACCCTGAATATTCAGGAACTCATGCACCGGGCGCTGGTGCAGTGGCCGGTGGGCTCAACGCTGCCGGTTCTGGCCGGTCTGTTGCTGCTGGGCGGCGCGGTGGGCAAATCAGCTCAGCTTCCGTTGCAGACCTGGTTGCCGGACGCCATGGCCGGCCCGACACCCACCAGCGCGCTGATCCACGCGGCCACCATGGTAACGGCCGGCGTCTACCTGATTGCCCGGACCCATGTTCTATATTCCATCGCTCCACAGGCGCAACTCGCGGTCGCTGTTGTGGGCGTTGCCACCCTGACTCTGGCGGGTTTCAGCGCCATCACACAGTCGGACATCAAGCGCGTGCTGGCCTATTCCACCGTCAGCCAGATCGGGTACATGTTCCTGGCGCTCGGCGTGGGGGCCTGGTCGGCGGCAATCTTCCACTTTATGACCCACGCATTTTTCAAGGCTCTGCTCTTCCTTGCAGCGGGGGTCATCATTGAGTCGCTGCACCACGAGCACAGCATTTTCAAGATGGGTGGCCTGCGCAAGGAAATGCCCGTGGCTTTCTGGACGTTTCTGGCCGCCGGGTGTTCGCTGGCGGGGCTGCCGCTGATCACTGCGGGCTTTTACAGCAAGGGCCTGATCATCTGGGGCGCGTGGTCATCCACGCGCGGAAGCGGCGCGCTGTGGTTTTTTGCCGTATTCGGCGTGCTGCTGACGTCGCTTTACACGTTCCGCCTGATCTTCCTGGTCTTCTTCGGTGAAATGAAGACCCAGATCCACAAGCGCCCCGGCTTCAGGATGTTGATGCCCTGCGTGGTGCTGGCCATCCTATCTGTGGTGGGAGGGTTTGTGGATACGCCCGAGTTTCTGGGCAATATCCACTCTTTCACTGACTTCCTCCACCTGGCGCTGCCGCCTGTTACCGAAGGGCCGCTGCGGGGAATGTCCGAACTCGGGTCGGAAAGCCTGGTGACGCTGGCTTTCCTGATCGGCCTCTATATTGCCTATCTGTTCTTTATTCGCAAGCGGGAACTCGCGGAGGCAATCACAACTCCTGCCATCGCGAAAGCGCTCCACCGGTTCTGGTATAGCGATTGGGGAATGGACTGGCTTTATGAGCGCGTGTTTGTCCGGCCGGTCATGTGGATTGCACGCGTCGATAAGAACGATTTCATTGACTACATTTACTCCGGGATGGCGCTCATTACCGAGCTCTTTTACCATGGGGTGCGGAAAACGGAAACCGGGCGCATGCGCTGGTACGCAGCAGGGATTGCGGCCGGCTCCATCATCTTTCTGGCGATTGTGTTGTTCCTATGATTCTAGTCTGGCTCATTGTGATATTGATGGTGGCCGGCATCCTTGCCGGATTAACGGGGCGGTTCAGTACGTCCTGGCCGCGCGTCATTTCGCTGCTTGCAGTCAGCATCGACTTCGTGATCAGCCTGGTTTTGTGGTCCCAGAATTCCAGCTACGTCAAGCTGTTCCCGCAAAGCGACTGGTTCAAGCAGGTGGACTGGGCGTGGGTGCCCCAGTACGGGATCCATTTCCACCTGGCCATGGACGGACTAAGCCTGCTGATGATTGTGCTCACGTTCCTGCTGGGCATCATGTCGGTGCTCATTTCATGGAGAGAGATTCAGGAGGGCGTTGGGTTCTTCCACTTCAATCTGATGTGGATTCTCGCCGGCATCCTGGGAGTCTTTCTTGCCGTCGACCTCTTCCTTTTCTACTTCATGTGGGAACTGATGCTGGTGCCCATGTTCTTCCTCATTGCCATCTGGGGACACGAGCGCCGTATCTACGCCGCGGTCAAGTTTTTCATCTTCACGCAGCTCAGCGGCCTGCTGATGCTGATTGCCATACTGGCGCTTTACTTCATCCACCACAGCACCACCGGAATCTACAGCTTTGAATATCAGGATCTGCTGGGCACCGCCCTGACGCCCCACATGGCCATGCTGCTGATGCTCGGTTTCTTTGTGGCTTTCGCCGTCAAGCTGCCCATGTTTCCGTTCCACCCCTGGCTGCCGGATGCGCACACCGAGGCGCCCACAGCGGGCAGCGTGATTCTAGCCGGCCTGCTGCTGAAGACCGGTGCGTACGGAATGCTACGATTTGTGGTGCCTTTGTTTCCCGGCTCGGCGCACGAGTTTGCACCTGTCGCCATGGTGCTGGGAGTGATTGGAATCATTTATGGCGCCATCCTGGCTTTTGGGCAGACGGACCTGAAGCGCCTGGTCGCTTACACCAGCGTCAGCCACCTGGGATTTGCGCTGGTCGGAATTTTCGCCTGGAATGAGCTTGCACTCGAGGGTGTGCTGATTGTGATGATCGCCCACGGCATCAGCACCGGCGCCCTCTTCATGCTGGTGGGCGGCCTGCAGGAGCGCACGCACACGCGGGAGATGGACCGCCTGCGGGGCCTCTGGGCCACGGTTCCTGTGATGAGCGGCGTCATGATGTTCTTTGCCATGGCCTCCATCGGCCTGCCCGGCCTGGGTGATTTTGTGGGCGAGTTCCTGACATTGCTTGGCGCATACCGGGTAAGTCTGGGCGTGACGATCGCTGCTGTGATTGGAATCCTGATCTCGACTCTCTATTCCCTGAAGGTCATCCAGCGTGCCTTCCACGGTCCGAATACACACGAATGGTCGTTACCGGATCTTGGAAAACGCGAGTTGCTGATTATGGTTCCGATGATGCTGATCCTGCTCTGGATCGGCCTCTACCCGCAGCCGCTCTTCAATACCTTTAAGCCGGCAATGCAGAAGCTGCAATTGTATGCCGCTCCCAAGCCCGTGATGACTATGGTCCCTGGCGCGCGCAAGTTACCTTACGATCAGAACGGTCTTGCAGAAACGAATCGGAGTGAACCTTGAACGGTACTGACCTTATCGCCATACTTCCTCTCCTCGTCCTGACTGTGGCCGCGGTCGTGGTGATGGTGGCGGTGTGCATCAGGCGCAGCCACCTGCTGGCTGTATGGCTCACGCTCCTGGGGCTGGCCGCAGCTTTTGTGTCGCTCTGGCCCGCCGCCGCTGTGGCGCCGGCGCAGGTGACGCCGCTGCTGGTCATCGACGGTTATGCGCTCTTCTACATGGGCCTCATCATCGCCGCTACTTTTGTGACTGTCATTCTTTCCTATGGTTATCTGGAAAACCAGGAAGGATACAGCGAAGAACTTTACATTCTCATTCTCACTGCGGCGCTGGGATCCTCCGTTCTGGTGGCCAGCAATCACTTTGTATCTTTCTTCCTGGGGCTGGAAGTTCTGAGCGTTGCGCTCTACGCGATGAGCGCCTATCTCTGCAACCGTCCGCTTCCGCTTGAGGCCGGAATCAAATACCTGGTGCTGGCCGCTGTCTCCGCCGCATTTCTGCTTTTCGGGATGGCGCTGATTTACGCCCAGCTCGGGACCCTGCAGTTCGGGCAGATTGCGGCCATGCTCATCAGCGGAGCCTCCTACGAGAAGACCCTGATCTATCCGGGACTGGCGCTGATGATCACGGGAATCGGATTCAAACTTGCCGTCGTGCCGTTCCACATGTGGACGCCTGACGTTTATGAAGGCGCCCCCGCGCCGGTCACCGCTTTTGTGGCGACCGTTTCCAAGGGCGGAATGGTGGCGCTGCTGCTGAGGTACTTCTATGAAACCGGCGCCTACCGTCTGCACCGTGTCTTCGTGGTCTTCAGCATCATTGCCATCGCATCCATGATTGCCGGAAACCTGCTGGCCTTGCTGCAGAACAACGTCAAGCGCATCCTGGCGTATTCCTCGATTGCCCACCTCGGGTACATCCTCGTCGCTTTCCTGGCGGGCGGCAACAGAGCGGCCGAGGCCGTCACGTTTTACCTGGTGGCCTACTTCGTCACCACGCTGGGAGCCTTCGGCGTGGTGAGCGTGCTTTCCAACGGCGAGCGCGACGCGGACTCCATCGAAGACTACGAAAGCCTCTTTTGGCGGCGTCCCGTGCTGGCCGGCATCTTTACGCTGATGCTGCTCTCGCTCGCCGGGATCCCGCTGACGGCGGGCTTCGTCGGCAAGTTCTTCCTGATTGCCGCCGGAAGTTCCGCGTCACTATGGGGCCTGATCTTTGTCCTCGTCGTCACCAGCGTCGTCGGGCTCTTTTACTACCTGCGCATCCTGGTGGCGCTCTACAGGTCTCCGGAGGAAACGGGGAAAGCAGCGCCCGCGGCTGTCCCCTCGCTGTCGCTTTCCGGCAGCTATGCGCTGGCCGGCCTCACCGTGCTGCTGGTCTGGATTGGCGTCTACCCGGCGCCGTTCCTCGAGGCTATCCAACACGCGGTTTCAACCCTGCGACTTTTCTGATTTCCTGCGAATTGTAATTTTTACCTGCTGTGCCAAAATTAAACACATATTGTTTACGAGGGCTGCAGGGAACCCCAAAAAATCAATGCAACCTATACAATATCAATGACTTCCAAATTCCATATTTTGATTCTGTGGAAATCCCAAACGTCCCATTCGGGGCGAATACAAGACGAGCGCCTAGCCTACTTCACGAGGCCCGTGCGCCCAGCAAGGATTTCATAGCTCCCTACCTTGGGGAAGGGTGGTCGCGCAAGGTAACCGGGTGAAGGGCTTTCATCGTTCACAATTCATAATTTTTAATTTTCTTTCCCTACTCAGCTTCGCTGAACGCGGAGAAAAAATTCGTCTCTGCGCCAGCCCGAAACCGAAAAGAAAAGCCGCAACCTTGGAGGTCCTCGCTACGCGCTCCTTAATGCCTTGGTTGCGCGGCGTTCTTATCGCGTATCGCAATGGCGCGCTCAATCAGCGCCCTGGCTTTTTCTGTCTCGCCGAGCCCACGCAGGGCTTCGGCGCATGTTTCGATTGCTCCGACAAGCTGCGGGCTATCTGGACCGTAGTCAGTTTCCTTACTCTTGAGCGCACGTTCACAGATGGGCTCTGCGTCAGAGTACTTATTCTCTTCATTGTAAACACGCGCCAGCGCCAGGAGCGACTCTGTCAGCGGCTCGCTGCCGGTACTGGAAGTCTGCTCCTGGACTGAGATCCCATGCAGCACGATCGGTTCAATGTCGGCCAGGCGGCCTTCCGCACGGTAGAGGCTCGCCAAGTAATCAAAGTTGAGCCACAACGGAAATTTGTTCTTCCTGCCAAGGATGATCTGCTCCTGCAAACTGAGCGCCTGCTTGAACAGGGCCTCGCCATTGGCGTTTTGACCTTCTTCCACCAGAACGTTGCCGAGCGAGTTCATCACATCCGGAAGTGGGCCGGGTTCGCCCGGGCTGGCATTTGCCTCCGCAAGTTCCAGAGCCTGGCGATAGGTGGTTTCTGCAAGGTCGTAACTTCTGTCCTGCTCGTACTGCCGCGCCAGAGTTTCGAGGTCCCGCAATTTCTCCGGCCAGGCGCGCTGGGAAGTGGCATCGGATGTGGCAGCTTCGAATGACATCCCCAGTGCGGCGTTCGCGTGGCCTTCAGCGCGGTAGACATACGCCAGAAGGTTGCGAAGGGACCTGCACTTCATCCGGTCGGCTGCTGGATTTGCCTGGCAGGTCAGCAGCGCCTCATTGATGAGCGCTTCGGCATGGGTGGCACGGTGTTGCCTGAGGTAGTATACGGCCAGGTTGTTTGCCACCATCATCAATAACGTGGAATGCGGGTCCGGATTCTGCCGCGCAATGGCCAGCGCCTGTTGATAATCCTGCTCTGCCGCCGCACCCTCACTTGCCTTCCGGCTTGCCAGCCTCAGCATCGCGAGATTATTCAGGTCGCGCCCGACGTTCGTGCTTTCCGGGCCGAATACCTTTTTGTCGAGCGCCAGCGTCCGCTTGCCTGCGGCAATAGCGTCCTCGTAAGCACTCTGGCGCATGTCCACCGAGGCAAGAAGATTGAACAGCAGGCTCAATCGTTTTTCCGAGCCTGGTGTCGCCTCGGCTTTCCGGATAGCGGCGGCCAGAAGCTTCTGAGCGTCGACCAGCTTGTCATCCCTCATGGCCTGCTGAATCGCAGCCATCTCTGGGTCGCGCTGGCGCAACGCGCCTCGTGACGCGCCTGCGGGCTCTTGCGATTTTTGCGGCATTCCTTGTGCGGTGGAAGTTTGAGCCGCCGGCATGGAAACAGAACATTGCGCGAAGACGGCGGTGAAGATGAATGAGACATCCAGCAGCGCCGTCAGAACTTGCCCTCGCACAGAGTGTCTTGCCATCACCCACCCCAGAAGCGTTGGTAGGATCTTCGATTATATCCGCGGCGGCCTTCGTTTCATCCTTCAGAATTCATAATCCATTTTGGCTGGCGCCAGACTCATTTGTTTTTCAGCCAGGCCTTGACCGCTGCCCAGGTTGCGTCGTCCACCGAGCTGAAGTGCCAGAAGCCGATGGAGGGCAGGTGTAATTCATCCACAGTTTCCAACTGCGCCTTCGTGCTCTGGGCATCGCTGGCATAAAAAATATGAGGGACCGAATCTTCCGTGTAGAGATACATGGAGAGCCGCTCGTACCATAGCCAGAACTTCTCCGTGGGACCCTGAATCTGCGGCCTGGAGGCGTAAACCTGTTTCCCGCTCCCATGCGGCCCCAGGGCATAGTCGTTGGAATAGGCAGGAAGGCCCATCACGAGCTTCTCGCGGGCAACATACTTCAACCAGAAGCGCATCCCGGCCTGTGCCCAATGATAGGCGGAAGTTGGACCCATGCCTGGCGGCTGAGGTTGGTCCTTCTGCTTGCGGCCTTCCCATGTCCAGTCCGGCGCATAGTACATGTCGTAGCACATCACGCGGACCATATCGCATGTCTCGCCCACCACCCTGGGATCGTAGAACTGCCCCTCCGGCGTTTTCCATTCCGGAGTGGGGAAAGTGTCGACGCAAATGCTGAGCTTTTTGCCGATTGCGTGCAGCGCTTGGGACATCTGGCGCAGAAAATCCGAATAGGCGCTTTGGAGCGAGGAGTCGAGGTGCTCAAAATCCAGGTCGATCCCATCGTAGCCTTTCACCTGGCACTCCTGCACCAATTTTTCAACTGTGGCGCGGCGATGAGCGGGCGTGTCGACGGCATCAGCCTTTCCTGAGGCCAAGTGGTAGACCTCAATATGAAGCCGATGGCAACGCTTTATGAATTCTTCCGAGGGATTTCCTTCCACACTCAGGGAGTTCAGGATGTCTGCGTATTTGTCGATCCTTTGAAATCCCTTTTCCTGATTCAGCACCAACCAGGTGTCGATTCGTTTGCGTCCCTTCTGCACGCCCAATCCCTGGCCGCTGGCAGGAATGGTTGGAATCAGAAGGAGACTCAACAGCGGCCAAAGGAGCAACCACCGGGTATCTCGCAGCCTTATACTCATTTTTCCACCTCGCATTCAGGTTCAACATCAGTGACGATGCGGCATCCGGACACATTGTGAAAGAAGGGCCGCATACATCGCAAGCAGCGCGACGTATGCGCCACGCATTATAAAAGGGCGCCCCTTTCGGGGTAGGCTGAGGTCTGTGCTGAACAGTGAACCTCGACCTGACGAAAGGAGCAACCCATGAATAGTGTGAAGTACGTTGGAATGGATGTCCACCAGGCGACGA
>DATEKC010000076.1:0-20923 GCA_035277665.1 Terriglobia bacterium
CGCCGAGGCTGCTACGTAGTCCAGGTTCTCCCGCGCCAGATTGGACGCGTGCGCCAGGCTGTACCCCTGATCGCTTTGCCCATACTGCCACTGCAACGCACCCTGCCCCTGCGGCTGTTGCCGCTGCTGCTGGGCGATCAGCACCTGGCAAAAAGCGGGCATCAACAGCATGAGGAACCATACCGTTTTCAAAAAAGTGGGCTTCACCGCCCCGGCAATGCACGTATTTTCAATCCTTAATTTCACTGCGCCCTCCGCTTGGAGCCGCCTCGCAGCACTTCGAGGATGCCATCCTCGGAAGACTCCACATTAAAGGAATGTATGTCGAGTGAAGCCCAATAGAAGACGCTGCTGTTCTCTTCCGGCGCCAGAGCGAGAATCTTCATGTTGGGGAACTTGGAAAGCAGCGCGTCACAGACAGGTGGCCGGGAGCACCGCTTATCGAGCGAGACAATCAAATAATCCGGCAGCTTCTGTTCCACAAGCGCAAGAATGTCGGTGTCGTTTTCCACCTGGCCCACCACCTCGATGTCAGGCTGGTCGAATAACGTGGCGAGAATAAGCTCCCGCATTAGCCGGGGACGGTTGGCCACAAGGACACGTACGTTTCTTGGCGCAGCGCTCTCCATTAGCCTGCTTATCGGCAGATGGATTTGAAATGTAAGATCCAATGAAGTACTGCATCATCAACAGACATTTTATTTTTATAAGTACTGTGCTAGGTCCTATATTTAGTACCGTAGTAGATCTAGTTTATGAACGTTGGTCAACGAGGTAGAGCTCCTAAAAAGGCTTGGGTAAAGTTGTTTAGTATGTTGATCAAATGGTATTTAATTGATGCCGTAGGAGAGAATCCACAGAGGTTGCAGTTTTACTTGCGGGTGTACTTGTTTCGAACAACGATTGTAATGGTCTTTACGCAAAAAGAAACCGGGGCTGGATTGAGTCCGGCCCCGGTTTGAGCAATTCGGCTTTCCATCCAGGCATTGCCCCACATTCTCAATACCAGATTGCAGGGGCAAAAAACATCGAGAACGCCAAAAATCTCCCAAATTTTTGTGGCGTGTCAACAACTGATTGATAACACGCTACTTGATCCTAGATGTCGTAGTACAGCGCGAACTCGTAAGGATGAGGCCTCGTATTGACGGCCTGAACCTCGTTCTTCATCTTGTAACTGATCCATGTTTCGAGCAGGTCCTCGCTGAAAACATCTCCTTTGAGCAGGAAGTCGTGGTCCTTTTCCAAGGCTATGAGGGACTCTTCAAGCGAACCTGGGAGAGACGGAACCTTTTTGAGCTCTTCGGGACCGAGATCGTAGATGTCCTTATCGAGCGGTTCTCCCGGGTCGATCTTGTTTTCAATGCCGTCCACGCCCGCCATCATCATGGCAGCAAAGGCGAGATACGGATTGCAGGACGGGTCGGGCGGCCGGAACTCCACGCGTTTTGCCTTCGGGCTCGGCGAATACATCGGAATGCGGCAGGCGGCGCTGCGGTTCCTGCGGGAATAAGCGAGATTGACTGGAGCTTCGAAGCCCGGAACCAGCCGTTTGTAGGAATTAGTTGTGGGGGCTATCAGCGCAGCCAGAGCCGGAGCGTGCCGCAGCAAGCCACCGATGTACCACAGAGCCATCTGGCTAAGCCCCGCGTAAAGGTCGCCGGCAAATAGTGGCTTGCCGTCTTTCCACAAACTCTGGTGGGTGTGCATACCCGAACCGTTGTCCTGGAAGAGTGGCTTGGGCATAAAGGTAACCGTCTTGCCGTACTGGCGGGCGACGTTGCGGATGATGTACTTGTAAATCATCATGGCGTCGGCCGACTTCAACATGGAATTGAATCTCTGGTCGATTTCGCTCTGGCCGCCGGTGGCCACTTCATGGTGATGGCATTCGATGTGCAACCCGGCCTTTTCCATCGCGAGCATCATCTCAGTGCGGAGGTCCTGGTAATGGTCTGTGGGCGGAACCGGGAAATAGCCTTCCTTGTAGCGCGGCCGGTAGCCGAGGTTGTCCTTCTCACGCCCGGAATTCCAGCGTCCTTCCTCGGCATCGATAAAGTAGTAGCCGTGTTGCTGCGCCTGGTCAAACCGCACGTTGTCAAAAATGAAGAATTCGGCTTCTGCTCCGAAAAAAGCGGTATCCGCAATTCCGGTGAAGGCGAGATAGGCTTCTGCTTTCTTCGCGATGTGGCGCGGGTCCTTCAAATAATGCTGCTTTGTTACAGGATCGGTGGCATCACCAATCAAAACCAGAGTGGGCACATCCGTGAAGGGATCAAGCAAGGCCGTGGCAGGATCTGGAATCAGCAGCATGTCACTTTCGTGAATGGCAGCCCAGCCACGAATGCTGGAACCATCCATGCCGAAACCTTCTTCAAAGGAGGATTCCTCCAGTTGATGAATTGGAAACGAGATATGGTGCCACAATCCTGGCAGGTCGGTAAATCGCACATCGACCACCTTAACGTTATTCGTCTTAGCATACTCAAGTACTTCCTTCGGTTTCATCGAACCTCCATAAACAAAAATTCTGCTTCTCTCCAAACCCCAGCAGGCAATCTTAAATTCGAATGAGAGCGAGACAACATATCGTGCCTCAAGCCGTTAGTCAAGTCCTTGATTCAAAATGATTTTTTACCGTCATGATAAACAAAACTTCTAGGTTAGGCCGGGTTTATGGTAAAACTCTATGGTGCCACCAACGCATTCATATTCAGAAAGTTAGAGAAGGGGGAGGGATGGGTCAAAGGATGTTTTTGTGGGTCATGTGCCTGACAATTGTAGCCTTGACGGCCTCAGGCCAGACTAGCACTGTAGTAGTCCGGCCAGTAGAGATACATTCAGTTCTGGTGAATCCGGGAAAAGGTATTCAAACCTTTCAGCGCTTTAATGGCCAGCCGCTCAATCAGGGCTTCAAATGGTCAGAGGCTGGCCCCACATCGCAGCTGCAAGGGACCTCGGCGCCTCCCGATTTTCCCGGGAGTTCGATTGCATATTGCCGCTGGTTCTGGTCTGCAATCGAACCGGAACACGGCCAGTTCCAATGGAAAATCATCGATCTGGCGCTCGAACAAGCGCGGCAGCATCGCCAGCGCCTGGCCATTCGAATTATGCCCTATGATGAAGGTCACCCTCTGCCCGAGTGGTACCGCAATTCCGGCGCAGGCCGGGCGAACAAGCCCACCGACAAAGATGGCAACATCTGGCAGCCGGACTTCAGCGATCCGCTCTACCTCAAATACTGGGGGGAACTGGTTGCGGCTGCCGGAAAGCGTTATGACGGCAATCCTTATTTGGACACGGTCGATATTTCCTCGATTGGTTACTGGGGTGAAGGCTGGAGCCCTTACATGCCGGCATTTCGCTACCAGAAGGCGCTGATCGATATCTGGTTAAAGGCCTTCAAGCGGACTCCCTTACTGATGAACTTTGATCAGCAGCGAGCGCTCTCCTACGCTACACAACATGGAACGGGATGGCGACTGGACTGTTGGGGTGACATGCGGACACATTCCGATGACCCCTATTTCCCCGCAGAAATGCTTGACGTTTATCCCATGCAGATTGTTCGGGCCGGAATCCAGAATGTGTGGGAGAGAAGCCCCGTTTCACTTGAAAGCTGCTGGGTGCCGGGCTACTGGAAAAAGCAGGGGTGGAACCTGAATTACATCCTGGCACAGGCGCTACGCTGGCACGTTACTTCTGTCAACATCAAATCATCCGCCATCCCTCCAGAATGGAAGAAGCAGTTCGATGAATTCCAGAAGAAGATGGGCTACCGGTTCATCCTTCGCCGGCTGGAATATCCGCTCGCGGTGGCGCACGGCTCGATGGCAATGGCGCACATGTGGTGGCTCAATGCCGGGGTTGCTCCCATTTACCGCAAATACTTGCTGGCGCTGCAGCTTAAAAATAACTCTGACCACGCCACCATTCGCCTGCCGGTCGATATTCGCAAGTGGCTCCCGGGCGATGCAGTATTTGAAGGATCGATTTATGTCCCGGCAAGCCTCAAGCCAGGAAATTATCATCTGCGAGTAGGCATGCTCGACCCACGAACCGGGCAGCCGGCTATTCGCCTCGCCATTGAGGGCCGTCGGCCTGACGGCTGGTATGACGTGGGAACGATTCACATTCGCTGAAGTGTATCTGCTGTCGGGAAGATGGTATTCCCATGGCCTGATGAGGAAATGAGTCTTACGGTGCTCCATCCCAGAAATGAATCGATTAAGCTCGGGAGCTAATTATGCGTCTAATTTCCACCCTGCTCTGCAGTCTGCTCTTCTTCGTGTCCATGGCCGGCGCGCAAGAGGTAACTGAACAGGTAAGGGCAATCGCCAGTAAGCCGATCCAGTCGCATCAGGATGTTATCAGCCAATTGCGCGAGTATCTGATGGCGCGCGCTCCGCAATTGCCCAAGCCCACGAACGCGGCGGCATGGACGGCAAGGGCAGAGCAAATTCGGGAGCATCTGTTGAAGGACGTGATCTACCACGGCTGGCCCAAGGCGTGGGTGGACGCCCCTCCGCGGTTTGAACAGACGGGCACGATTGAAACCCGCCACGGCTATCGGATCATCAAGTTTCGGTACGAAGTCGTGCCCGGCTTCTGGTCGGCAGCCCTTCTCTATGAACCTGATGAAATACACGGGAAAGTTCCTGCCATCCTGAATGTAAACGGGCACGTGGGGCCGCAGGGCAAGGCAGTGGACTGGAAACAGAAGCGCTGTATCAACTATGCACTGAGAGGCATGCTGGCCCTCAACATTGAATACGTCAACATGGGAGAGCTCTTTCGCCCGGAGAATGACCACGGCTATCTCGGCCATCTGGACCTGGTCGGTACGAGTGGCGTGGGGCTGTTTTATTTGGTCATGCGAAGGGCGCTCGACTGGCTTTACCAGAACCCGCACGTTGACCGCAGCCGGATAGGAATGACAGGTTTGTCAGGTGGAGGATGGCAAAGCATTGTGCTGGGTTCGCTCGACAAGCGCGTCAAGGTGGATATTCCGGTTGCAGGCTATTGTGCTTTCGCCAACCAGTTGGCTCGCATCGCCGACATGGGCGACAACGAGCAGGATGCCCCCGACTTCTTTGACGGACAGGATTATGTTTTCCTGACGGCAATGCGGGCTCCCAGGCCCACCCTGCTGATCAACAATGCGGAAGATAGTTGCTGCTTTCGAGCGCCGCTGGTCAAGCCTTATATCTACGACCAGGTGAAGCCTTACTTTGCGCTCTACGATGCGCAAGGGGACTTTCAATTCCATCAGAACACTGATCCCGGCTATCACAATTACAAGCTGGATAACCGGCAACAATCTTACCGTTTCTTTGACAAGTATTTTGATCTTGCCGTAAGCGACAAGGAAATCCCCGTCAACTCTCAGATCAGGACGTATCAGCAGCTTGCGGTGAGATTGCCGGCCGACAATCAGACCATCCTCGGCCTGGCCAGGGAACTTGCAGGCAGAATCAAACGGGACCCAATCCCGCCGGCAGGCAGCCGGACGGAGTGGGCTGCGGCCCAGCGCGCAAAGCTGAAGAAGGTAGTCCGTTACAAACCTGTGACTATGAAGCATGTCTGGGCGGTGGCCAATACATTCAGCCAGGGGCTGGCTTCCATATCGTACCGGTTCGAGCTGAGCAACAGCCTCAGTGCCACGGGGGTGTGGTTCAAGGAAACTGATACGCCAGAGGGCGCCCCGGTAGATGTCATTCTGGACGATAAGGGCTGCATGGGCGCGGCCGGCGAGATTTGGAATCGCATGGAGGAAGTGGCTTACCTGCTGAACAGGGGCGACCAGGTCATTCTCGTCAACCTGCTGTTTACTGGTGACGATTCGCCGAACCCGGGTTCTCCATCTTATGTCCCTTCGTTGTTTGCGAGTGCGGTTGCGACTGTGGGTGATCGCCCTTTGGGCCTGGAATCGGCACAGCTTGTGGCTGTCGCCCACTGGGCGGAGCGAACATTCAACCCTCATCCCGTCCACGTGGAACTGACCGGCATCCGGACCCAGATGGCAGCTGTTATTGCCGCTGCCATAGAGCCGGACCTGTTCTCAAGCATTACCGTACATCAGGGCATGAAAAGCCTCAATTACCTTCTGCAACGACCTGTTGGATTTGATGACGTGCCCGATCTATTCTGTCCTGACCTCTATAAGGAGTTTGACGTTGACAGCCTGATCGCTATGGCCGGCCCCACGAAAATCCTGCTGGACAATTCTGTGGAAGGCGTAAAATCTGAATGAACTACAGCCCCGATGCCAGGACTTTCCTCAAAGTTCAGAACACTCTGAACCTTTTCGGATTCGGCTTTATGCATTAACATGGAAAGGTGGAGTTGCAACAGCGTTTCATTCGCTCGAGCAGGATCCAATGAAAGCTTGTGCCTGCCTGGGAGTTGAATGGTCTGTGGCTTGAGACCGCTTCTCCTGTAAACATGCCGGCTCTGTGCTCCAACACCTGCTGCGGCCGGTTCGGAACCCGGCGGAGGCCCTGCCCGTCGCACGCATGCGCCGTGAAAATCTGACCAGAATGCTCAAATTTCTAAACGTATGAATGAATCGATTCGCAACATTGCCATCATCGCGCACGTCGACCACGGCAAGACTACTCTGGTGGACGGCATGCTGCGCCAAAGTGGAATTTTTAAGGCTAATCAGGAGGTTGTAGAGCGCGTGATGGATTCCAATGACCTGGAGCGCGAGCGCGGAATCACCATCCTGGCCAAGAACACCGCTGTTTTTTACGGCGATGTCAAGATCAATATCGTTGACACACCGGGTCACAGCGATTTCGGCGGCGAGGTTGAGCGCGCCCTGAAGCTAGTGGACGGTGTGCTGCTGCTGGTTGACGCCAGCGAAGGGCCTCTGCCACAGACGCGCTACGTGCTTCGCAAGGCGCTCGAGGCAAAGCTGCCTCCGATTGTCGTCATCAACAAGATTGACCGCTCCGACGCGCGCCCTCAGGAAGTGATCAATGAGATTTACGACCTCTTCATTGACCTGGACGCCGCCGAGCAACAGCTTGAGTTTCCCATCCTCTTTGCGATTGCAAGGGATGGTATCGCCAGGACCTCTCTCGACGATCCGTCGGAAAACCTTCAGCCGCTTTTTGATGCAATCCTCAAGCACATTCCTCCTCCCGGTGGTGACCCAGCCGGCGTCCTGCAGTTGCTGGTGGTTAATCTGGATTACAGCGAATATCATGGCCGCCTCGCGATTGGCCGCATCTTTTCAGGTGCTCTCAACCGCGGCGACGAGGTGGCCATCATCAAGCTCGATGGAACCATTCAGAAAACACGTATCACAAAGCTATACAGCTTTGAAGGGCTCACACGCATTGACGTGGAGCACGTCGGCACGGGCGATATTGTGGCCATCGCCGGAGTAGAAGGCATTACCATTGGCGAGACCGTGACCAGCGCCGAAACGCCGCGCGCGCTGGTCCACGTGCCGGTGGACGAGCCCACTATCTCCATGGTTTTTACCGTTAACACGTCTCCTTTTTCCGGCCGAGACGGCACTTACGTCACCTCACGCCACCTTCGCGAAAGGTTGGACAAAGAGCTGCTGACGAATGTAGCCTTACGCGTCGAAGAGGGTGGGAATACCGACTCCTTCAAGGTCCTGGGACGCGGCGAACTGCACCTGTCCATCCTGATTGAGACGATGCGGCGAGAAGGGTACGAGCTGGCGGTGGGGAAGCCGGAAATCGTCACCCGCCACGTGAACGGCAAATTGCAGGAACCGATGGAGCTGCTCATCATCGATTGTCCCGCCGAATTCGTGGGAGTTCTGATGCAGAAAATCGGCAGCCGCAAGGGCGTCAATACCAAGATGGCGGGCCACAGTACAACAGGCGGGCGAGTGCGCCTGGAGTTTGTGATTCCGTCGCGCGGCCTGATAGGACTCCGCGGCGAGCTTCTCCGGGACACACGCGGAACGGCTGTGATGAACACTCTTTTTGAGGGCTACAGCGACTGGCAGGGAGAAATCCCAAGCCGCCTGACGGGTTCCCTGATCGCTGACCGCGCCGGACGTACAACGGCGTATGCGCTGTACAATCTTCAGGAGCGTGGAGAACTTTTTGTGGAACCAGGTGTGAATGTTTACGAAGGCATGGTGATTGGTGAAAACGCACGTTGGGACGACATGGATGTGAACGCCGTCAAAGAGAAAAAGCTGACCAACATGCGCTCCTCAACAGCCGACGAAGCTATTCGTCTGGTTCCGGCCAAACCGATTTCACTGGAAGAGGCGCTGGAATTTATTGCCGAAGATGAATATGTGGAGGTCACGCCGCACACTATTCGTGTGCGCAAGAAGATCCTGGAAGCCAACAAGCGGCCACGGCGCCATCGCCCGGAGGCATGAACGATGACGGCCTGTCGCCCCCTCGCTGGCTGCCGGCCTGCCGCGGGTGGTAAGATTCTACCGTAACGCGCGGCGCACAGCTTGTGCTGTGTTCATCCGCCCACCGGGCCCATAGCTCAGTCGGTTAGAGCGGCGGACTCATAATCCGTTGGTCGCAGGTTCGAGTCCTGCTGGGCCCACCAACCAACCATATTATCTTCCAACAGGTTAGAATCGGGACTAACCTTTCTAGTTTTTCGGCTGGGCACCCTAGTCCGGATTTCTCACCAAATAGGCGGAATTGTTCGGGGGTGACCCCAATTCGGTGTTTTGGGGAGGCGTTTTGGGGGTGGGCGCGGGCCGAACGGGACAAGGGTGCGTTTTTTGCTCTATCCGGACTGACAAGGGGTCTGTTGGCTGCGCGGGCGAGGTGCGATGGGGCACACGTCGGCCTGGATGCGGAGATCCTGTTCAGCGATGGACTCAGGCAGTTTCCGGCGCATCAGCCGACGGGCTAGATGGAGTCTGTGACTATACCCATAGTATGGTCCAATCATGGTCCAGTTATGGTAGCCTAGCTGTTCTTCAAGCTTACTGACGGTGTTTTGGGTAGCCATCCATGTCGCATCGTTTCAGTAAGTTAATGGTTACGAGCGACCTTCTTCATGTATGGTTGCGGGGCAAAGCCAGGATATGTTCCACTACGATTGTAGCGTGAGCCTATCTGTGCATCAACTTCATTTGCAGTGTCGAAAGCTGCTGTAACCTATCATCGCAGTCGAAGCGCTCCTGAAAAGGCACCCAAGGCAAGTGGCAGTCCCACACCGACTGACATCGCGCCACCTGCTTCGGCAATCTCGCCGAGTTTGCCGCCGACTTTAAGAAAGGCGCGCGTGTGCACATCACCGGGTACCTGCCTTTGCACGAAGTCGAAAAGCCAGTCACCGGCAAGACCAAAAAACAGCAGTGCGACGGTGAAGGTCCAGTTGTGGGAAATCCGTGCCGTGCGGATCGCCAAGCTGGATCGCACCGCTGAAGAAAATCTGTCCACCGATGTTCCCGCCGACTGGCGGCCTCGTATGTCCCGTCTCTAAGGGCCTCGCCTCCGAGCGAGGACTTTCGGTCTGTCAACGTCTGCATCGGTCTCCCGCAGCGGCTGGTGATAAACTCTCGAATAGGGGAGACGGACAGGGTTTTTCATCGAAAGGCTTGAATCGTTCCTGAAGCAACTGCCGAAGGCATCAATGGCGTCGTCGAAGTCAGGAATAAAAATTGGCTTTTGGCACTTGCCGTGGTGGATCATGCCGCGGTGCCATGGCCTCGCAAGCAATTCGAGTTGGGAATGAATCCTCGATCGTCTGTCCGCAGTCTGCAAATCCGGTCAGAGGCCATGCCCAGCTCCTTGCGTACCACCCATGAGCCGAATCGATCTAAGGAGCGCCAGTAATGGAAGATAGAAAAATCGAATCGTCGAGACTATACCCTGCAATCTTTTTCGGACATGGCAATCCCATGAACGCGGTCACAGAAAATGTCTACACTCAAGCGTGGCGCCGACTTGGAGCCGAACTCCCCAACCCAAAGGCGGTTCTATCAATCTCTGCCCATTGGTTTGTGCCAGGGACGGGGGTAACGATCAGTAGTTCACCAAGGACGATCCATGATTTCGGTGGCTTCCCTCAAGAGTTGTACCGCGTTCAGTATCCAGCACCCGGAGATCCGGAGCTTGCTCGCCGCGTCCAGGGAATGATCGCGCCCTTGCCCGTGACACTGGACAACTCCTGGGGGCTCGATCATGGGACGTGGGCCGTGCTGCGTCACGTCTATCCGAAAGCGGACGTCCCTGTGGTGCAGCTCAGCATCGATGAAACCCAGCCCGCATCATTTCATTTCGAAGTCGGGCGAAAGCTCGCACCGCTCCGCGCCGAGAATATCCTGATCATCGGCAGCGGCAATATTGTGCATAACCTTCACGCCTACGCTTGGGGACATCACTTGGCCGATCCGTATGAATGGGCGGTTTACTTTGAGAACGAAGCAAAACAGATGATGCTTGCACGTGATTACAAACCGCTTATTGACTACGAACGGCTCGGTCCCAATGCATTACTCTCCATACCGACGCCCGACCATTATTTGCCCCTGTTATACGTGATCGCGACGACCCAGCTTGGTGAAAAAATCAGCTTTCCCGTCGAAGGGGTCGATGGGGGGTCAATATCTATGCTTTGCGTAAAAGTCGGATAGCATGTCCGAGCCGCGCGTTTGATCGGGACTGAATTTAGCGCCTCGGCCTGATTGCTTGTGCTCATTTATGCCCACTCCTAAAGCAGGTCACTTTGTCGATCGGGCAACGGGCAAGTGCCAGCCGTAGCGGAGCGCCAACAGGCGCAGTGTAATGCAGAGAACCGCTCCCACGGGCGCCGCCACGTGCAATGGCGCTCCGAATCTCTGTCCACCGACCGCGAAGGCCGCCCCAAGCAGTGCAGCCACCGCGTACAGTTCGGTCCGCAGCACTGTGGGAATTTCCATCACGAGCAAATCACGAGCCATTCCGCCGCCAATTCCTGTCACCATGCCAAGCAGCGTTGCGGCAACCGGACCAGCGTGAAAAGTGAGCGCCTTGTCGGCGCCAGCAACGCAAAACAGTCCCAGCCCGGCTGCATCGAACAGCAATACAGGACTGCTCAGGCGGTTGATCAGCGGTGACCAAAAAAATGTGATCAAACCAGCCAGAATGCAAATAACCACATAACGCCAGTCACGGATCGCCGCAGGTGGAAGAGCTCCAATCATCACATCACGCGTAATTCCACCCAACGTGCCGGTGACAAAACACAGAACCAAAACTCCGAAGAGGTCGAGCCTGTTCTTCACCGCGGCCATTGCGCCGCTCAAAGCAAATACAAACGTTCCGGTCAGATCAAGGACCACCAGAAACGTATTCACGGCGTTGTAACTACTGACGCCATTCAGATTCATGCTTTTAGCCAGGCTTTAGACGCCACAACCAGCGCCTCAACGCCCGCCTCCAAAGTCGGATGGATCACCGGTGCGAAGCGGGGGTTGTGATTCGTGGGGATTTCAGCCACCTTGCCGGCTTTTTGGGCATTGGCGTAGATGCCAGGATCGGTGCCGCCCACAAACCAGAATACGGAAGGCGCGTGCCAGCCCGTTCCAAAAGAGCCGAAGTCCTCACTTGCAGTTGTAGGCTGCGTTTCTTGAACACGCTCGGGCGAGAAGTAGCTCTGAAATGCATCTGCGACCCGCTTTGTCGCCTCCGGATCATTCTTCACAAAAGCGTAGCGGTCCAGCGGGGTGATCTCGGGTTTTCTAGGAGCGTTTGACGCTTCAGCTTCTGCATCGACGATTCGCTCGATTGCAGCCAGCACCCGGTTTCGGACATCGTCGTCAAAAGTGCGCACGTTCAGCTTAATGACCGCTTCATCAGGGATCACGTTCTCTTTTGTGCCGGCCTGAACCGAGCCGACGGTTACGACGACTGCATCGGTTGGGGACACTTCCCGGGAGACAATCGTTTGCAGACGGAGCACCGTTGCGGCGGCCATCACAACGGGATCAATGCTGGACTGAGGCATCGACCCGTGAGCACCTCGACCGAACATCCGAATCTGCAGGCTGTCCCCAGCCGATGTGACCACTCCGGAGCGGTAGCTGAGAACACCAGAGGGCCCAACCATGACGTGTTGCCCCAGTATGACATCCGGTTTAGGAAAACGCGAGATGAGGCCGTCGTCAATCATTGCCCGGGCGCCTTCGCCTGTTTCCTCTGCAGGTTGAAAGAGAGACATCAGTGTGCCTCGCCAGGCTTCTCTATGCCGTGCGAACAATGTGGCTGCTCCAATCAGCCAGGTCACGTGCATATCGTGGCCGCAAGCATGCATTACCGGTACCGTCTTCCTCTCGCGGTCAATAGCAGTCAGGTTGCTCGCGTAGGGCAGACCGGTCGCCTCGCGAACGGGCAGTGCGTCCATATCCGCCCGGAGCATGACGGTCGGACCGTCACCGTTTTTCAGCACGCCGATGACTCCAGTCTTCCCGACGCCGGTAGTCACATCATAACCGGCAAGGCGGAGTTGCTCTGCGGCAATGCCCGCCGTCCGGTCCTCCTGCATTGATAATTCAGGGTGAGAATGGATATCTTTGTAGAGAGATTCCAAGTCAGACAGCAGGGTGCTCAGGTCTGCGCGTATGCTTGCGGAATGCCGTTCCGACTCTTGGCTCATGATCCATACACCTCCAATTTTCGTCTGACTGTAGATGAAGCAGAGACACCCCTTAACGTACCTCGAGGATATTGCACTTTGCATGTAGAGCTAGCTTATGGGCGGTGCCACCTATATATTGGCTCACGCCCCCTGGCTCAAATCGGAGGCCAACAACCAACAAGTCGGGCCGGACTCGGTCAATCAAACGCAGCAGTCCTTCTATCTCGCGCCCCTCAAGAATTTCGGGACGAATTATGACGCCGGCCTGTTCAGCTGCGCTCCGGGCCTTACTGTGAAGATCTGCGTAGAACGCCTCCCTATTGGCTTTTAATATTCCTGGTACATCCGGACCGGAGCCACCGCAGAGATATAGCCCACGTACGGCGGCAAGTCTTCGACGACGGTAACGATGTAAAGCTCAGAGATAGAAAACTTGCCAAGATCCAACGCAGAACGAAAAGCGCGTTCCGCCTCGGGTGATTCATCATAGGCCACTACGACCTTCTTGAACATTATAGTTTCTCCGTTCGAAAACAGGCGCTGAGACTCCACGCGTTAGCATTATTGTCCCTCAGCCTGGCACAGGGCGACTTCGTTGTTCGCAACGTGAATTGCCCAAACGTGGTCGGCGCAGACGCCTGCTCTGTAATGCCTGCTTAGTCCCGAAGGGACTGGCCTGGCAGGACCGCGAGGCTTGTTGTACCGAACCGTGGGGACCATCATATGTCGTGCCGTTTGCGATTGACGCGGCGCTTCTTTCAGAACCTTCACCGCTGTGCTGACGTCACTGGTGCAAAATGGCACAATGCCCCGCCAGAGCGGGGGCACAAACACTACAAGACGAGTATCTGCGCGAGCCGGGTCAAAAGAACCTGCCCGCCGCGATTCATCCTGTGCCCCACCGCTTGTTCGGCGCGGAGCCGAGCTGAATCTCAAGAGTTCCCCCGGCGGCGAATTCTGCATGGGTAATCCAGAAGCGGCCGTTGATGGGTTTCCCGTTGAGAAGCGTCGACTGGATGTAAACGTTGCCCGGCCGATTCCTGCGGGTGACGATGGTGAAGGCGCGGCCCGGATAGTAGCGGGAATCCAGGTGAAGGGTGACGCGGTCGAAAATGGGGCTGGTGATTTCGTAGCGCGGCCGGGTGCTCGCTCCCCCCTGGACGTCAAAAAGGCCGATGGCCATCAGCACCCCCAGCCCGCCCAGTTGTCCCTGGTCTTCATCGTCATTGTATCCGCCAAATGGAGAGGTATCGCCAAAGGCTTCCTGCTTCACCCGTCGCACCCAGTACTGCGTCAACCACGGCGCACCGGCGTGGCTGAAGAGGTGCGCCAGATGGCCCGAGGGCTCGTTGCCGTAGTCCATCCAGGTGTCGGGATGCCGATTGGCGAGCCACTCAAAGTGCCAGGGTGCAGACTTCTCGAATTGCCCGTTGAGCTTCTTAATGAACCGTTCGCGGCCGCCCAGGGCCTCGATGAGTCCCGGGATGTTTTGAGGGACACAGTAGGTAGCGATGGCCGCGTCGCTTTCGACGAATCCGGGGCAGCCGGCAGACCCGCAGACGGGATGGAATGGCGCGTACCAGGAGCCGTCCATCATTCGCGGGCGAATCCAGCCAGTCGTGGGGTCGAACAACTTCCGCCAGTTTTCAGAGCGGCGGACAAAGAGTTTGTAATCATCCTCGCGGCCCAGGGCTTTGGCAAACTGAGCCAGGCACCAGTCTTCGTAAGCATATTCCACGGTTTGGCCGGCGCCCTCGCGATGGTATGACGTTCCGCCAATTCCCATCGGCACATAACCCCGTTCGACATAGAAGTTCATTCCGCCGCCCTGCGGATTGGGACCGGATTCGTAGCCGGCACGGTCGCGGATGCCTCCGGGGAAGGCATTCTTCCGGCACCCCAGATAGGCGGCTGCGATATCGAAATTGCGTATTCCCTTGTTGTGGGCCGCAACGATGAGGGGCGTGGCCGGGTCTCCCACCATGACGAAGGTGTAGTTGCCGCCACTGGGTCCGCGGGCGATCATTCCGCCGTTGACATAGTAGTCTAGCAGCGAAGCAGCCATGTCGTTCATCGTCTGCGGATAGGCGAGAGACCAGAGAATATTCAGGTTCCACCAGCTTCCCCAGAAAGCATCGGAGTTGTAAGTGTGGCGCGTGGGACGTCCCTGCCGGTCCAGCGGCACCGTTCGCACGCGCGGTTCAGGGCCGGTGTTGTCGATGTACTTGCCGTTGAGATCGCTGAAGGTGCGGCGCCCCAGCAGTGCGTGCCACAGGTCAGTGTAAAACTTCCGGCGCTGCTGGTCGGTCCCGCCCTCCGCCTCAATTTTCCCCAGCCAGTCGTTCCACTCGCTGCTGGAATCCTGCACCACGGCGTCAAAATCCCACCCCGGGAGCTCGCCTTTCAGGTTGTGTTCAGCCTGCTCCTCGCTCACATAAGAGATGGCGACTTTCATCCGCACTGCTGCGGCCTCGCGGAGCCTGAACCCGACATAACCGCCGCACTGCGGCCCACGAAAGTGGTCGCACGAATTGCGCACCAGGCGCCGCAACCTGGGATCGCCGCCACCAGTTTCCCAACCGCCGAACTCATCGAAGGGGCGGTCGAACTCGGCGACAAAATATACCGTGCACAGCTTCGATCTCCGGATGGTCGCGCCCATGGTTGAAAAACCTGCCAGCTTGCTGGCGCTCAGCCGGCGAATCAGGGCGTCCTGCATCTTCACCATAGCCAGAGCGGCGCCGATGTCGAGGTAGACGTAGGCGTGTTCTGTCGCGGGAAATGCGTAGCGGTGAAAACCAACCCGCATGGTTGACGTCAATTCCGCCGTAATCCCATAGTTCAGCAATTGCACCCGGTGATATCCCGGCCACACAATCTCGTCCGCATGAGAAAAATGTGCCTTGCAGGTCTCAAAGCCTTCATGCCCGCGCAGCGCTCCGGTGGCAGGCATGACCGGTATGCCCGCCAGTTGCCAGTCGTGAATGTGGCTGAAGCAGCGAATAAACGGTTCACCGTAAATGTAACCGGCGCCCCAGTCGCCCTCGATGCAAGTGTCAGGGCTGAGATTGACCATGCCGAAGGGCCTGCACGCCGAGGAGAAATAGATCCAGCGCGAGTTGTGCGTGTCAATGCGCGGCTCTACCCAGTCTGTAAATTGTGGGGACGTTTGGCCAGATCGTGCTCTCGCCGTGACTCTCGTGCCGGCGAGGAGAGCGGCCGACGACGCAATAAAAACCCGCCGGTTCATATTGATGGGAACCTCCATTGTGAATTTCGCTTCGACTGGGGACATAACTCGAGGCCAATGTGCAGTAGAGCCATGGCGGCTGGTATATCTGAACCGACCGACCGCATGTTCCACTTTTCGAGAATCCCTCGGGTGCCGGGTTGAACTGACCTTTGCAACAAATTGGCGTTCTCTTCCCCGTGCCTTCCATCACCTCCGCGCCGTGTATGCCGTTGTTCATGCTGATCATTGCGTCTTTTGTCCGTTTCCGCAAGGCGATGATGGGATGTACAGCGGGTTGCGAGGGCCTCCGCAGTACAGGTCGCGAAATTTAACTTGTGAGCAAACCTCCATCGCCTGCCGTAGGTGGAACAGATTTTGGTGTTGAAAACTCCCTTAAGCGAAGCTGATTGACGGCTGGTATAATGGGCACGCATTCGTCTTGAGGGGGGCCGTAAAATGTTGTGGAGGCAACCTAATTATGAGCGAATTTTTCAGAGAAAATAGGTAACACTTTTGGGTTCTGAGAGACGGTGATGAGGCCGTTTCTATGTAACCAAGTTTCGACCGCCAGTCGTCTGGCGGTTTCAGCTTGGCATCGGGTACAATCTAGGCCTTCCGCATGTCATATCCATCCTTGATCCACAAGTCCACCCTGCCAAAGCACTAATGTGTCATGGGACCTCTTTGCCACGCGTCCTGAGCATCCTCGTTAATGCTCGCGTTAGTTCAGGCTGGCTTGGCTGGGCCTCCGCAAGGAACGAGTTCAGAGCGTGTATTCGGGTTTATACTGCCAAAGGGTGGAATAGAAAGTTTGGGCGAAAATTCAATGTTGATGACGGGCTGGGTGGGGTCACGAAGAAAGTTTTTGAGTTCCTGTACCGCCCTTCCTTTTATTCAGTCGCCGTTCCGCCTTCCCACATCGACCAAGGCAGGGCCGCATTCATCACCGCGCGCGCCGGGCTTTGTCACCCATCGTCTTCATCCGCAGTATCGCTCGCCCGGGCCTGTTTCCGGCATTTTGAAGAAGGTTGATCCCGAGCAGGACGATTATCCTGCGGAAAGATTTGCCGCCCGCATTCAAGCATCACTTCGAAAGTGGATCGAAGAGTTGCAGAACTCCGTGCCAGCCGGTTCCAATGCAATTGGGCAAACTCTCGCGGCTGAGTCGCTGGGTTCGAGCCTGCATCCAGTTGAAGACCGTCTGCTTCGCAAGGACGCCTTGCTGGAGATCAGGCGCCGCCGGTTTTCCACCTCCCGGACGCTTGGGCGTCTCGCCTTCCTCGAATCGCTCAGGGAGTCGCTGGCGCCATTTATCACGCTGCTGAAGGTCCAGCTCGGGCTTGCAGAGGTTCAGATTGTCAACCACGATCCTCCAGCTCTTCAGACGGTCATCCGTTACGAGTTTCTGGGAGAAACGTCGGGCTGTTACCGCGAGCAGCGCTCAGGCATATGGAGCATTTCCTGGAGGCAGACCCCGCAGGGACTGCGCATTACTGGTTGGAGTGCAGAGGCGGAAACACAGGTTCGGGCCTTTGCACCGGTGTTCCAGGAGATCACTTCTCAGGTTCTGGCGGACACTCCGTCCTATTTCTCGCAACTATTGCCGGGGGCAAATTATTGGAGAACCGTCTTGGACGGAGCGTGTGGAATGGATGTCTACGGCAACAACGGCATTGCAGCCGGTGACATCGACAACGACGGTTTTGATGACATCTACATCTGTCAGCCTTCCGGATTGCCCAACCGGCTCTACCGCAACCGCGGCAATGGGACGTTTGTTGATGTCACAGACGCTGCGGGTGTCGGAATTCTTGACGCCACTCCCTGTGCGCTCTTTGCCGATGTCCTGAACCGTGGCCGCCAGGATCTGCTGGTCGTCACCGTCACCGAACCGCTGCTGTTTCTGAACCAGGGAGACGGAACATTTAAATTGAGGCCCAACGCTTTTGGTTTTCAACAACCGCCGAAGGGAACATTTACGGGTGCGTCCTTCGGCGATTACGATCGCGATGGAAAACTGGACCTCTATTTGTGCCTGTACAGTTACTACGAAGGCCTCGGTGAGTATCGCTACCCCGCGCCCTATTACGACGCGCAAAACGGCCCCCCGAATTTTCTGTTCCACAACGAAGGGGACGGGACCTTTCGAGACGTCACAGCAGCAAGCGGCATGCACCAGGGCAACAACCACTTCAGCTTCGATTGCCACTGGTGCGACTACGACGGTGACGGCTGGCAGGACCTCTATGTTGTGAACGATTTCGGCCGTAACAACCTTTATCATAACAACGGCGACGGAACTTTCACCGACGTGGCTGCCAAGGCCGGCGTTTTGGATATTGGCCCGGGGATGAGCGCCTGCTGGTTTGATTACGATAATGACGGCAGGCCGGACCTTTACATTTCAAACATGTGGGAGGACGCTGGACGCCGGATCAGCAGCCAGCCGGATTTCATGCCGTCCCTGGCCCAGGAGACCCGGGCCCTTTATCAGCGCTTTGCAAAAGGAAACTCTCTTTATCACAACGTCGGAAGTGGCGGTTTCGAAGACCACAGCAAGAAGGCCGGCGTGGAAGCATCCGGATGGTCATGGTCTTGTCAGGATTGGGATTTTGACAATGACGGATATTCCGATCTGTATATTGCCAACGGTTTCATTTCGGGAGCCGATCCGCAAAATCTGGAAAGCTTTTTCTGGCGCCAGGTGATCGCTCGTTCGGCGGCGGACGCTGGCCGATCTCCCGGATACAAACTGGGCTGGGACGCCATCAATGAGTTGATCCGTTCCGACGGCACCTGGGCGGGCTACCAGAGAAATACTTTTTACGCCAACAACCGCGATGGGACGTTTACAGAAGCGGCGGGAGCGGTTGGCCTTGATTTTGACGACGACAGCCGTGCCTTTGCATTGGCGGATTTTGACCACGACGGGCGGCTGGAAGTCTTTCTCAAAAACCGGACCGGGCCGCAGGTTCGCATCCTGCGGAATGTCGCGGCGCAAATCGGAGACGCGATCTCCTTCCGCCTCCGCGGGACCCGGAGCAACCACGACGCAATAGGAACGTGGGTCGTTGTGGAGGCCGGCGGTGCGCGACAGATGAAACTTCTGCAGGCAGGGTCGGGCTTTTGTTCCCAGCACAGCAAAGAGATGTTTTTTGGTCTGGGGCACTCTTCCGCTTCAGTAAGCGCCACCATCCGCTGGCCGAATGGATTGGTATCGTCGTATAAGGACCTGCCTGCAAACCATCGCATAGAGATTGTGGAAGGCTCAGAGAGCTTTCACGCGGAACCTTTTGCAAAACGAGTTTCACAGCCTGTGGTCCGCTATGTGCCGTCACGAACGGTTCCGTTTCCTGCGACCCTTGGCACATGGCTGATTGCGCCGCTCGATGCCCCGGATTTTTCCTTGCCTGACCTGGCGGCGAACATGCACAGCCTCTCCGGGCTTGCCGGGAAACCCTTACTGCTGATTTTCTGGGCGACTTGGGCTAATGCTTCCATCAGGTTTCTCGCCCGGGTCGAAAAGGAACAGGGCCTCACACAGCGAGCTGGTTTGCAGGTGCTCGCGGTCAACCTGGACCCTCCCCGCGATCAGGACATAGTTCGCGCGTTGGCCCGCGGCCAGCGGTTTTCTTTTCCCGTCCTGTTGGGATCGGAACAAACGGCAGCTATCTATAACCTGCTGTTCCGGTATCTGTTTGACCGCCACAAAGACCTTCCGGTTCCCACATCCTTTCTGATCGATAGAGAAAGCAGCATCGCCAAAGTGTACCAGGGGCCTGTAGCAGTCTCCCAGATTGTAAAGGACGCCGCACGCATCCCACGAACTGCCAAGGAACGCCAGCAGCGCGCCCTTCCGTTCCCGGGCTCTGCCCACGCTCCCTACTTGCGCAATTACTTCACCTACGGTCTGGTTTTTGCACAGCACGGATACGGCGAGGCGGCAGAGACAGCCTTCAAACGGGCCATCCGTCAGGATCCGAATGCGGCCGACGCCTATTACAATCTTGCCACCCTTTATATGCAAAAAAAACAATGGGAACTTGCCGGGGAAGTGCTGCAAAAAGCGGTTCAGCTGAAACCTGATGACCCGATGGGTCTTAACGACCTGGGCATTGTCGCGGCACAAATGGGCAAGCCAGGGCTCGCCGAAAGTTATTTCAAACAGGTTCTCAACAAAGACCCGTCAAACAACCTGGCCCTAAGCAATCTCGCCGATCTTTACCGAAATGAGCACAGAGTTCGGGATGCGCAGCAACTTCTCGAGGCAGCTTTGAAACGGCGGCCGGACGATCCCCAATTGAATTACAAACTGGGAATGATTTTCGCAGGGCAGGGCAGCAACAGACAGGCGCAAGCATATCTTGAACAGGCGGTTCGCCTGCAGCCGAACAATCCCGAGGCCCTCGACAACCTGGGAGTAGTCTATGCCATGACCGGACAGTTCACGCGGGCTGCTGAGACTTTTTCACGGTGCATCAAGGAGGCCCCCAGCTTTGACCAGCCCTATCTGAACCTCGCACGAGTCGACGCCAAGCTGGGCAAACGCGCGGAAGCAGCAAGAGTTTTGAAAGCGCTGCTGGAACAGATACCCGGCCATCCGCTGGCGCAAAAGTATTTACAGCAACTTCAGCGATAAGGTTGGATGAAGAGTGTACTGCTTGTGCGCGCCTGCTCCTTCTGAGAAAATTGCCCCAGGAATTCGTCATGTTGGGTATCCCTGAAATGGACTATGCGGAACGTGGACGACAAAACGCTGTATGTAGGCTCCGGCCCTGCCGGGTCAAATTCCTGAACACTGGGCTGATGGCCGTGTTTCTGCTCTCAACCGGACTTGCCGCCAAACCTCAAAGTGGCGCCATTTCCGGCACGGTGAGGACTGAAGACGGAGTTGCCATCGCGAATGCCAAAATAATTGCCAGGTCTTCCATCGGCCAGGTTGTGGCCTCCGCCGTCACAGATAACCAGGGGCGCTTCCGTTTGCCACCCGTGCAGCCGGGGGCTTATGAAGTGGACGTTGAGTTTCCTCGGAAATTGAAAACCGACACCGGAAAAATTACAGTCAAGAAAGGTGGGCATGCCGTCTTGAACTTCGTCGGCCGG
>DATEKC010000077.1:0-10222 GCA_035277665.1 Terriglobia bacterium
ACGATTCGTAGCCGTGCGAGGCGTTTCCTCCTTTGCCTGTTTTATCGCCTTGGAGTTCTTCTGTCGAGACTTCAACACAGGTTTGACTTCATTGATGACGTTCCGGGTGCTTTCAGCACCCGGCTTGGAACTATAAGGGTGCCGGAGGTACGACGGCGGGTGAGGGGATTTTGGCTATCCCTACTTCCTACTTCCTACTCGCTACTCGCGCTCTTTGGTGAGGAGCTTTTTGTTTTCCCGATTTCCGACTCCCGGCTGCCGACTCCCGACTCTCTGCTCCCCATTCCTACTTCCCATTTCGTCCTTCATCCTTCATCCTTTTTTTCCCTTGACCCCGCCGCCCCCTTCATAGATGCGCCACCCGCGAGAGACTTATACGTCTCACTTCCAGCGGGGGCGTCCAAAGGGGAGCACAATTGTGAAGAGGGTCCCTTCCTGGCCGGTCCTTTCCAGGTAAATCTCCCCGCCCAGGGCGCGAAGGATTTTCTGAACAATTGCCAGGCCGAGTCCGGTACCCCCTGTTTTGCCGTAGCTCACAAAGGGCTGGAAGGCGGCGTGCCGAATCGGTTCAGGGATGCCAGGACCGTTATCTGCAATACTGATTTCTACACCATCGGACCACCCCAGCGATTTCACCTCTATTCTTCCCGAGTCGCTCGAAACCGCTTCGCAAGCATTGAGAACAATGTTGGTGATCACACGTTGCAATTGTCCGGGATCGAACCTGCCCTCCATGAGGCCTTCGTGCTCGTAGGTGATCGCAATCCGGCTGAATTCCGGCCTCACGGCGACCACCCGAATCGCACTCCTGATGATCTCCATGATGTCATTGGGTTCTGCCTGAAGTGTTTCAGGATCCCGGGAGGACCCCATCAGCAACGAAATGAGGTCGTTCATCCGGCATACGGCCAGGCGGATTTCCTCGTGGAAATCTTTTCTCCGCAGCTTGTCCGCGTTTTCCTCTGCCATGAGTTCTGAGTACGCCAGGATGGCGGACAATGGTACGCGCAGATCGTGGCAGATGCACCCGGCCAGGGAGCCGGCGAGCGGGAGAGCTTCCGGTTCCCCGTCCAACCTGTGCGGGAGGCAAGTCTTATCGCGTTCGTCATAAATTGTTGAAACTTCAATCGCCATCGATTACCTCATCATGGACCTTTCCAAGCCGTTGAAGTGGGACTGAGAAAATGAATGTCCATGTTACGCCCGCTTCATTTCGAGGCGGGAACAGCAAGGCTCTCGAACCATGGGCTCAGAGTGTTCCTCAGCTTGAGCCGGGCACGCATCCAGGAGGTTTTTACGACCGGAACTGACAGCCCCAATATATTTGCTATCTCTTCCAATGAAAATCCTTCCATATCGCCGAGGATGAAGATGATGCGCAAAGGAGCGTCAATATCCTCCAGCGCGCTTGTCAGAATGGCCTCTAACTCGGCTTTACTGTAGGTGAGTCTGGCGTCGCAGCCCCATTCCCGTACCTCGCGCTGGGTTGACATGGCATCAGGGCCATCGGCATGTTCACCGAACATCTCCCATGTGAAACCATCGCCATGGCGAAGTTTGGATACGGCTGCATTCACTGCGATTCGCGCCAGCCACGTGTAGAATCTTTCCTCTCCGTCGAATTGCCCAAGACCCTCATGCACCTTTAAGAAAGACATCACCAACAGTTCTTCAGCATTCTCGTCGTTTGCGGCTATGGCGCGAACCAGGCGGTAAACCCTTTGCTCATACCGGTTGACCAGGATTTCAAACGCTCCGTCGCCGCCCGACTGTGCCAGCCGGACCAGCGCGATTTCGTTGTCCAATTCGACAGGCATCTTACCTGCTATCATCACCTTCGGGCGCCTTATTACCGTTTCGGTGCAATCCCTACCGGGACTCAGCAACGCGAAGTTGCAGGGCCAAATATGGCGCAAGATTCAGAATGGCGACCTTGCGCGATCTGAGATGTTTAAGAAGCTTGATTCCGGCAGCGTCTGCGAACGAGACATCCCCCAGATCCAGGGTCAATCGCATACCGTCAGCAAGTGCATGCAGTTCACATGATTCCCGTAGTTCTTCGATACTGGGACCTGTCAACCGGCCTTCCGCCCGCAGCCTGACGCTCGAATCCGAAGACTCAACGACCGTTACCTTCAGCATGTGAGAAGCCCCCGCACCGAGATTCCCTTAGGGCAGGTTCGATTCCAAACTGCAAGTCTGAGTGTTTTTTGTGCTTGCATCTCGAGGCTGATGAAAATATGACGTTAATATTCGCAAATAATAAGATAATTTATATGTTAAAAATCAACAAATTGCGCCATGAAGCCAGCCGAAATAGCCAGGCCAATGAACCAGGGCGAATTTTTATGACGCACTTGGTGACTTTAGTAGTCCTGTAAATTTTCAGAGGAATAGAGAGGCCGCCCCCACCATATGTGGTGGCGGGACTACTGCTGGTGGTGGCCGAGGCGGCTGACGCCTAGCTTCTGCATCCGATGGCGAAGGGTGTTTGGGTGGAGGTCAAGGATTCGAGCGGCACCGTTTGGTCCCTCAATAACTCCACCCGTCTGTTGAAGGGCGGAAATGATGTGACCTCGCTCTAACTCCTCCAATGTAGAGAGCCGGGCAGGCCCCGAGGTTATCGGCGAAGGTCCCTGCAGGGGCAATTCGGGTTTTTCTTTCGCCCCGGAAGAAGGGCCGGGTAGAAGGTCCTGGTCGAGCAAAAGATTGGGCCCGGAGGACAAGATGACAGCCCGCTCGATAACGTTTTGCAACTCCCGGACGTTTCCGGGCCACGGGTAGCTCATCAGCCTTTCCATCACTTCCTGCGAAACAGTATCCACCTGCCTGGCGAGTTTCTTTGAGTATCGGGAGAGATAAAAGCTCACGAGCTGAGGAATATCCGACCGGCGCTTCCTTAGCGGGGGCACCTCAAGGGGGACAACATTCAGGCGGTAGAACAGGTCAGAACGGAACCGGCCCGCGTTTACCGCCTCCTGCAAATTGCGATTTGTGGCGGCGATCACTCTGACGTCAACTCGAATCGATCGGTTGCTGCCCACAGGCTCGAACTCGCGTTCCTGCAGGACCCGCAAGAGCTTCACCTGCATTTCCAGGGGCAGTTCTCCAATTTCGTCAAGGAAGATCGTGCCGCCATCGGCGATTTCGAATCGTCCTGTGCGGCGCTCAGAGGCCCCTGTGAAGGCGCCCTTCATGTGGCCGAAGAGTTCGCTTTCAATCAGTCCCGTCGAGATGGCGCTGCAATCCACCCTGACCAGGGGCCGTTCCTTACGCAAACTCCGGTCGTGGATGGCGCGGGCGATCAGTTCCTTGCCTGTCCCTGTCTCTCCATGAATGAGGACAGTGGAATCGGTCGGGGCCACCTGCTCAACGGTCCGCAGCACATCCAGCAAGGCGTGGCTGCTACCGACAATTTCCTCAAAATTGTGCTCGGTGCGGATTTCTTCCTGCAGGTAGATGTTCTCTTTCTCCAGCCTTGCCTTGAGCGCCGCGATCTCTTCGAAGGACTGCATGTTCTCCACGGCCAGCGCCACCTGGTTGGCCACTTGCTGCAGGAACGCTGCATTTTCCTCCGAATACTGGCCGGGATGGGCATGGGCGACATTGAGTGTGCCGATGCTCTTCCCCCGCACAATCAGCGGGACCACGCAGTGTGACCGCATTCCTTCGGCGGCCAGGCGCCTTTCATTCGCGTATTGCTGCTCTTTTTCCAGGTCCTGGCGGAGAATGGGCCGTTGATGATGAAACACCCAGCCTACGCTGCTATTGCGAGGACTGATCTCCAGCCTGGGCTGGAAATAACTTGAAACCGAGCTGCCCTCAATTGCTTCGAAACGAAAAACGTCCCTGCCCGGCTGATAGATGGCCAAAGCGGCACGGTCGAATGGCACTCCCCTGCGGAGCGACTCCGCGATCGAACGCAGCAGCGCTTCCTGCGAGAGGTTTGTGACGATGGCGTTGTTGATTTCGAGCAGCGTTCGAAGGTGCTCGGCCGTACTGGCAACCTGCTTGTTGAGGTTCCCGATCTCCTCATAGGCCCTCACGTTGCCGACCGCCAGCGCCACCTGATTAGCGACTTCCTGCAGGAACAGGACATCATCTTCGGAATATTCACCGGCTGTGGGACTGACCAGGAACAGCACGCCTCTGGTTTCGTCCCGGGCGACGAGGGGCAGCGCACAGAGCGACCGGATGCCGCTGTCCAGCAGAAGCTGCTCCGTCGGGTATTCCCATTCAGTCTCGAGGTCCTTTCGCAGGAGGGGCCGCCGGCTTTCGACGACCCATCTGGAGATGCTTTCGGGTCCAAGTTCGTGCCCTATAGCAAATTTCTTTCCCTGAAAAGGCCCCTCGAGGGCGGCAATTCGCAGAACATCGGCAGACGGATCGCGCAGGATGAGGGCGACGCGGCCGTAAGGCACCACTCCTTTCAACGCTTCGCAGATGGCATGGAAGAGTTCGTCCTGGTTGAGCTTCGTAATAATGGCATTGTTGATCTCCAGCAGCGTTCGCCGGCGTTCTTCGCTTCTCCGGAGAGACTCTTCGGCCTGTTTGCGTTCGGTGATGTCTTCACACAGCGCCATCGCGAATCTCGGCACGTTTCCCGCGCCAGGTACAAGCGAGGCATGCAGCAGGACCCAGACCATCGTTCCATCCTTCCGGAGATAGGGCTTTTCGAACTGATATTGCTTCACTTTTCCCGACCACAAGTTGGCTGCAAGCGTCCGGTTGGATTCACGGAATTCTTCCGGGGTAATGTCGTAAAACGAGAGCTTCCGAAGCTCCTCCTCTGTATAGCCCAGAATCTTCTGGTAGGCGGGGTTCACGTCCAAAAACCGGCCTCTCGCGTCGCTGAAGGCCACACCAATGGCCGATCTCTCGAACACCGACCGCCAACGCTCCTCGAGCGCCGTAACGCTCGACTGCAAGGCCATCACCTGGCCCGTCGCCTGCACTTTTGATATCGCCTCTGCCGCACGTTCGGCAAAACCCTGCAGCCATCCCAACTCTCGCTCACTCAACTCGACCCGGCTGAAAACTGCGAGCACTCCAAGGGCTTCTCCCTGGTGGACGACTGGCAAGCCGGCAAAACTCATGATCTTCTGTGCCTGCACCCACTCCTTGCGCGAAATCCATAGCTGGGCGAGCTCTCCGTCTTCAGTCCGGATGTAAACAGGCTCACCCGACGTTGCAACACGGGATACTTTGAGAGGGGCATGCAAGGGGATCCGGCGAAAGTGGCCATTGATGCGCGACCACTCTTCCTGCCCGCCGTCTCCCGTCACCTGGGGCTGCAGAGACTGGCCGGAGCTGGCCACGAGATGAAGACAGCGCGTCTGGTCCGGGCACAGGCTCTTCATGGCACAGGATGTACAGACGTCGCCTGGCCCAAGCAGCCAGATACGCGCCAGAGCGATGTCAGGATTTTCCGAGAGACTCTGCACGATCTTCTGGAGAACCGCATCCAGGCCGTGCGATGGCGTCCCGGCGAGGGAGACTTTCTGGAAGGAGTCGACGTCCAAGCGATTCCACTCTATAGGATCAATTGTTCCTGGGTACCCGTGGCCCTCGTGATCAGCCCCTAGTGGCTTAAGTATACGCTATTTTTTTGTCCCGACTTGTTCTTTTGCGCCAGACCTGAGGAGAGATGACACAGGATTGGCTGCATGGACAGCAATGAAGCGTTATTGAGAAAATAAACCCTCCAGCTTGACCGCGGCCAGCCATTGGAAAAACGCTATGCAGGGATTCTTCACTGCGCCCCGTCCCATCCGGGACAGTTCTGCGCTCAGAATGACGGCATGGGGTGCGAGCCGCTTTTGAGGCACGGAGGGGCGAAAGGCGATCTCCGCAAATAACGGCCGGATCATTCGTAATTTGTAATTGGTAATTGTTTTGCAATCGCCCAATCGCAAATTACCAATCGCCAATCACAAACCACCAATAATCCGACCGCCAATCGCCGCGATGGTCACTTACCTTTGGACAGGCCTAATCCTATGGCCGCTTCCAGCCGATTGATAAGCATGGAAAGACGGGGCAGCGAGGTTTGTCCTTGAAACGCTCTTCGCAAAAGGGGCAGGTGAGATGGGCCAGCACGGAAAGAAGCGCCAGGAATCCAACACGGCGGGCATTGGCAGGAACGCCGCGCGCCGTTCCAATCCAGATCTGCCTTTCTGGTCGGCGGATGGCTCGGGCGGCCGCGGGCGCAGGCAGGGTGTTTCGCCTCATACGTTGCTTGGCGCGTCCCCGCTGATTCCCGCGCTGATTGTAATGGTTGGCATTATGGCGCTGGTGTATTCCGGTTGGCTGCGCCAGGGCGTCGAGACCTCGGGCAGTCTCCCCGTCGTGCAGGAAGTTTCCGCGCTCTTCCAGAAAGACCCGCCGCCCGTGCCCGGAGCCCTGGTCTGGGCAAGAAAGGAATCCGGTTTTTACTACTGCCGCGGCAACGTGCTGTTCGGGCGCGGGCCGGGCAAGCTGCAGACGCAGAGTGAAGCGCTGACGTCAGGCTACCGGCCTGAAGACGGTCATTACTGCACCAGCGACTTTCGCGAGGCCCACCATTCCGGCCACGCCACACCGGCGCAGCGCCGTCATCAATAAGTTGCCGGCGCGCAGGCCATCGCAAAAATGCACTATGTCAAATCTCTCAAACACACTTGGTCTGTTTGTGCAGCCGCTCGAAGAGACTTCTCAACGGCCCAGGCACTGCGGAGCGGCCATTCGCTCTGCGGGCTGTTTAGAAACTAATGAGATTTTTTTAATAGAGTGACGGACATCTCCAGCGCCGGAATTTTGCCCCCCCTGAAAAGTGCCGCAGGACAGTGGCGCTGCAAGAGACTGTTGCCACCCTGTTTGGCAAATTTCAGCGGCCGGCGTTCTTCAAAGACTGGCCTTTGCAGTACGTATAATTTCACGCCCTGGCCCCGGCAAATACCCTAGAAGGGATCGGGTGTCTGCGGGTATGTTTTCCTGCCCAGACCTGATTCTATTTTTCAGCAGTGGACGTACTATTACTTACGGAATAGCGAAGAGATTGATCCGCCAGGAGGTCTTGCTCCGGCCTTTCAGATGCGCCGGGGCGCGCGCGGGCCGGAAGAAACAGGCCTTGCGGGAAGGGCGGGTCAGCGGATTTACATCTCTTAATGATTGCGGGCCCGTGACCGGGGACGCAGGGAGTTGAAGTCACCCGGAAGATCCATCCGTGCCGGCAGAAGTTGTCAAGTTGATTTTGAAAGTCCCTGAAGTTTCGCCAGGGACGATGCGAGAATGGGGGAGGGGACAATGGCGATACGACTGGAAAGATCAGGCGAACTGATGATGATCTACGGCACGAAGGATGAGCCGCCGGAGCAGAAGGATTGGTACACAAGACGCAGCAAGCTGGGTGCGCTGGTTGTTGCCATTGCAGTGGTTGCGGCAGTCGTGGTGATTGGCCCGTACGTTCCGGGCTACGCAATAGTTAGCCACGCGTTGAAGTCGGTTGTGGCCGCGATTTGGTAATCAGGGTCCGACCCATAGGGGGAGCCCGGCGCCTGAAACCGGGCGCGGTGGAAGCGCAGGCGCCATCCGGTGCAGGCGCTCGATCCGCAAACGGCGGGCGCCGGGTTTGGGCCGTGGTTGCAGAGAAGGCAGAAGGCAGACGGGAGTCGGCAGTCGCGAGTCGGGAATCGGCAATCGGGAATCGGCGGACGGGAGCCGGGGATATCCATCCGTGGAACTGCCCCGGGCGTCGAGCCCCGGAACGGGGCGGAAGAATTTAGCCCATGGCGTAAGCCATGGGAAAACACGCCATCGAAACATAACCGCAGCCGAGGAGGGGCGAAAGACGCTTCTCTTTGTCCTCCGTGGCCCCACAGGACCATGCGAGGAATTCAAGGAGAGCCCTCTGTGCTCTCTGTGTTAAAGCTATTGAGATACAGAGGCCGCAAAGGCCCGGAGGGGCGAAAGATGCCCTTCGCAAACGGCAAAACGGCCGCTGAGTTAACCGGCACGGCGGAACAACCCGGCTGCCAACTCAGGCAAACGTCATTCATAATTCAGAATTCATAATTGCATTCAATCACCCAATCGCCAATCACCAATCACCAATTTTCAAAACACCCCCCTCATCCGCCGTCGTCCCTCCGGCACCGTCCCCTCGGAGAGGGTTTCTTTTGGGAGGGGCCCGAGCCTGCCGCTGCGAATTTAATAGAATTTCCTCATTTTTTCAGGCTTTTCTCACCCGGTTTTACACGCATTTAACACACCAAAAGAAACCTCCACGCCTGCAACACCGTCCATAGCCAATCGGAGAGAGCAGTTTCGACAAGAGTTGTGACTTATGGCACATCGCAGACAGCAAAGGCCCGGACATTGCGGACGCAAAGGTCTTCCATTTGCCTTGATCGTTCAAGGTAAGCAGGGCGGCGCAAGCGGTAACGGCCCGGCGTTTCAATGTGCACAGGGAGTTTGTGGAGGCTCGCGATGAGGATCGACTTTTCTGGAAGATTCAGCCGGACATTCTTGACATTCCTAGCGATTTCTTGTTTTTCCGCCGCAGTTTTTGCGCAGGCGGGCAACGGCGCCCTGAGCGGCCAGGTTACGGACCCTTCCGGCGCGGCCATTCCTGGCGCGACTGTTATCTTGACGGGGCCCGATCACGCGGCCAAAACGGCGCAGACCGACGAGCAGGGTCGCTACAGCTTTAAGGACCTTGCGCCCGGCGCCTATTCGGTGGCCATCAGCACTATGGGTTTTGCAACTTTCAGCAAGGCCGACGTTCAGGTGGCCAATGGCCAGCCGCAGGTGGTGAACGCCCAACTGGCCCTTGTGATGGAAAAACAGCAGGTCACCGTGGAGGGCGAAAGCCAGCAGCTCAGCGTGAGCCCTGACAGCAACGTCGGCGCCGTGGTGCTGAAAGGCGCGGACCTGAAATCCCTCTCCGATGATCCCGACGATCTGCAGACCGAACTGCAGGAACTGGCCGGGCCGGCGGCGGGACCCAACGGCGGGCAGATCTACATTGACGGATTTTCCGGGGGCCAGTTGCCGCCCAAGGAAGCCATCCTGGAAGTGCGCGTGAATCAGAACCCCTTTTCGGCAGCCTACGAGCGGCTGGGCTACGGCCGGATCGACATCACCACCAAGCCGGGCTTCCAGAAGTATCACGGCAGCATCTTTTCATTCGGCAACGATTCCGCATTCAATTCCCGCAACCCCTTTGTGACCGACCAGCCGGGCTACCATTCGCAGATGTTTTCGGGGGATTTCGGCGGGCCCATCAGCAAGAAAGCGTCGTTCTTTTTCGATATGTTCCACCGGAGCACCGACAGCACCTCGATTGTGAACGCCATTGTCCCCGCGGCGAACTTCGGCCCCGGCGGCAGCCTGCTGAATGAGGCGGTTGCCAGCCCCGCTTCGCGGACCAACATCAGCCCGCGCGTGGATTTGCAGCTCAGCAACAACAATGTGATGTCGATTCGTTACCAGCACTGGTCGAACGAAAACACGAATGCGGGCATCGGGCAATTCCAGCTTCCCACGAGCGGCTACAACTCGACGGGCAGCGAGAACCTGGTCCAGGTGAGCGACACGCAGGTGATCAGCACGCGCACCGTCACCCAGACGCGCTTTCAGTATGTCCACTCTGACAGTATGCAGAACCCGCTCAGCACCGACCCCACCCTGAACGTGATCGGCGCCTTCACCGGGGGCGGGAGCAGCAAAGGGACCTATCTGGACACGGGGAACCAGTACCAATTGCAGAGCGAAACGTCGATGACCTTCGGCAAACACGCGCTGACTTTCGGCGGCCGGGTGCGCGACATCAGCCAGTCCATCAACACCACGAGCGGCTACAACGGCACTTTCACATTTCCGGGAATTTCCGGTTATTCGATTTACGCCCAGGGCCTCGCGCAAGGCCTGACGCCGGCGCAGATCATTGCGGCGGGCGGCGGCGCCAGCCAGTTCTCGATCATCACCGGCAGCCCGCTGGCCAGCGCGAACCGTATCGACTACGCGCTCTATGCCGAGGACACCTGGCGCGTACGGCCGAATATTTCTCTCACCGGAGGCTTGCGCTTCGAAGGGCAGAACCACATCAACGACCATTTTGACCTCGCACCGCGCGTGGGCTTCGCGTGGGGGATCGGCAAAAGCGGCAGCGCTCCCAAAACCGTGCTGCGGGCGGGCGCGGGCCTCTTCTACGACCGGTTTGACATCGACAACATCCTGCAGG
>DATEKC010000078.1:0-22117 GCA_035277665.1 Terriglobia bacterium
CCAAAACGCGTGGGACAAAAAAGATGTTATTTGCAGAAACGAAGCCGAGAAGTTGTTGAAAACAAAGGCAAAGGCTACACATGTTAGCCGAAACGAACCCGAAAACGAACCCGAAAAGTCCTTTAGATTCGACCTGTGGAAAAAACGAACCCGAAAACGAACCCGCGAAGTCCTTTAGAATCGCACCTGGCGAAAAACAAACCCGAAACGAACCCGAGAAGCGGCTACATCGATGTAGCCCCGCCGGCCCGCCTCTGCATCCAGCGGAAAATCCTGCTGATTCGGCCCCGTGCCTTCCTTGACATTGGAGCGGCGTTTCCACAAGAATGACGATTTGCCATTACGAGCGCTGGCCCAGAGTGACCAGGATCCTCAAAGTTTGGAAAGGTTGAAATATGCGTTGGAGTCAGGTGTTTATCCCGACGCTCCGGGAAGTTCCTGCGGAGGCGGAAGCGGCCAGCCATCAGTTGCTGTTGCGCGCGGGTTACGTCCGGCAGGTGGCGGCCGGGGTGTATGCGTATCTGTATCTTGCCCAAAGATCGTTTCTGAAGATCACGAAGATTATCCGCGAGGAGATGAACCGGATTGGGGCGCAGGAATTCTATCTGCCGGCGCTGAACCCGGCGGAGCTTTGGCGGGAATCGGGACGGTATGACCTGTTCGGCGAGACGATGTTCAAATTCAAGGACCGCAACCAGCATGACATGTGCCTGGGCATGACCCATGAAGAAGAGATGACTAACATTGCGCGCGGGGAAATCCGTTCCTACAAGCAGCTTCCCCAGTTGTGGTATCAGATTCAGGAAAAGTTCCGGGACGAGCCTCGGCCCAAGTCGGGGCTGCTGCGCCTGCGCCAGTTCATCATGAAGGACTCATATTCTTTCGACCTGAACGACGAGGGCCTGGACAAGAGCTACCAGAAACATTATGACGCTTACTGCCGCATCTTCGACCGCTGCGGGCTGAAGTACGTAATTGCCGAGGCCTATTCGGGCGCCATGGGCGGGACCGTTTCGCACGAATTCATGGTGCCCACCGAGTCCGGCGAGGATTTTGTCGCCATTTGCGATTGTGGTTATGCCGCAAATCTGGAGAAAGCGCGATCGTCGGTGGCGCCGGTTGCAGACTTGCCCGGTGACGCCGCCCCGGAGGCTTTTCCGACGCCGGGGCAGAAGAGCATTGATGACCTTGTCAAATTCACGGGCGAACCGGGCTCGCGGATGATCAAGACGCTGGTCTACATTGTTGAAAGCAAGCCGGTGGTGGTCCTGCTGCGCGGCGACCATTCGCTGAGCGAAACCAAGCTGGCGTCGGTGCTGCAATCCACAACGTATCGGCCTGCAACCGCTGATGAAGCGTTTGACCTCCACGGGGCGCATCTGGGCTCGCTGGGGCCGGTTGGAATCAAGGGGGCGCGCATTCTGGCCGACCAGGCGCTCGAGGGGCGCCGCAACCTGATCACCGGGGCCAATCAGGACAATACCCACCTTCGCAATGTGACGCCCGGCCGCGATTTTAGCGCCGAATACGCGGACCTTCGCGTGGTGGAGGCGGGCGATTTGTGCATCCGGTGTGGAAAGCCCCTTCGGGTTTCTGTAGCCGTTGAATTGGGCCACGTATTCAAGCTGGGGCGGCGCTATTCGGAAGCTATGCATGCCACGGTGCTCGACCCGAACGGCAAGGAGGTCCCGCTCACGATGGGCTCTTACGGGATCGGCGTCGAGCGTATTCTGACTTCGGCCGTGGAGCAGAACCATGACGCGGATGGTATGTTCCTGCCGCGGGCCATCGCTCCCTTTGACGTTGTGCTGACCGCGGCCAACATGGACGATGACGCCGTGAAGAGCGCCGCCGAAAATCTCTATCAACAGTTGCAGGGAATGGGGCTTGACGTCCTCTTTGACGACCGGCCGGAGCGGCCCGGCGTCAAATTCAAGGACGCCGACCTGATTGGCGTGCCCTACCGGGTGACATTGGGTAAGAAGAAGATGGCGCAGGGGCTGGGTGAAATCTATGATCGCTCGACAAAGCAGGTCCACGATGCTAATCTTGACTCGGTGGCATCAGGGCTGCGGGATCGCTTAAAGACTTAAGGATTAAGTGGGCAGACGACGATAGAAAAGGTGATGTCACTCAGCGACTCGGGGAGGGTGAGTGAAAGCGATCCTCGCCCTGGCCTTTCTGGGGGCGGTAGTGTTTTGTGCTCTCAAGATTGTGCCGGTATACGTTGAAAATTATGAGTTTCAGGATTTCCTGAACCAGGCGGCTGTGGAGGCGACGGTTCGTCAGCCACAGCCGAAGCCTGAAGAGCTTCAGGCGGAAATTTATTCCAAGGCCGCGTCGCTGAGTCTTCCTGTGGAACGTCAGGACATCAAGGTTTCCGTTGGCCAGACCGTTACTATTGAAGTCCGGTATGAGGTCAGCATAGACCTGAAAATCTACACGTTTCCTCTCCATTTCAGCCTCTCGGCTCAGAACAGCAATATTTAAGCCGTGAGCCCCCGAAAGAACTCGCCAAAACGGAATCTCTCAAGGCCCGGAGCAAGAAGCTGGCGTCTCAGGATCGGGAATCTGACCCTGATGCAAAAGCTGGCGCTGGGAGGGGGAGTTCTGTGCGCGCTGGTTGGCGCGCTGGTTTTCGCCTATTTCTACGTGCACTTTTCCCGCATGATCGATGCGAGGCTGAGCGGGGAGGTTTTTAGCCGCGCCTCGCTGGTTTACGCGGCCCCCACGCAGGTTGAGGTTGGCGAGCGGATCACTCCGGAAGACGTGGCGGCAAAGCTGCAGAGAGCCGGCTATACAACCGGCGGCAGCGATTCGAAATTTGGGACCTTTGAAGAGGAGGAGGACCGGCTGGTGATTCAGCCGGGCCCGGACTCTTTTTTCCGTGGGCCGGTAATGCAGGAAGGGTCTGCCACGCTGGTTTTCAAGGGCGGGCGCGTCGCCTCCATTACGCCCCTTCAGCAGGGCGCGCCGCTGCAGAATTACTTTCTTGAGCCACAGGTGATTACCACGCTCTTCGGCAGCACGCGGGCAAAGCGGCGCGTGGTGAATTACCAGCAGCTTCCAAAACACCTGGTCCATGCGGTGGTGGCTGCCGAAGACCACACCTTTTTCACGCACTACGGAATCAATCTGTTCCGTATCTTTGCCGCCGCGCTGGCCGACCTGCGGGCAGGCAAGGCCGTTGAAGGTGGCAGCACGCTCACCATGCAACTGGCCAGGAATTTCTTCCTGACCCCGCGGCGCACTATCAGCCGGAAACTGCAGGAAATTTTTATCGCCTTCCTGCTGGAACACCGGTTAAGCAAGGACCGCATTTTCGATCTTTACGCCAATGAGATTTACCTGGGGCAAAGCGGCAGCTTTTCGATATACGGGTTCGGCGAGGCGGCGAACGCTTACTTCAATAAAAATGTTTCGTCTCTGACCCTGCCGGAGGCTGCCCTGCTGGCGGGGATTATTCGCGGCCCCAACTATTATTCACCCTACCGTCACGCGAAGCGCGCGACGGAACGGCGCAACCACGTTCTGCAGGAGATGGCAGGGGCGGGCTACATCAGCAAAGCCGAAGCCAGGGAAGCATCGGCCGCGCCGCTGGGGCTGGCCCCGGAGAGCCTGGGCGGCGGCGTGGCGCCATACTTTGTGGACATGATTCAGGACGATCTGCTCTCTCATTTTTCTGAGCAGCAACTGCTTTCGCAAAGTTTCCGCATTTACACCACGATAGATCCCGATTTGCAGCGGGCGGCGTCTGAAGCGGTCGCTACGGGCATGGAGGAGGTTGACAAGACGATTGCAAAGATGCGCCACCATGCTCCACAGGCGACCAACGGACCCAGGGAGCCACAAGTGGCGATGGTGGTTCTGGACCCTCACACGGGCGCAATCCGGGCGCTGGTGGGCGGGCGGAACTATGCGCAAAGCCAGTTAAACCACGCTCTGGCGCGGCGCCAGCCCGGCTCTTCTTTCAAGCCTTTTGTGTACGCCACTGCCTTGAACTCTGCCATCGACGGCGCGCAGCCTGTCATTACGCCGGCCACCATCCTGACTGACGAGCCCACAACTTTCCAGTTTGGCAATCAGGTTTATGAGCCCAAGAATTATAAGGGTGAATACCTTGGCCCGGTGTCAGTCCGCGAGGCGCTGGCCCACTCGCTGAACGTGGCCACGGTGGAACTGGCGCAGATGGTCGGTTTTGATAAGATCCGCGACCTGGCGTTAGCCGCCGGGCTCAATCAGGGCATCCAGGCAACTCCGGCCATAGCGCTGGGGGCCTATGAGGTGACGCCGCTGGAACTGGCCGGATCCTATACCATTTTTTCCAATTCCGGCACCTATGAGCAACCGCAATCAATTCTGATGGTCAACAACGTTGATGGCCAGACCATTTATCGCGTGCCGCAAGTGACGCGCCAGGTCCTGGATCCCCGCATCAGCTATTTAATGGTAAGCCTGATGCAGAGTGTAATCAGTGAAGGTACCGGGGCAAGCGTTCGGGCACGAGGGTTCACTTTGCCTGCAGCTGGCAAGACCGGGACTTCGAACTCCTATCATGACGGCTGGTTTGCGGGATTCACGTCCAACCTGCTGGCAGTCGTGTGGGTGGGTTACGACAACGATCAGGCATTGGACCTGTCGGGCGCGAGGTCAGCGCTTCCCACGTGGACGGCGTTTATGAAACACGCGACCGCACTTCCTGATTATAGCGACGTGCAGCCCTTTATGGAGCCTCCAGGCATTGTGAGCGTTCCTCTGAATGATCAGGGCCAGCTTGTGGCTTCGAACTCGACAGAGAATGTCCATAACGAATTCTTTATCCAGGGGACCGAGCCCCATACTGAAAATCCGCTGGAAAGGGTCGGCGGAATTCTGGGGCGCATTTTTCATCCGGACAGTAAATCGGCAGACCAGAATGCACAGAGTGTAGTATCGGGACCTGCCATGCCGGCGGCACAGCCTCCAGGGCAGCAAAACCAGGAGGGCTCACAGGGGGACAACTCGAATCAATCAACTCAACAGACGCAGAAGAAGGGCGGCCTGCTGCACAGGTTCCTGTCCATTTTTAAGAGTAAAGACTCGAAATCTCAATCGAAACAGCCTTCGCCCAGTCAACCACCGCCCTGAGGTATCAATGTCCGGTGCCGGGAGGGTGAGCCATGAGACGGGAAGCATCGATTCGCGCGGCAGGAGTTCTGCTTGGGGCCCTGCTGGCGCTGGGCGTTTCAAGCCTGCGCGCGCAGGACCCTCCTGCCAGAGCGCCGCAGCCAACGGCGGGCATTCAGCAGACGGAGCGGCCGGCCGCCAATCTTTCAGATGAACAATGGGGCGATCTCTACATGGTGCGGAAGGAGTATGACAAAGCCATTGAGCTTTATGCCCATGCCCTCAGGCTCCAGACGCCCTCACCGCAGAGCGAAATGAAAATCGCCATTCTCTGGAACAAGACGGGCATCTGCTACCAGCAGAAAATGGATTATAACCACGCGAGGGAATCTTACAAGAAAGCCATCCGGCTCGATCAGACCTATGCGCAGCCGTGGAACAACATGGGTTCAACTTACTACCTGGCGGGGAAGGCCAAGAAGTCGATCAAGTTTTACCGGCGTGCCATCAAGATGAGCCCTGAAGTCGCTTCCTTCCACCTCAACCTCGGAACAGCTTATTTCGCTCGTAAGAAGTACGAGCAGGCTACTCGCGAGTACCGAGCGGCGATTCAACTGGACCCTGAAGTTTTGACGAGGAATCCCGAAAGCCAGGGGACGACGGTAGAGACCCGGTACACGAATGCCAAATTCTATTTCTATATGGCCAAGATTTTTGCCTCTGTGGGCGAGCCGGACAAGGCGGTCCGCTATCTCGAGCGCGCGATGGAGGAAGGCTTCAACAGCCAGAAGAGAATTCTTCAGGATCCGGACATCCAGAAGATCAGCAAATATCCCGCCTTCATCACTTTGATGAAAAATCCTCCTGTGGCCATCAAGGAGTGACGCCTGGCAACGCTTCCTTTTCAGAGGGAGGCTTGCGGGCGGAAACGCACCAGCAACATTCAGGTGTTGCGCCTGCCGGTGTTATAATGGCCGCCGTTGGCCGGAACGAGAGTTATGAAGCAGAAGTGTCTGGGGTTAGTCGTTGTCTTGCTGTTTGCCTGCGTGGGTATGGGAGCCGCTCCGCCCAGGGTCCTTCTGGTATTTCCACTGGAGAATTTGAGCGGAAATTCGAGCCTGGGCTGGATGTCGGAAGGAATTGCGGAACTGATTGCGACGCGGCTGGCGTCGCCCTCCCGAATTGTTCTCGAGCGGAGCGACCGCAATGATGCTTGTGACCAACTGGGGCTGTCGCCCCAGACGCCGCTGACCCTGGCCAGCGAGTACAAGGTGGCACGGGCTCTGGGTGCTTCGGTTGCCGTAGTAGGACGCTTTACAGTTTCCGGAGATCAATTGACCACGCGCGTGCAATGGCTGAACCTTCCGGATTTAAGCCTCTCGCGTCCAGTTGTGTTGACCGGCAAGCTGACCGATCTGGATGTTCTTGAAACCCGTCTAGCCTGGGAGCTTCTGAAATCGCGGGCGAATGCGGCAGCGATCGGGACCGAGGGCGAATTCGCGGACCGTTTTCCTGATGTTCGGCTGGATGCATTTGAAAGTTATATTCGAGGGATATTGTCCACAGATTCGAAGAGTGAAATCCATTTTCTGCAGGAAGCTGACCACCTGAATCCCCGCGATCACCGGGCCGCATTCGCGCTGGGTAAATACTATTTTGAGCAGGAGTCTTATGCCGATTCCGCCCGGTGGCTTCAGTTTGTGAAATCCGGGGACCGCGACTACGGGGAGTCTTTGTTCCTGCTGGGTGTTGACGAATATGAGCTCGGACACAACGTCCTGGCTGAGGCCGCTTTCAAGAAGCTTCCCGTGATGTTCCCGCTGGGCGAGGTGTTTAACAATCTCGGAGCCGTGGAGTTGAACGCAGGCCGCTACGATGAGGCGTTGGCCGATTTGCAGCGGGCCCTTCAAAAGGACCCGGAGAACTCTGATTACACTTTCAATATGAGCCTGACCCTATGGCATCTGCAGAAGTATAGCCAGGCCGGGAAATATCTCCAGGAAGTTCTGGCGCAGGGTGGAGACGACCTGGAGGCCCATTTTCTCCTCGCGCAGGTGTCGGGTGAACTGGGTGATTCCGAGGCCCGCAAGACCGAACTCGCCTGGGTCTCCGCTCATCAGAAAGGCTCCGCCGATGATCCTCCGGGAGATAGCAGCAATGCGCAGCCGGACCCTCCTCTCAGGCCGCGGATCAGCAAGGAGTATGACAGTAAGGCTTTTCATCTGCATTTGCTCCAACTTGTAAGTGCTGAACATGCAGGGCTGGCGGAGCAGGAGGACGAGGGAGAAAAGAAGGAAGGGCAGATTCGCCTGGAGAAGGGTCTGGGGCTGCTTGCGGGAGGGAATCTTCCAGAGGCAGAACGCGATTTGACCGAAGCCGTATTTTCCCTTCCGGATAGCAGCGCAGCTCATCAGGCCCTGGGACAGGTATACGAACGCGAGGGCAAGCACACGCTGGCCGCAACAGAGTTCCAAACAGCGCTGGCGCAGAAGGAATCCTTCGAAGCGCATCTGGGGCTGGCGAAGGCTTACGTCTCTCTCGATCATCTGGACCCTGCTTTGAAACAGGTGGAAGCTGCCCAGCACCTTGACCCGGCCAACTTGGAAGCCCAGAACCTGGCGAAAGACATCCGTGCGCAATTGGCTGCTCACAGAGACAAACCTTGAGTGCAAAGTTTTTCAAGCAAGCAATAATCCAGGCCGTCCTTTTGACGGGCGCCTTCGTTTTGACCCCGTTGTATTCCGCCCCACCCGCGCCTGTTGTCGTGCAGATTAGACTGGAAGGTGTCGTACAAGCCGTCAGTGCGGACTACGTGGTCCACGGGATCGAATACGCCAACCGGAATGGCGCCAGCGCCATACTGCTTGAATTGAGCACTCCGGGCGGCCTGGGTGATTCCATGCGGGACATCGTCAGCGCAGTGATGAACTCACGCGTTCCGGTCATTACTTATGTTTATCCCAGCGGCAGCAGGGCTGCTTCTGCAGGCTTCTTTATTCTGCTTTCCGGAGATATCGCGGTGATGGCCCCGGGTACGAATACCGGCGCGGCGCATCCGGTGATGATGGGTGGCATGAAAGCAGGGAAGACGGAAGAGACCAAAATCCTGAACGACGCCGCAGCTTTTATGCGTTCCATTGCGGACACCAGGGGACGGAATGAAAAAATGGCCGAAGACGGCGTTCGGGAGAGCATATCGTTGACGGCGCAGGAAGCCCTCAAGGACAACCTCATCAACGCTATCGCCAATGACCCCCAGGAAATCTTCAAGCAACTTGACGGGAAGACCATCAAGCGTTCCAACGGATCGGAAACGGTCCTGAATCTGGCAGGCGGGCGCATCGTTCCTTATCAGATGCCATGGTTCAAAGAGGTGCTTTCCTGGGTGGCAAATCCGAACATCGCATTTATTCTGGGTGCTATCGGCGTTCTGGGATTGTATGTTGAGTTCACTCATCCGGGCGGAGTTCTGCCGGGCGTTGTGGGGGCTATTTCGCTGGTTCTTTCTCTGTTTGGTTTCCACCTGATGCCGATCAACTACGCCGGTGTGGCGTTGATCCTGATTGGGCTGGCCTTGTTCGGCCTTGAAGCGACTTACACTTCGCACGGCATTCTCGCTGTGGGAGGGATTGCCGCCATTGTTTTCGGGTCGATGATTCTGATTAACTCCCCATGGCCGGGCACTCGAATCTACCTGACGACCGTGCTGGCCGTGGTGGTGCCGCTGTCCGTGATCACCGTGGTGCTGATGCGCTTTGCCTGGAAGGCAACGAAGAGCAAGGCTGTCACGGGCGAAGAGGGCTTCGTAAACTCGATTGGAGTCGCGCGCACGGATATGAACCCGGGAGGAAAAGTGCTGGTTCACGGGGAATTGTGGGATGCCCGGGCCCAACAACATCTTCCGCCGGGCAGCCGCGTTCGAATCCGGAAAGTGGAAGGCTTAACATTGTTGGTTGAGCCTGAGGAAGAATCCCGGTAGACTGTCCACAACTGAAGTCAGCGGCAAGTCCTGAATCTCACCAGGGCTGAGCGGCCAGACACTGGCGCCGGAATTTTCCGGGGTAGCGGCTTTTGCGGCCGTCAAGGACGGCAAGGAGGAGAGATGGGCTATCTGGTTGTCTGCATCATTCTGCTGATCTATGCCGCATCTTGCTTGAATGTCCTCAGGGAGTACGAACGGGCGGTGGTGTTTCGCCTGGGGCGGGTTCAACAGCCGGACAAGGGGCCGGGGCTCATCTGGATCTGGTGGCCCATTGATAAGCTGGTCAAAGTTTCGCTGCGGATTGAAACGTGGGACGTGCCGCCTCAGGACATCATCACGCGCGACAACATCTCGGTCAAAGTCAACGCTGTGCTCTTTTACCGGATTATCAATGCTCAGAAGGCGGTGATCGAGTTGACAAATTTTCGCTTCTCGATCGAGCAGCTTGCGGCAACCACGTTGCGGGCCGTCCTGGGCGAAGTCGAGTTGGACGATCTGCTTTCGCAGCGTGAGAAACTGAACCTTCGACTGCAGAATATCATTGACGAACAGACCGAGGCGTGGGGCATCAAAGTCACCCAGGTCCAGGTGAAGCAGGTGGATATTCCGCAGGATATGCAGCGCGCCATCGCGCGCCAGGCTGAAGCCGAGAGAGAACGGCGCGCGAAGATTATCAACGCCGACGGCGAATACCAGGCATCGCAGAAGCTGGCGGACGCGGCCAAGATACTGGCCGTAGAACCGGTCACGATCACTTTGCGGTATCTTCAGACTCTCTCAGAATTGGGGACGGAAAAGAACACGACGATAGTGTTTCCGATTCCAGTGGAACTTTTGTCACTTTTGATGCATAACGTGAAGGTGCCCCCGGGCGGCGAGAACTCCAGTTAAAGATTAAACGCTAAGAGGCGTGCCTCCTTATGTGCGTGGAGAACAATGGCTAAGCGAATGGAATACTTTCGGGATGAAAAGGGCGCCTCAGCCCGCCAGTTGGTCTTGATGTTTCTGGCTGCGGTTGCTGTTTGCGCTGTTTTCTTTTCCCTCGGGTTTGTGGTGGGATATAACCATGCCCCCTCAAAGGGGGTTCCCGTTACAGAAAACGTAAGCCCTTCGGGAGAAGTTCCTCCCACAGTTAATCCCCCTTCAGGTAGTTCCGGCCAGCCCTCCTCACAGGGCATGGAAACCGAAAAGATTAATGCTGAATCGCCTTCCATCCCGCAACCGGAGCGGCCTGCGCCTTTGCAGCCTACGCCGGCTGCAGCCACGGAAGTTGAAACACCGCGGGCGCCGAAGAAGGCTGCTCCGAAGAAGGTGGCAGAGAGGAAGCATGCCCCTGCAACCGTGAACCATACCGCCTCGAAAGCCTCAAGCAATTATGGTGTGCATTTTGCCGTCCAGGTGATGGCCTCAAGGACGAAAACAGATGCTGGGAACCTGGTCAAGCTGCTGAAATCGCGCGGTTACCCGGCATACCTTGTTACCCCGCAGGAGGTGAATGCAAAAGATGGTCTTTTCCGTGTGCAGGTGGGGCCTTTTGCATCGCGCGTTGACGCTGATAGCACTCGGGACAAGCTGGTGGGGGAGGGTTTCCGGCCATTCGTTTTGCATTTCTGAGGACCATCACTCCCGTAATAGTTTTGTGCGGTCATATTCAGGTGTTCACATCTTTTGCCTCATTGCAAGCTCCCCTTCCGGATAAGCAATGACCATCGGCAATTTTCCCTTTTCGAGCAGGTTCAGGAAGCCCCTGGCCCGATACGCGGCGAGCGTATTGTCGGGCCTGCTTTTGTTCGCCTGTTTCCCCTCTCTCGATTGGGCCGTGCTGGTGTGGGTGGCCTGCCTGCCGCTTCTGCTCGCGGTTGTGAGTGAAAGGAGCTGGGTCCACGGCTTCTGGCTTGGCTACGTTGCCGGCGCCATGTTTCTTGCGGGCAGTTGCTACTGGTTTGTCACAGTGATGCAGGGGTACGGAAACCTGAATCCCGCAGTGGCGGTCGGCGTTCTGGTTCTTTTTGTGATTGTGTTCTCCACCTTCTACGGTGTCTTTGGCCTGTTTGAGACGGTTGTGGCGCGCCGCTCCATTAGTGCAGCTCTCATCTTAAGCCCGTTTCTGTGGGTCGCCATGGAGCTGGCCAGGACCTACCTCGTCACGGGTTTCCCCTGGAACCTGCTTGGATATGCGGTTCGGCCGCTGGGGTTGCAGCAAGTCGCCTCGATCACCGCGGTCTACGGCCTTTCGTTCCTGGCGGTAAGCACCAGCGCGCTGGCAGCCTGGGCCTTGCTGGAACCTGGCCGCACGGTCGGCTGGGCTGCCCTGGCAGTCTGGGTGGTGCTTCTGGTTGCAGGCAACTGGGCGCTGCAACCACCCCCTCCCCGGCCCGAACCGAACATTGCTCTGCTGGTCCAGCCGGATATTCCGCTGGGAGAGGCTGCCATGGACGCTTGGGAGCCGTGGACGAACCCTGCGCCTCTTGAAAGCCTGGTGGAGGACAGCGTGGAAGCCGTCCGCGAATCTGGAGCGACGCCTGACGTTCCGCCCTTGCTGGTCTGGCCGGAATCGTCTGCTCCCTTTCTTTACACGCGCGATCCGATTTTTCGGGATGCGATCGAGAGCATGGCGAATCAGGCGCATGCGTATGTCATCAGCGGCACCGTAACCTTTGCAGGGAAGGGAAATTCGCAGCCCCAGAATGCGGCTGTCCTGCTGTCGCCGGAAGGCCAATTACTGCTCCATTATGTTAAAATTCATCTTGTGCCCTTTGGCGAATACGTGCCGTGGTGGGCGTTCCCGGGCAAGGTAGGGAAGATTACAGCGCAAGTGGGCGATTTTGCGCCGGGAAAGTCCGTTGAGGTAGCCAGAACCCCGGAAGGCGTCATCGGAATTTTCATCTGCTACGAGGCCATTTTCCCCCAGTTGGTGCGCAAGTTTGCCGCCCGCGGGGCAGGCGTTCTGGTCAATATTTCCGACGACGGCTGGTACGGAGACTCATCGGCGCCTTTCCAGCATTTTGAAATGGCGCGTTTTCGGGCCATAGAGAACGGCCGGTTCGTGCTGCGAGGTACGAACAACGGCATTACGGCGATTATCGATCCTTACGGCAGGGTTCGGAAAGAGATTCCACGGAATCGGCGTGGAATCCTGACCGGCCATTTCCGCTACCTGTCGAAGATGACGTTCTACACGGAGTACGGCGATGTTTTTGCGTGGTCGTGCGTTGCCGTTGCGGCGCTAATCGTTCTGTTGCTGACGGTGCCGGGTTTCCGGCCAGGGCAGCGTTCCGAGATTCAGAGAAACCTCGAGGAGCATTCGTGATTGAAGAACTGACAAGAGAATTTGACGACCTGAAGCGTCGAGTCCAGGAACTTCGGAGTTTTCTTTGACGCCGCCGGACAACGCCGCGAACTGGAAGCCATCGAAAAGCAGATAGCCCGCCCCGACTTCTGGGAAGACCAGCAGAATTCTCAAAAGATCCTTGCTCAACGCAAACGCCTGGAATCCGCGATACAGGCTGACGAGCGCCTGGCCGCGAAACTCTCCGATCTTGAAGCTTACTTTGAGCTGGCTGGAGAGGGCGAAAGCGTTTTGCAGGAAATCCGGTCGGAGATGGGCGCCTTGCGCGAAGAGGTGGACCGACTCGAAATCACCAGCCTGCTCCCCAGTGAAAACGACCAGTTGAACGCTATCGTGACCATCCATCCTGGAGCGGGCGGAACAGAATCACAGGACTGGGCGGAAATGCTGCTGCGCATGTACCGGCGATGGGCTGAGCGGCACGACTTTAAATTCACGCTCAATGATTATCAGGCTGGCGAGGAAGCCGGCCTGAAGTCTGCGACCTTTAGCGTGGCGGGCGATTATGCCTACGGCTTGCTGAGTGCGGAAAGCGGGGTGCACCGGCTCGTCCGCATCTCGCCATTTGACCAGGCCGCGCGGCGCCACACGTCATTCGCTTCGGTTTATGTCAGCCCGGAAATCGATGAAAGCATCATTGTTGAGATCAAGCCCGAGGAATTAAGGGTTGATACTTACCGCTCGTCGGGCAAGGGCGGCCAGCATGTCAACACCACCGATTCCGCCGTGCGAGTTACGCATATCCCCACGGGAATCGTGGCGCAGTGCCAGAACGAACGGTCGCAGCACCGCAATCGGGAGATGGCGATGAAGTTCCTGCGCTCCCGCCTTTATGCCCTGGAACTCCAGCGGCGGCGTGAGGCCGCGCAGAAGGTCGAAGATTCCAAGGGCGAGATTGCGTTTGGCAATCAGATTCGCTCCTACGTCCTGCATCCGTACCGCATGGTAAAGGACCATCGGACCAAATTTGAGGTTGGTGACACGGACCGCGTTCTCGATGGTGATATCGACCAGTTTATTCAGGAATACCTGAAGTCCCGGCGCGCCGTGACGAAAACGAGTTGAACTTTTTGTGTCGCCCGATGGGCGGCCGGCTTTGGGTTGCCAGTGAAGTCCTGATGGTAAGTTTCACCAGGAGACGACGGAACGCAGCGGGAGAACGGTAAAAGCATCGGAGACCGGGGAGAGAATCCATTGAGCGCTCTGACGGCTTTTGGTCTTTTTGCAGTGACGGCCATGTTGGTCAGTTACGGACTGGAGAAGCGCAGCCATTGGTTTATCCTGGCGTTTGCTGCTTCCTGCCTGTTGGGTTCCATCTACGGATTTCTCCAGGGCGCGTGGCCGTTTGGACTAGTGGAATCTGTATGGGCGCTCGTTGCCTTGCGGCGCTGGCGGGCTGAGAAGAGTCTGACAAGGCTCGAAAGTAATTCTTAACTTATCGAGCCCGCTTGCCCAATCAAGGCGACGAAATATAAAAAGGGTGCTTCAGTTTTTGTAGCTATTCATTCGGGCGGCGCATCAGAATTTCGGGAGAACGGTTCAACCAGTCAAATGCGCTGTTCACTGCTGCGGGCTGTATTCGAGGCATCAAATGGTTGACGGTTTCAGCGGCGCTGTGCTAGCGTTGGTTATTTGCACAGCGGGGGATATTTTCGCATAGAGGAAGGAGACCCACGTGGCTGGTCTTAATCACCATTATTTTTTCACTTCCGAGTCGGTGACGGAGGGACATCCCGACAAAGTATGTGACCAGATTTCAGACTCAGTCCTTGACGCTGTGCTTGCCGCCGACCCGAAAGGTCGTGTCGCCTGCGAATCGATGGTCAAGGATGGCGATGTTTATGTGATTGGCGAAGTTACGACAAGTGCCAAGCTGGACATCGAGCGTCTGGTGCGTGACACTGTCCGCTCGATCGGTTACACCGACCCCGAAGGTGGTTTCACAGCAGACGCCTGCAAGATTCACGTCAACCTGACGCAGCAAAGCAGTGATATTGACATGGGCGTTTCTACCGGTGGCGCCGGTGACCAGGGCATGATGTTCGGTTATGCGTGCAACGACACCGACGAACTGATGCCCCTGCCCATCACGTTGGCCCAGAAGCTTTGCCTGCGGCTGGCGGAGGTGCGCAAGAAAGGCATCCTGGAATTCGTTCGTCCTGATGGAAAATCGCAGGTCACGGTCGAATATCAGGACAACAAACCTCTGCGGGTGGATGCCGTGGTGGTTTCCACGCAACACTCCGCGAGCGTTTCGAATGAGACGCTCCGCGAAGGGATCAAAGAATGCGTCATCAAGCCGGTTATCCCTTCGAAGATGATGGACGCAAACACCAAGTTCCACATCAACCCGACAGGGCGGTTTGTAACCGGTGGGCCAGTGGGCGATTCCGGCCTGACGGGCAGAAAGATCATCGTTGATACCTACGGCGGATGGGCTCGCCACGGAGGCGGAGCGTTTTCCGGAAAAGATCCCACCAAAGTGGACCGTTCCGCCGCCTACATGGCACGCTACATCGCCAAGAACATTGTGGCAGCCGGCTTGGCAACTCATGCAGAGGTTCAACTGGCATATGCCATCGGGGTCGCCGAGCCGGTTTCCGTGCTGGTGGACACCTTCGGCACAGGAAAGCTTGAAAACGGGCGACTGGTCGAACTGATCCGCAAACATTTCCAGTTGTCACCCCGGGGGATCATCGAGTCGCTCGACCTGCTCCGTCCGATCTACACGAAAACTGCAGCTTACGGCCACTTTGGGCGCCACGAGCCTGAGTTTGCATGGGAGCGCACCGACAAAGCTGCGATTTTGAGAAAGGAGAGTGGTTTGTAATGCCTGTGACCAACAAGAGCGCTTACGACGTTAAGGATCTGGGCCTGGCCGCCGAGGGCAAAAAGCGGATTGAGTGGGCCCGCCAGTGGATGCGCGTTCTTCAAAAGATTCAAGAACGCTTTCTGAAGGAAAAGCCTCTCCAGGGGATCAGGATCTCCGCCTGCCTGCATGTCACTACGGAAACCGCCAACCTGGCTATTACACTTCGCGACGGAGGCGCGGACGTTGTCCTTTGCGCGTCAAATCCCCTGAGCACCCAGGATGACGTCGCGGCCTCCCTTGTGCAGGACTACAACATTCCAGTCTTTGCCATTAAAGGCGAAGATAATGATACTTACTATTCTCACATCCTTTCCGCCCTGGAGCATAAACCGCAAATCACCATGGACGATGGGGCGGACCTGGTGACCACCATTCTTACGAAGGGTAAGGAGTTGATTCCCGGCATCATCGGAGGGACCGAGGAGACTACCACCGGGGTTATCCGGTTGCGTGCTATGGCGAAGCAAGGCGTGTTGAAGTACCCCATCATCGCCGTGAACGATGCGGATACCAAGCACCTGTTCGACAATCGCTATGGCACGGGGCAATCCACGGTGGACGGTATTGTCCGTGCGACAAATATCCTGTTGGCAGGCTCAAATGTTGTTGTCGCAGGCTACGGATGGTGCGGACGCGGCTTTGCCATGCGGGCACGCGGACTGGGCGCTGACGTGATTGTGACGGAAGTGAACCCGACGCGCGCCCTGGAGGCCAGAATGGACGGCTTCCGCGTGATGCCGATGGCGGATGCGGCAAAAATTGGGGATGTGTTTGTCACACTTACCGGCGACAAGTCGGTGTTGCGGAAAGAACACTTTGAAGCCATGAAGGATGGCGCTGCCGTTGCCAACTCCGGCCATTTCAATGTGGAAATCGACATTCCGGCCCTTGAAGCTCTCTCCACTACAAAGCGCCGGGTGCGCGAGTTTGTTGACGAGTACATCATGGCAAACGGCCGAAAGCTCTATCTGCTGGGCGAGGGCCGGCTGATCAATCTGGCGGCGGCGGAAGGACATCCAGCCGCTGTGATGGACATGAGTTTTGCCGATCAGTCGCTTTCCGCTGAGTATCTGGCGAAGAACAGCAAGAGCCTGACGCCTCAAGTCTATGCTGTTCCGACTGATATCGACGAGATGGTGGCCAGTCTAAAGCTGGAGACGATGGGTATCGAGATTGATACACTGACGCCGGAGCAGGTGGAATACCTGGCGTCCTGGTCTGAAGGGACATAGGTTCGCTGGCAGGGGCAGCATAGGCCTACCCTGCGACTTTGAAAAACCGCGGTAAGGCCGCTGTGCGGGGCGGCCTTACCGTTTACCTCCCTCGCTAAGTTGCAATCCATGATTGCTTTCAGGAAATCCGAATTAGAAATCGAGAAAACCCGGACGGCTTAACGGTGAGAAAGCGACAATCCCGTTGATGGGCAGGTTTGCGTAATGAAAGAATTCGGAGCGCTGGCAATCGATGCAGCAACCTCGCAGGGCGCCAGTCATGCTGATGTCCGCGTGATGGATATCCGCCAGCGCTATCTTTCCACCAAAAACGGGCAAACCGCGCAGGTTCGGGAATCGGAGTCATTGGGCCTGGGTGTGCGGGTGATTGTGGAAGGCGCCTGGGGATTTGCCTCAACCGATGATCTCTCTCGCCAGGGCATCCTTGCCGCTGCCTTAAAGGCCATCGAGATTGCCAAAGCCAGCGCACTGGCGAAGAAACACGACGTTCAACTGGCAGCGGAAACAAGGACCGTGGATCATTGGGAGGGTCCCTGCCGGGTTGATCCTTTTTCAATTCCTGTTTCGAGCTGCCTGGACCTGATGCTGAAAGTGGATGCCGAACTGCGCAAGGTGAAAAACATCACGCTTGCGGAAGTGGCCATGGACTTCAACCGCATTGACCAACTCTTCCTTTCCAGCATCGGCTCGGAAATCCGTCAGATCAAAAACCAGACTGGCGCCGGATATGTCGCCACATCATTTGCCGGGAACGAAATCCAGCGGCGCTCCTATCCCAACTCATTCGGCGGTCAATATCAGACCAAAGGCTATGAACTGGTGGAGGAACTGGACCTGCTGGGGAACGCTCCGCGCATTGCTGAGGAAGCGGCCGCCTTACACGCCTGCGACCAGTGCCCGGCCGGCGAAATGGACATCATTCTGGGAGGCTCCCAGGTAGGGCTGCAAATTCATGAGTCCATCGGGCATCCTATCGAGCTCGACCGCGTTCTGGGCACAGAAGCCAACTTTGCTGGCATGAGCTTTCTGACGCTTGACCAGCTGGGCAAGCTGAAGTACGCCTCGGACATCGTGAACGTGGTTGCCGATGCCACGCCTGCGCATGGGCCTGGCCTGGGTACTTTTGCCTACGACGACGAGGGTGTCCCGGCGCACAATACGTCGATCATTACAGACGGTTTGTTCACCGGCTATCTGACTTCGCGCGAAACCGCCGCGGCCATCGGTCAGGAGCGGTCAAACGGCAGCATGCGTGCCGAAGGCTGGAACCGGATTCCGCTCATTCGCATGACCAACGTCAGCCTGCTTCCGGGAAAGGGCGCCCTCGAGGATCTCATCGCTGATACCGCTGATGGGATTTACATGGAGACCAACCGGAGCTGGTCGATTGATGATCGCCGTTACAACTTCCAGTTTGGAACTGAAATCGGCTGGGAAATCAAGGGTGGCAAGCGGAGCCGCATGTTGAAGAATCCCAGCTACGGAGGGATCACCACCGAATTCTGGAATTCCTGCGACGCTATATGCGGACCGGAAGAATGGACGCTTTGGGGTACTCCTAACTGCGGCAAGGGACAGCCAATGCAGACCATGGGAACCGGGCATGGGGCTTCTCCCTCGCGCTTTCGGAAAGTCAAGGTGGGTGTGGCGTATTCAAAGTAACGGGCATTGCCGGCCGGGCGCCTGACATCTTCTTGACGAACCCCGGTGCAGCCCGTCTGTGACTGGTATAACGATGCTCAAACGCGAACGCGCAAAAGAAATCTTCAAGAAGGTCCTGAAATACTCCACCGCCGATGAAACGGAAGCTTTTATCACTTCGACCTCTTATTCGCTGACGCGGTTTGCCAATAATTGCATCCATCAGAACGTTGCGGAAGACAGTTTGGGCCTTTCGGTCCGGGCGGTGGTCAGCCAGCGAACGGCGCGGGCCAGCACCAACAAGCTTGATGAAAGCTCCATCCGGCAGGTTTGTGAAGCGGCACTGGCGCTGGCGCGGCTTCAGCCTCCTAATCCCGAGTTGCTGCCGATGGCCGGCCCGCAATTGTATCGGGCGGTCGATCGGTTTGACGGCGAATCTGCGGAGTTAAGTCCCCAGGCGCGAGCGGAAACTGTTCGCACGGTAATTGCCCGCGCCGAGGGGGACGCCCTGACGGCCGCCGGCGTCTATTCAAATGGCGTCCACGTGACGGGTCTGTTCAACTCGCGCGGTCTGGAAGCATTCCACGAGGAAACCAGCGCCGAGTTTTCCATTACCATGCTGAAAGAGGGCGGCTCCGGCTGGGCCAAGAAAACGTCGCCTTGCTGCCTGGAGCTTGAGCCGGAAGTCCTGGCGGACCGGGCGGCAGCCAAGGCCCTTGAAAACCGGGACCAGAAGGACATTGCGCCCGGCAAGTACACCGTGATTCTCGAGCCGGCCGCCGTTCTGGACCTGCTAGGATTTCTCTTTTTCGATTTCGGAGGGTTGTCGGTGCACGAACGCCGCAGTTGCCTGACGGACCGCGTAGGGCAGAAACTCTTCGGTGAAAACATCAACGTCCGCGACGATGTTTTCCATCCCCTGCAGGCGGGCGCGCCCTTTGACGGCGAAGGGGTCCCGCGGCGACGTGTGAAGCTGGTGGAGAAGGGGACCGTCAGCAACCTGGTTTACGCGCGTTCGACGGCCCGCAAGATGGGAAAGGCAGCCACGGGCCATGGATTTCCGCTTCCCAACGAATATGGCGAAGCGCCCATGAACATTGTGATGGACGGCGGAAAGTCGAGCGTTGAAAATATGGTGAAGTCCACCTCGCGCGGGCTGCTTGTCACGCGGCTCTGGTATATCCGTGAGGTTGACCCTTATCAGAAGATCCTGACCGGTATGACCCGCGATGGGACCTTTTGGATTGAAGACGGCGAGGTCAAGCACGCGGTTAGGAACCTGCGGTTCAACCAGAGTCTTTTCGACATGCTGAACGCGGTTGAAACCATGGGCGCCCCGCAACGCACCGCCGGAGAAGAGTCATTTGAAATGGTGGTCCCCGCCATGAAGGTGAACGAGTTCAACTTCTCATCTTCCACCCGATACTGACCAGAATTCGGGGCTCATTGTCGGAGCCATTGCAGAATTGGACAATGCTCCGGCTTAGACTTGACAGGCTTTGAAACCGGATGCTAGAAAGGCTATACGTACCCAAATTGGCGCTATCGTCTAGGGGTTAGGACGTGAGATTCTCAATCTCAAAACCCGGGTTCGATTCCCGGTAGCGCTACCAAACTTTTCCAGCACCCATCCATGAACTTCCACGATTGTTCCGACGCTACCGCGCCTTTGCCGCTCACTTCAATGGCCTTTCGGCCGCGATATAACACCTTGTCGTTTTTATGGGGTAAAGCGCCTTCCAATCTGCCGCCGAAATTTTGTTAACGCCATGTAACTTATTGGGAACAGGCTAGTTGCATTCGGCACGCATTCGTCTCCGTCTGGTTGTTCAGTGAGGAAAGTGTTGAACAAGGTGTGGAATGCAATTTGGGGCGTGCCAGGACAGCCCCCGGATGAATGTCATGCAATTTCACAAAAATGGGAAGCGCATTCATCGCCGAGGTCAGCGTGGCGGTTCACCCTTCTACCCGGCCCTCTTTCTCTTTGCCGAGTTCGTTCCCTTCCACGCTCTCCCTTATGACACCGCGAACCCGGAGTTTGGCGATGGCCTTTACGCTGATGGCACTTAACCGCTTCGCTGATTTCAGGTTCGGAGTCCTGGTTCATTGTCATCTCCCGGCGGCGGTTGTGCCGGTCGCCTCGCCGGTTCCAAAGTACATAACGCGCAACCGGCGTGTTGCATCCGGCAGGTGAGCTTCAGGAGGGCAATCCTCCACCCAGGCCAGCCCGGGGCGCACGGCAAAAGACTTACGCTCTTGCCCTTGACAACGCCATGCGGCCTTGATACATTGTGGACTGTCCAGTCCGGAACTGGGCGACAAAGGAGAGAAAGACCGAAAGTGCGCCCGCGAGAGTTCGAACCAGAGGATGTGCTCGACCGGGGGATGCGTGTCCTTTGGGCCCGAGGTTACGAGGCGACTTCGCTGGAAGAGCTGCTCGAAGCGATGGACCTGAGCAAGAGCAGCTTTTATGAGACGTTTGGCAGCAAGCACGATTTTATGTTGGCCGCTCTGGAGCGCTATATCAATGTCGTGCTTGGCCAGCTCGGCAAAGATCTGCATAAAGGATCGGCCCGTGAAGCCATTTTCCGGACCTTTGACTGTATGATCCCGACTCGTGACGCGCCGGCGAACGGATGCTTTATGCAGAATTGCACAATTGAACTGGCCCAGCACGATCCCGAAGCCCGCGAGAAAGTCCGCCAAGGCTTGAAACGCCTTGAGGAAGGCTATTCGCGTGCCGTTCTGCGCGGCCAGGAGAGCGGCGAGATCGCAGGGAAACGGGATGCGCGCGCGCTCGCCCAGTATCTGGTCAGCAGCCTCAACGGCATTGTGGTGCTTTCGCGGGCCGGATTCGAGAGGAAGAAGCTGTTGAAGATTGCTGAGGTCACGCTGGATGCTCTGAAGTGATTTTTTTTGCCCAGTTCTGGACTGGTTAGTCCATAACTCAAAACACCTTTAATCATTGGAGGAAAATATGGCCGACAATTCGAGTCCCGAACAGTTCGCAAGGGCGCAGCTTTTCACACCTGGGCGATTAGGCCCCTATCTTCTCCCCACCCGCATCGTAATGGCACCCATGACGCGGAACCGTGTGGGCCGTGATGGAGTGCCAACTTCGATAACGGTGACCTATTACAGCCAGCGCGCTACCGCCGCATTGCTCATCACCGAGGCCACACAAATCTCTCCCCAGGGGGTCGGCTACCCCAACACACCGGGCATTCACAGTCCGGAACAGATTGCAGGTTGGCGAAAAGTCGTGGACGCCGTGCACCACCTGGGAAGCCGCATCTTTCTGCAGTTGTTCCATGCGGGACGCATCTCACACCCCACCTTGCAACCAGGTGGGGCCCTCCCAATAGCGCCCAGTGCGCTCGCACCCGAGGGAGTAACGATGACGTACGAGGGGCTTCAGCCGTTTGCGACTCCGCGTGCACTGGAGAGAAGTGAGATTGGCGGCGTCGTGGAGCAGTTCGGCGTCGCTGCCCAAAATGCCCGCGCCGCTGGTTTCGACGGGGTAGAAATCCATGCGGCCAATGGATACCTGCTCGATCAATTTTTGCGCGACGGGTCCAACCGGCGAGTCGATGAATATGGAGGAGCCATCGAGAATCGGCTTCGGTTGCTGAAGGAAGTCACGGAAGTGGTGGTCGCAGCATGGGGTAGGGACCACGTTGGTGTGCGGCTGTCGCCTCTCAACTCGTTCAATAGCATGAAGGACTCCTATCCGGCGAAGACTTTCCGTGCCGCTGTTGATAGCTTAAACCACTCTTGTCTTGCTTACCTCCATCTCGTGGAGGAAGACGGTTCCCCCGCTTCGGGGCAGGGTTTCAACATGACTGACCTGAGGGAGGACTATAAAGGGACACTGATCGTGAACGGCGGGTACGATTGCGAGCGCGCGGAAGCCGCTCTCGCAACTGCAAGAGCGG
>DATEKC010000079.1:0-16836 GCA_035277665.1 Terriglobia bacterium
AGCGGCAGCAAAAATTCCCAGGACGCGGTCCGCAGGAATGCCGGATTGGGGCTAAACGTTCGATTCAAGAATCACCTGCGCAACGACATAACGGTTTGCGTGTGATATGGACATGACGGCGCGCGTCACTCCGAGCTGGTCCGCCACTTCTTTTGCGCGTCCGGTCAGTAGCAGCTCCGGCTTGCCGCTCGGGTGATGCGCCACCTCCACATCCAGCCAGCGGACACCGCGTGCCCAGCCGGTCCCCAGCGCCTTGAACGCCGCCTCTTTGGCGGCAAAGCGAGCGGCATAACGTTCCGCCCGGTTCTTGAATCGCTCGCAGTAAGCAATCTCTGCAGGAGTGAAAATCTTTTGTGAGAACCGCTCTCCGTGCCGTTCCAGAGCGCGCTCAATGCGCTCTGTTTCAGCAATGTCAATGCCTGTGCCGACCGTCATCCTGTCCCGTAGCGTGCAGTGGTTAGATTGCGAGACAGCGGAGCGCCGCCCTGGCGGTCCGCTGCACTCGCCGGTTCGGCCTTGCCTGCCGCTTCCTGCTCCATCTCAGCCCGGACGTGCGCAAGGTCTTTGTTAACCTTAACAGACCAGGGAGGGGAATTCAATTCTGCGGGAGCACGGGAATCCGCGCGCCGCCGGCCGCAATCAGCACAGGAGAGGCGAGGGTTTCGGAGCGATTGCGAGGGCGCGCCGCGCGGCCACGAGACAGGCACTCGGCAGGGCGTGCTATATTCGGAACGTGGCGGCAGAATCCTTCAAAATCGTCTCCTCAAACGGCCAGACCTGGCTCGAGTGCCTGGCGCTGGCGGAAATTCCTTGGCTGGTCCACGCCTTTGGAACGCGCCAGGGCGGGGCGCTCCCGCCGAAATCCCCCGCGCAAGGTTCCGCCTCGCGTAAAGGCCCTGCCAGACTCGGGAACGGGCAGGAGGGACGCCGGTTTCTTCATGCCCTCGGCGCCGGCCGCTTCCCCATGGCTGTGCTGCGGCAGACGCATTCCGCGATGGTTTACCGCGCCTCGCGAAGTTCCGGCGGCACTGCCGTCCAATACCACCTGGCTGGAAATCCCGTGGTGCAGCCTAGGCAGGCCCGGCGCGCGCATTCGGGCGATGCGCTCATCGCTGACACTGCCGGACTGCTTCTCGCGATTCGTGTGGCCGACTGCGTGCCAGTCCTGATGGTTGACCGTGAACGGCGCGCGGTTGCGGCTGTGCATGCCGGCTGGCGCGGCGCGCTGCAACGCATTGTTGAAAAGGCCGCGGGCGAAATGTGCCGCATGTTCGGGTCGCGCCCGCAAAATCTGCTGGCGGCTGTGGGACCTTCCATCCGCAAGTGCTGCTACGAGGTGGGCGAAGACGTGGCCGACGCTTTTTGCGGCGCTTTCCCGGCCGGCGAGGAATTCTTTCACAAGGCAGCTGCGACGCCGGAAGAGTTGCGGATGGCGTTACGTTACCAGACGCTCTTTACGCTCCAGGCGCCGCCGGGGCACAAGGCGGAGGACGCATTCTCGAAGCTCCATCTCGACCTGCCGGCTGCCGTGCGCTATCAACTGGAACACGCCGGCGTTCCGGCCAGGCAGATTCACATCGCCGACTTCTGCACGGCCTGCCACACAGACCTCTTCTATTCTTTTCGCAAGGAAGGCGCCCTGGCCGGGCGCATGATGGCCGTGATCGGGATGCGGCCGCCGGCTTAGGAGGGCGAAGCATCAGTTCCGCCACGGGCCGGGCGCGCTACAGTCGAGCCTCGATCGGCGCGCTTGCCTGCATCATGGCGCCCAGCCGCAACTGCCCGCAGGCCGCCATCACGTCCTGCCCGCGCGAAATGCGGATATACGCCGGCACATCGTGGCTGCGAAGAACGTCCTGAAAGCCCAGCACGCGCTTGAGCGGCGAAGGCTGATAGGGCAATTCCGGCCCGGGGTTGAACGGGATCAGGTTCAGCTTGCACTTGATGCCGCGCACCAGCGCCGCTACGCGCCGGGCGTCGTCATCGGAATCATTGATCCCGTCCAGCAGCACGTACTCGAACGTCACGTACTCGCGCGGGCCCAGCGGAAATTCGCGGCAGGCCTGCAACAATTCCTCCAGCGGATATTTGCGGTTCAGCGGCATCAGGGCCGTGCGCTGCTCATCGCTCGAGGCGTTCAGGGAAATGGCCAGTTTGGGCCGCGTGGTTTCCTGCGCGAATTTGCGGATCTGCGGAATGACCCCGGCTGTCGAAACCGTCATGCGCCGCAGCGCCAGCGCGAAACCGTTTGAATCGGAGAAAATTCCCACCGCTTTCATCACCGCTTCCAGGTTCAGCATCGGTTCTCCCATGCCCATAAAGACCAGGTTCACGGGAGTTTCCGCCGGCGGCCGCTGCGCATCCAGCACGGCCGCCACCTGGCCCGCGATTTCTCCCGCCGACAGGTTGCGCTTTACTCCCAGCAGCGCCGTAAAGCAGAAGCGGCAGCCCACCGCGCACCCCACCTGGCTAGAGAGGCACAGCGTCACCCGGTTCTCGATGGGCATGTAGACGGTTTCAATGCTCTCGCCATCGCCCAGGGCAAACAGATAGCGCACCGCGCCGTCGCGCGACGGAATCCGTGCCTTGATTTCGGGCCATTCCACGCTGCGGCGCGCCATGAGTTCCTGCCGGAAATCTGCGGGAATGTCCGTGCAGGTGTCGAGATCGCGCGCCCGGCGCGAGTAGAGATTGCGAAACAGTTGTTTGCCGCGGTATCGGGGCTGGCCACACTCCACGGCCAGTTGTTCCAGCTCCGTTTTGTCGAGCCCGAAAAGATTGCCTTGCATGGATTCCTGTCGCAGCGGCGCCTTCACTACCGGCGCCGGGGTTGTTGTTTTTTTCTCTGTGGGCTCTGTGTCTCCCGAAGCTTTCTCAAAGCAGCACATAGAGTCTCTGTGTCCTCTGCGCTCAAGCTTTTAGGTTTGATCTCGCTGAGAACGCGGTCGCAGCCTTCCACCCGGTTTTCGCCCCCGCTATCGGTCCGTACGCTGCAAAAGTGTCGTTTTGTGTCCCGATTGGCATTGACGTCCATTTCAGTATATCTTACATTCTATAAGCTTCCCCTTAAGTTCAGAAAGGATGCCATGAGTCCGCGCCGGGTCGATCCCGAGCTTACTGCACGACGCCGCGAAGCTCTGATCAAGGCGGGTTACGCCGAAATTCTTGAGAAGGGCCTGCACGCCACCACCCTCGATTCGGTGGTGGCCCGTGCCAATTCCAGCAAGGGCGGAGCTCTCCATTATTTCCACAGCAAGGATGATCTTTTTTTCGCCGTGCTCGATTGGCTGTTGAGCGAACTCACCCGCAGCCTGGACCAGGTGGCGTCCAGCCAGGAATCTCCTCGCGAGCGCCTGGCAGCGGAGCTGGAACTGCTGTTCCACAGCGCGGAAGTCAATCGCAAGCTTTATCTGGTGCTTTTTGATTTCATCACCCTTGGCGCACGCTCCGACCGCTTCCGCAAACTCTTTGATGAATTCTTTACCCGGTGCCGCAAGCGCGACGCGCAGATCATCAGCGAGGGCATCAAGCTGCAGGAGTTCCGCCGCGTCCGCCCCCAGGACGCCGCCGCCACCATCCGCGCGCTGGTTGACGGCTACTGCCTGCAGTGGCTGATGGACTCGAGCCACATCCCCGTTGAAGTCTTCCGCGAACGCTGCGGCGCCGTCCTCGGCGCCTACCTGCTGCGCGGATGAAGCGTTCTGCTCCCGCAAAGAGCGTTTTCTCTGTGCCCTCCGTGCCCCGAAAAGACCTGCCACCGAGGCCACAGAGACCCTCCGTGCTCTCCCTGTTAGAGCTTTGGAAACACAGAGAACACAGAGAGTATGGTCGTTGTCGGGGAAGCTGGGTGACGCGATCGCAGGCGCTGCAAAACCACGATGCGTGCCACCCACCCGGCAACCCGAGCGCCGATTTTGCGGCTGAAAATGTGGTTGACTTTTGCTCTGGTGGGTGGTACAAGATCACCAAATACGGTAACACTTGGTTACGGTTGCCAGGTGGATCCGTGACCCTTGCAGTCATGGGGGTGTTCCGATGCATGACCCTCTCAGACGTACACTCATCAAAGCGATCTCACTGGTTTCGGTCGTGGGGCCCTTGCGTGCGCGGAGCGCTAATGGAGTTGCGACGAGCCGCATGCCCAGATCTGCCGATGCACTTTCGTCGGCCGCCGTCGCCATCGACGTAATTCGGTTTTTCAACACCCTCGAAGCTCAGCACAAATGCAAAGCGGGCCGCTACGCCTCCAAGAGGGACCTCCTTGCATCTCCGTCCACTGACCGGTTCCTCGACGAGTTTCTCGACTCTCGTGTCGCAGACGGGAGCGGCATGGGCAGGAGCTTGTACTCTGCTCTCGACTTAACAGCGGACGAGATAATCCCCGGATGGACGCTCGCCCTGTACGCCAGCGCAGACGGGACCTCCTATACAGTAAGCATCTGCGAAGCTGCAAGCAGGGAGACTGCCGTGGGCGACGAAGCTTCGGAGAGTGTTGCGTCAAGCCCCGTGCGGGTATTTGCAAGCGACCAGGCTGGAGTCATTTATGAAGGAAAGCTGCACCCGGCGGAAGTTCCTGACATGTCCTCGTACAGACCAAGGTTTGAAGCCTACCCAACCCTTACCCCATTCGGCTTACCCGAGAGTTACACTGCGTGGCAGAGGATAAACAGCATCGTGCGGCGCGTGGCGTTTGCCACGACGCAAGCCGAGATCCCGTCAATCCTTTGCGTAACTTGCTGCGGCGGGACCTGCCGGAACGAAGGGCAGTGTGCATGCTTCAATTGCGGCCGCTTTAGCTGCCCCTGGTGTTGCTTTCCTTACTGCAGTAATTGCAATTCGTGCTACGGGCCTTGTGCTTGTTGCTAAATAAACGGGCTAAGGGGAGTGACCCCGCTCGCTATGCCCATGCGCGTTTGCTGCCGAGATGGATAAAACCTTGGGTGGGATTAAGGAGGACGCGTATGAATAGATTAGTGAGTCGTTACGCCGCGATTGCTGTACTCGGGGGTATCGGCATTGCGCTGGCGGCTGCTGCGCAAAGCCGGACATCCGATCTTTCGGAAGCCCAGGCTGTTGAGTTGATCCGCTTGACCAACACGACGGAGACTGACATTTTCATGAGAACACACCAATATGCGCCCATGGACTCCCTTCTTGACCACAAGTTCATGAAGGGCTTCGGAATACAGGCCGACCAACCGGGCCTTACATCCGCTACGTACAGGAACTACAGCCTGCTCGTAACGTTATCTCCAGACTACATGCACTACGTCGCAGAGCTCATTCCTAGGCAGGACTCCGTCGCGACCGCGAACGAAGCCTGTGCGACCGCGGTTTTTAGTAACGAGAAAGGCGTCATTTATACCGGTCGTGCGCTCGGCTGTGACGAAGCTGGTGGCGGCACAGCCGGGACCAATGCGCCCCCAAAATAGGGACTGGTTGCGTATCCCCCGTGTCACCGGAGAGATACATATTTGCACAGGGGTAGGGTGATGGTGATCATCGTACCTATAGCCGTGCTCAGCCTAGTCGTTCGCCTGGCAATGGGGATTTTTTTCCTCATTGCGGGCGGGGGAAAGCTAGTTAACCTTCGAGAATTCAAGAAAATCATCGTGGCATATGGGATTCTGAAGGGAAACCTATGTTCAGCACTTGCCTATTCGCTACCGATTCTCGAGGTTATGGTTGCCATCGTGCTGCTAATGAATTTATTAAGGCCCTCCTCCGAGTACCTGGCTGGGCTCCTTCTTCTTACCTACACCGCAGGTGTGGTAATTAATCTGTTTCGGGGTCGCCGGGAGTTGCCGTGCGGCTGCTTCGGTCGGGACAAGGAAACGATCTCCTGGCACATGGTCTGGAGGAATTTAGCGCTCTTCGGTCTGTGCCTTAAAGGTGCAGAAGAGGCGATTGTAATTGCCCTGGTTCTCATCGTTCCATTCTTTTTAAGTTCCGTCATCGCCCGCATGTCCGCGAATAGTAAGGGGGGCACACTGCATTCACGCCTGGAATCCCCAGGAGCAGGCCGGCTGAAGTAGTCAGCCTAGTTAACCGGCCCCAGGGTGGCGGGCTACCCGCTGCCCGTGAACACCACGTTTCTCTTCATTCACCCCAGCATTACTTTACGGTACTGAATGGTTGACGCCCCGCCGGGCGAATGAGACACTGGCCCCCTCGCATCTGCGGTTGTTCTTCGGAAGGAAATATCAATGTATGCAAGCGCGGCCCGAATTGCATTTTCGGCGTTTCTCATCGTGGGCGTTCCACTGCTCTCGTGGCGCAGCGCGCGCCCGGAACAGGTGCAGGGAATACCCAGGCCGGCGCTCTATTTTTCCGCGGTCGTTTCGCAGTGGATTCTGGCCGCGATCGGGGTGCTGGTGGTTTTGTTTGCAGGGCCGGAATGGCTGGAGGCGGGGTTTGCCCCGGTTTCAGCCTCCGGTTTCTTCAAATGGACACTTGTGCTGGCGCTGGTGTCGGTGGCCGGGCTGGGGTTGGTGCTGTTGCTGGAGCGGCGCGGTTGGTGGCCGGAAGAGCCTGAGATGGTCCGCGTTCTGATGCCGCAGACCAGGCGGGAAAGGTGGTGGGCGCTTCTAGGCCTGGCGCCCACGGCGGGCCTGTGCGAAGAGTTCCTCTACCGCGGGTTTCTGCTGGCTGAGGCGTCGGCCTGGTTTCATTCCGCCGGGTGGGGCGTGGTCGTGTCGTCGGCGGCGTTCGGGCTGGCGCATTCCTACCAGGGCGTGAACGGCATGGTCCGCGCCGGGCTGCTGGGAGCGCTGCTGGCCTGGCCGGTGGTCCAGACGGGCTCGCTCTATCCATCCATGACGGCGCATTTCCTGATTGACACCGTGGCGCTGCTGTGGCTGGGGCCGAAATTCCTGCGCCAGGAGGGGTAACAGATTCTCTTGCCCGGCAACGGGGAAACTATTATTTTAGGACGGCTGTTAATTCCAGGTGGGGGGAACTGATGAGAAAATTCATTGTACCGTTGGGAGCGTTTCTGCTGGCTGCGTCCGTGGTTTCAGCCCAGAGCCGGAGGCCTACAAGCCAGGCGAAATTGACCGCCCATGGCAAGTATCTGGTGACGCGTGTGGCAGGTTGCGCAGATTGTCATTCGCCACACAACGAGCGGGGGGAGGAAATCAGCGAGCGTGAACTGCAGGGTGCGCCGCTTGCTTTCCAGCCGACCCATCCCGTCCCGGGCTGGGTGGCCGTAGCGCCTCCGATTGCCGGACTGGAGGGTTGGACCGAAAGCGAAGCGGTGCATTTTCTGATGACGGGTATCGACCGCAGCAATAAACATCCCGGCCCACCCATGCCGTCCTATCGACTGTCGCGGCACGATGCGGAAGCGGTCGTCGCATATTTGAAGTCGTTGCCTGTGGCAAAGTAAGAGGCCCGGCTGGTGTTGGGATGGTTGGGAACGCCGCTGAATCCGGCAAAGCAACCGGTGTTTTCGGGCGGATGGAAACTTCCTGCAACATTCCCGGATTCACGTTAGAATATGTGGCCTATGGAAGAGCGAGACTTTTTTGACGAAAAAGAAGTATCAAAACCGGCGAATCTTTCCTGCCATCACTGCCGCGAGACGGCCACCTACCAGGTCCGCTGGCTTGAGCGCACAAAGAAGAAAACCCTGCGTGGGAACGCCGACGAGCGCGACCAGGCAAAGTTCCAGAAAGCCAGGTCGTATCTGCTGCGGCGGGATGACTTTGTGCAGTGCCAGAATCCGCGCTGCCGCAAGAGGTTTGAAATCACCGGGCAGTCGCTGGTTTTCATGTAAAAAGCCTGGCCCGGCGAAGGGGGCGGTGTGCTCCGATGATTGCGCCGCGGGGCTTGAGCGTGGTTTGCGGCAGAACCGCCGCAGTGCTGCGCACCGCGCGATTAGAATGGGCGCAGCAGCCCGGGCCCGATCGGGAAGTGTCCGAGTCGCCTGCGTCTTCCTCTCCGGGATTGATCGGGTTGCTGGCGCTCGACAATCGGTGGTGGGGGAGCGTCGCCGCTGAAATCGAGCTGGTCCGGCGTAAACTCGAGCGGTGCGCCCAGTTGAAGTTCCAGACTGGTTCCGGGCGGAAGGTAAATGTGCTTGCCGCGGCCGGCCAGCACCCAGACGGCTCCTGCGGCAGCGCCGGCGGCGCTTCCAATGCCCAGGCCGCGAAGCGTATGGCCGCCTGAGATTCCCGCGATGGAACCCACTTCAGCTCCGGTAATGGTGGTCTGGGCCACTTTGCCTGCATCCTGCCCCTTGGTGGATTCGCCCTCGATTTTTCCTTCCTTGCGGTTAAAGCCCTCCTTGCTGCCGGTGCCGAAGGAGGAGAGCGAAGCGCGCAACTGTTCCGTCACGCCGTTGGGCAGCGTCAGGGAATCGAATCGAAGTCCCAGTCTGGCTTTGCCGCGGATCCTGCCGGGTTTCACCACCTGGGTAATTTGTCCTTTAACGTAGCTACCCACAGGAATCACGATGCGGTTGTTCACCGTGATGGGGAAAATGGTCCGGCAATAGATGGACTGGCCAGCATAGGCGGTCTTCGAGTTGATGGCGTTTTCAAGCGATACAGGGATATGAGTCTCGGTTGGAACGGTGACGTTGGCAGGAGGCTGCGGCGGTTGGTCGGTTTGGGTTGCATCCTGCGCAGCCAGCGGTTGCCAGAAAGCCAGAAAGAGGAAGCTGAACAGAAAAAGAAGGCCGGTTTTCATGCCTTGATAACCTCCTGCCCGGACAGTCAGAGACCTGGTGGTTCGACGGCAAATCTCAACAGGGAGTTGCTTACTACATCTTATAACTCCGATCAGGGCCTGTGCCGCTACCCGAAAAAAATGCACAACAATAAGATGCGCAGCTTGTTGTGCCGGCCGCGAAATTGGACGCGCTCAGCGCTCCCCAGGGGCGCCGAGGGTGGATTCGATGGCCTTTGTAATGAGGCCGGCATGGTGTTCCACCGTGGCCTCGTCTTCCGCCTCGACCATCACGCGCGCCAGGCGCTCCGTCCCCGAGTAGCGCACCACGATTCGCCCCGCGCCGCCGAGTTCCCGGGTGCAGGCTTCAATGGTTCGGGCAACTTCGGGGATGGACTCGAGCGGCTGTTTTTGCCGGACCGGAACGTTGCGAATGACCTGCGGATACTGCTTCAGCCCGCTAACGGCCTCGCTGAACGACGCTCCGGTTTCGCCCAGGACCTGGAGGATCTGGAGCAGGGTGATGATGCCGTCGCCAGCCAGAGAAAGGTCTGCGAAGATGATGTGGCCGGAAGGCTCGCCACCCAGGTTGTATCCGCCGCGGAGCATCTCTTCCAGCACGTAACGGTCTCCCACGGCGGTCCGCTTCAGCGCGATACCGTTTCGCACAAGAGCATGTTCCAGGCCCAGGTTGGTCATCAGAGTCCCGACGACAGTATGGCCATTCAGTTTCCCCCGCCGCTTGTAAAAGGGGGCCACAGCGTAGAGAACGTGATCGCCGTCGGCGATTCGGCCTTCAGCGCTGGCGAAAATCGCCCGGTCCGCGTCGCCGTCAAAAGCGATGCCGAGGTAAGCTTTGGCGGCTTGCGTTTCCCGTGCCATGCCGGCGGGGAAGAGCGATCCACAATGGAAATTGATGTTGTGGCCGTCCGGAGCGGCGTTGAGGATGCGGGCCTCAATGCCGAGCTGCTTGAGCAGCAGGGGAACTACTCGCGACGCCGACCCATTGGCGCAGTCCACCACCAGCGGCACACCGGGCAGCCGCAGACTTTCAGGGAGCATGCCGCGAAGGTAGGAGACATATTCGTCAAGGAATTCCGGTTCGGCAGAAAGCTCTTCCTGAGGGCAAGGTCCGCCTGCAGCACCATCGCACTCGATGGCCCGCTCGATCTCCAGTTCCTGAGCCTCGGCAAGCTTGAGGCCGGAAGTCGAGAAGATTTTGATGCCGTTGTCGCAATAAGGATTGTGGGATGCCGACACCATGACGCCGGCGGTGAATCCATGATGGCGGGTGAGAAAGGCCACGCCAGGAGTCGTGATGACGCCGGCGTAGAAGAGACTGGCGCCTGTCGACCGGATCCCGGCGGAGAGGGTCCTGGAAATCCAGCGGCTCGATTCCCGCGTGTCCTCTCCAAGGATGGCCTGCGGCTGGCCGGCTTCGCTCGTTTTCTGCAGCAGCCTGCCAAGCGCCTTCCCGAACTTGAAGATGGTTTCCTGGTCCAGAGGATAGAGGCCGGCTTCTCCGCGCATGCCATCCGTGCCAAAGAGCTTTCGAGTTTGCATAATGAGACATTGTAATGGCGGAGCCGCCGTGACTCAACTTTGGATCAACCGGGCGACTTGTTACGGAAGGATATTGAAGGGGATGAATGGTGCCGGATCAGCGCCTGCGCAGGCCGTAGATCGTTGCTGCCTGCGTGTCTGTCCGGGCGGCCCCTTTATTGACAGAGGATAAAGCTTCTAGTACGCTGGCTAATACTCAATGCATTTAGAATGAAGGCTGGAGTAAACCATGTTTTGGACTAAAAAGGTGGTCAGCATTGGAACCGTTTGGGCTTTAGCGCTGGCAGGCAGTTTCCTGATCAATATGCGTCCGGCTTACGCCGCGCAACAGGCGCAGCCGGAGCAGCAGGCTGCGAAGCCGTCTGCTCCGGTGGAGGCCCCGCTGCAGGAAAAAGAGCTGATCAAACTGATCAAGCACAACAAGAATCACCTGGAGAATGTGGCGAAAGAGGTCCAGACGAGAGGGACGGATTTTGAGTTCACTCCTGACATTGTGAAGCAATTGAGCAAGGCGGGCGCCACTGATCAGTTAGTGACCTACATGAAGCAGTTTAGTCCTTCAGCCCGCGCTGCCCGGAAGTCTAAAGTGGGAGGCACGCAGGTCAGCCCTGAAGAAGCCGAAACGTACAACAAGCTGAAGAGCTCAAGAGATCCTGACACCATCATCAAGTCATCTGACAGCTTCACGGCGCAATATCCCAAGAGCTCGCTGCTCACCTATGTCTACGCCCTTGAGGCGAGCGCTTACCAGCAGAAAAACGACGCAGCGAATGTTGTGAAATACGGCGAAAAAAGTCTGGACCTTGATCCCAGCAACCTGATGAGCCTGCTCATGGTCTCCAACGTTCTTCCTCAGCCCCAAATGCTAAACAACATTAGCGATGCTGAGAAAGAGAAGCGGCTGGGCATGGCCGAACAATACGCGGAGAAGGCCCTTCAGGAAATCGACCAGCTTCCCAAACAGACCAATGAATCGGCTGACGCCTACCAGAAGCGAAAGAATGAAATTGCAGCCGGGGCTTATGCTTCCGTAGGCATGGTTCATCTGGAACGTTCCAGGATGGCGCTCCAGGGGCTGGACCAGGGCGAACTGGCAAAGGCAGAGCAGAGCTACAAGGCTGCCATCTCGAAAACGGAAAGCCCCAACCCCGCTGACTATTACCGCCTGGGAGAAGTCTACCGGGGGGAAGACAAATTTGATGATGCGATCTCAGCTTTTTCGAAGGCTGGACAATTGGCGCCGGGATCCGTGATCGAACAGCTTGCGAACCAGCAGGTCCAGGAATTGAAGAAAGCTAAGAGCTCCCAGCCCCAGACTGCCGCAAAACCATAATTGGAGCTGGTCCGCCGTCTGGCCGGAATGCACAATCTGGTGGGCTTTCCCGGTTCCCGCCGGGCGCCAGGATTTCGTTGAGTTCATCACTCAGGCATGGCGCGATCTTCGTTCAACAGGCTGGAGAATCGTATCGGTTACAAGTTCCGAAACCGGGACCTGTTGGTCGAAGCCCTGACCCACTCCTCTTATGCCCAGGAAGTTTCCAGTCCCACGCGCGATAATGAATTGATGGAATTTCTGGGTGATGCTGTGCTGAACCTTGCGGTCACTTTGGATTTGCTGGACGCATTTCCGGAATACGATGAGGGGAAGCTTTCGCTTGCGCGTTCCAGTCTCGTGGCGGCCAGTCATTTGAGCGACGTCGCGGCCGAGCTCGGCCTGGGTGAGTATTTACGACTCGGCCAATCTGAGAGGAAGAGTGATGGCAGCAAGAAGCCTGGGATTCTTGCCGACGCCCTTGAAGCGCTGCTCGCCGCCGTTTATCGCGACGGAGGGTTTGAAGCGGCGAAGGACCTGGTTGAAAAGGTGATTCTACCGTCTGGTCTTTCAAATGGCGCGGACGAACTGTTTGCCACAAACTACAAAGGAACCCTGCAGGAGCGCCTCCAGGCAGGGCGCCAGGGACTGGCCCGCTACCGTGTAGTCGGAGAAAAAGGGTTAGAACATCAGAAGACCTTCACGGTGGAAGTGAAAACCGGCGGGGGTGTTGTCGCGCGGGGCAGCGGAACCAGCAAGAAGGCTGCAGAGCAGCAAGCCGCGAAACAGGCCCTTGAAATCCTCGCAGCAAAGGTGGAGGCAGATGGCTGATCCTTACCAGAAATCGTCCTTCCGTGACACTTTTGAATCACTCATCGTTACGGTGATCCTTGCGGTTTTCGGGACAACTTTCGTGGTCCAGGCGTTTAAGATCCCGACCGGCTCGATGGAGAACACGCTTTTGATCGGCGACCATCTTCTGGTCAACAAGTTTTCGTTTGCTTATCCGCACGGCCTGCTGGCCCGGCTTCTTCCTTACAGGCCAATCCATCGTGATGACATTGTGGTTTTCAAGGCTCCCCAGGATGTGGATGACGGCCAGCCACCGGGCGAGCACTACGTCAAGAGAGTAATTGGTGTTCCCGGCGACCACATCCGTGTTTTCCACCGGCAGGTGTTCGTCAACGGGAGAGCTATGAAGGAGCCCTTCATACTCGAGAGCTATCCTAATGAGTTGCGTCCCATGGACGATTTCCCTCCGCTCACCTGGGACGAGATGCAAGGGGCAACGGCGACCTGGCGTGCGGAATTTCAAAACTATGTGAAGGATGGGCAACTGGTGGTGCCGCCTGATCATTATTTCGTCATGGGTGACAACCGCGAGGAGAGCTACGACAGCCGCTTCTGGGGGTTTGTCCCCCGTAAGCTGATTTCCGGCAGGCCGCTGATCATCTATTGGTCTTACGAAACTCCACCGGGGCAGTACGAGCAGAACTCATTGGGTGACCGGCTCAAGCAGTTGGGCAATGTTTTTATCCATTTCTTTACCCTGACGCGCTGGAACAGAACGTTCAAGCTTGTGCACTGATGAGTCAAACCAGTCGCAGATATCTTAAAAATGCGGCGGTCGTGCTGGCGCTGCTCCTCGCTGCAGCCTGGGTGGCGCCGTATTTCCTGAACGCAGGGCGTTATCGTCCCGCCTTGAAAGCTGGTCTCGAGCGCTCCCTGCACCGGAAGGTGTCGCTCGGCCATATGGCGTTTCACTTCTTTCCCCACCTGGGATTCACCGTTAATAACGTGGTTGTGGATGAAGACCCTGCCTTTGGGCTGGAGCCATTTATTCGCGTTGGCCAGATTGATTGCGATCTCCAATGGCGAAGCATCTGGAGCTCGCATCTGCATCTGGGGACACTCAGACTTTCAAATCCCAGCATCAACCTTGTGCGGAATTCCGCGGGCAAATGGAATGTTGAGAATCTACTTTTGCAGAGCAGGATTAAACCTCCATCGCCCGGCTCCGGCCCATCGTCGCCGGCGCCTGCCAATCTGTCGGTGGAGGTTGAGGGAGCGCGGCTTAACTTCAAGATCGGCGAGAACAAGAAACCCTTTGCGATTGTTAACACGCGCGCTCATCTGGATTTCGAGTACGGCTCAAACCGCATTGATTTCCGAATGGCGGGCGAACCGATCCGAACGGACCTTGAATTTCCCACGCCGGGTCTGGTGGAGTTAGATGGAAGCTGGTCCCCCTCAAGAGCTCCCGGACATTCCCTGGATGCAACCCTTCGAATGCAGGGAGCTTTGCTTTATGACTGGATTCCGCTGCTGACGGGACGAAATCCTGAAGTTTATGGGGTGATGGGCAGTACCATCCATCTGGCAGGGACTCTTCGACAGATCGAATACTCGGGAGACGCACAATTGAGGCAGTTGCACCGCTGGGAACAATTGCCCTCTTCGAGCGACCTGCCTTGCGACCTGCGTTTTCGCGGGCAATTCGATCGTGACAAAGGGGACTTAATGATCAAAGGCCTCGACCTGGCCTTTTCCGATTCGCAGGTCCACGTGGAAGGTTCTATTGCCCAGGTTATTTCCCAGCCGGACCTTGACCTCGTTGTCGCCTTTGAGCGTTCCCGGTTGGGGGACCTGCAGAGGTTTGGCGAGCGGGTCCTGGGGAGTCGCGTTGCGTGGAGCATCAACGGGCGTCTCAACGGGATGATTTCAGTCGAGGGGCGCTGGCGGGAGAAGCGGTATGGAGGTTTCCTGAATGCCCATGAAGTGCGGCTGGACACTCCCTCAGGGGCATTTCCGGTTTCCGACGTAACCATTCGCTTCACCCGCACAGGGGCGCGGTTGGCTCCTGCCAGGGTAGGACTGGCGCCTGGAGTCGAGGTGGTGGCGGAAGGGGCTCTCCGGCACATTTCACCCCTTGGGAGCAATCGACGCACTGCAATCCACCCAACTTACGAATTGACGTTTTCCTCTCGGGCTGTAAATCTGGGAAGGCTCGTGAATTTCGGTCGGGCGTTTGGAATCCTGGCGAAGAGTCCGCTGGAGGCTGCGGGCATCGGGTCCTTCACGCTCCATCTGGCCGGCGGGGCCTGGCCGTGGAGCAGGCCAAGCGTTACCGCCCAGGTGAGCATCCGCAGCGCGCGTCTGGTGGTGCCGGGACTGACAGAGCCTCTGAATATTCCTCGGGCGCGCGTCCAGGTTTATGGAAACCAGGTCATCGTCAACCCGATTCTGGCGGTGATGGGCACCAGCGTTTTCTCCGGTTGGATGATGCACGAGCGGGATTCCCATGCTCCGTGGGATTTCAGCCTGAAGGCGGACAAGCTGAGCATTGAACAGGCCGGACAGTGGTTTGAGGGTATCAGGGATCAGAACTCCACGTCGTTGCTCGACCGGATTTTGGGGATCGGATCGCTGATCAGCGGCCATACGCCTTCGTTCCGGCTTGCGGCGCGCCTGGATGCGCGAGGGCAATTTTCCACGCCGCTTCTGACTTACCGGAAACTTTCTCTGCATAATTTTCGAGCCAATGTCAATGTCCGCGAGCGCAAGGTCCGTCTTGCTAAGGTTCAGTTCGCTGCAGGAGGAGGCCACGGCGAGGCCAATGTCCTGGTGGATCTGACGAAGGCCCCGGTACGCCTTTCCGGGCAGGGCGACATCAGCGGCGCCAGCATTCATGCGCTGGGCCTTTATCTGCCGCCAGCACTGGCGGGCGTTCACGGTTATTATTCCGCGGAAGGAGCGTTTGAGGCGGCCGGCTTGACACATACAGACCTTGCTCGCACGCTGCGTGGAGAGATGACGGTGCAGCTCGAAGGAATCAGCCTGGGTGATTTCAATCCTGTGCGGACCCTCGCCCGGCGTTTCGGCATGGACCTTCTGGAAGCCGGTACCCGGCCGCCGTTTATACCTGGGGCAACAGCACATCTCCGGATCCGAGACCGGAATGTGGCGCTTGAAGATTTTCCTGTGGACATCGCAGGCGCCAAATTCCAAGTGAAAGGTCTGTATTCATTTGATGGGTCGACCAGGCTGCAGGTGCGGGCTGATTTGAGCAGTATTCACCAGCCTTGGACGCCTGTCCGCCAGGGACCGATAGGCCCTGTTGCCCGAATGGCGGACCTTGAATTTGCCGGCACGCTTCAAAATCTTGAGGCCGTGCCCGCGTCCCAGATTTCACAGACTCAACCTTGAGGAGTGGTCCAGTTGCCGAATCTGATTTCCCGAGTCCGCTTCACTTCTCCGATCGGCCTGTTGCCCGCGGTACTTTTTTCTCTTATGGCCGGTAGCATTTTCCTGGGCCTTTGGGGCACAACGACGGAAGCTTCTGCCTATCGGATGTATCCAGTGTCCGGAGTTTCTCCTGCGGCAGCGAGCGCGTTCCAGTCCAAGTTGATGCAGCTTTCAGCAAATGTTCCGGCGAAGGCCAGGTCTCTTCGCCCGATTATTTTCACGGACAATGAAGTCAATTCGTTTTTCAAGTACGACCGCCCCACGTTTCTGCCCCCTAGCGTCAGAAGTCTGGAATTCCACTTTAAACCCGACGGCATTCATGGGGCAGCCGACGTCAATTTTGATGAGCTCAAACCTTCGCAGCAATCCGCAAGCCCGCTGACCGCCAGGCTGCTGGCGTCCATCTTCCGGGGCACTCAGCATCTGACGGCGCTGGGTGTGCTTGAGAGCAAAGGCGGGACTGGAACGCTTACCATCAAAGATGTGCATATTGGCAATACCGCCTTGTCTGATTGGCTGGTGAACTTCCTTATTCAGACCTATGTTGAGTCTGAATACAAGATCGACCTCAGCAAGCCTTTCCTGCTGCCCAACCACGTGACGCATATTGATTTTGCCCCGGGCAGAGCAATTCTGGTTCGCGGCGCCGAGCGAAAGAAATAGAAGGCGCGCTTTTGGCATCGACAGCCGCGGGCAGCCGCACCACTGGAATATCGTTATGGAATCGATGGTCCTGGTGCTTTCGTGTCAATCGATGTCGAATTCATATGTCCTATAGAAATCTATTTCTGGTTTCGAAAGGCCTCGTGACGCGGTTCGAACCCATGTGGCATTCAAACTGCCGGAACGTATGAGCCTATGGAGCACTCAAGCCAGGTCCTGCTGGAACTTTTCCTGATGTTTGCCGGCGGAAAGCTTCTGGCAGAAGTTTTCGAAAGAATCCGGCAGCCCGGGGTTTTGGGCGAGTTGCTGGCCGGCGTGTTTCTGGGGCCGTCATTGCTGAATCTGGTGCACACCAACGAGCTGACCCTGGGGGTTGCAGAAAT
>DATEKC010000080.1:0-6676 GCA_035277665.1 Terriglobia bacterium
GAGAAATTTTTCGAGAACATTCCCTCCTGCTCTTTGCGGCAGGATGGGAGGGCATGGCGGCGCAAAGGCGCACGGGCGCTCCGCAGCCGATTTTGCTTGACAACCGGTGGCCTAGCGTGGTAGTCTCCTTACAGTGCCTGCCGGCGGCGTTTTTGGAAACAAAAGGGACAAATGGGACAGAAAAAAGATGTTATTTGCAGAAACGAAGCCAGGAAGTTGTTGAAAACAAAAGGAAAGGCTACACATGTTAGCCGAAACGAACCCAAAAACGAACCCAAGAAGTCCTTTAGATTCGCACCTGCGGAAAAAACGAACCCAAAACGAACCCAAAACCAATCTGGCCAAGTTGTTGAAAATACACTATGGCGAAAAACGAACCCAAAACGGAACCGGAGTGCTTTCGGGTGATGCGACCTGAGGATGCTAGCCTGTTTTGCCTTTGAATGCCGTTCCCTCAGGCCGCCTATCATCGCAGTCCGGAACATAGCCAGGTACGCAATGCCGGCTGATGGAAGCCGCCACTGCGGGAAACTATGGACCTGCGGCACGCCAGGCAGCGGGAGCGCCGGCAGCTGTTATTCCTGGCGGGTGACGCCCTCGGCGATCCAGAACTTGCCGGGCTCGAAGCCGGCGCGGAGAGCGAAATCGTGGGCGAGGAGTTGAATCAGGACGATGTCGACCAGCGTTCCGAGCCCCAGCCGGATGGGATCAACCTGGATGAGCCGCATGTTGGTGACGTTTTCGAAGGCGCGGTCAGAAATCAACAAGACACGCCCTTTGTGGGAGCGGATGTCGTCAGCGAGCTTCAACAACAAGGTGGCGGGCTTGCGGGTTCGGGGTTCGGTGGTGGCGGGCTGGGTGTGGCGCGCGAAAATGATGTAACAATGCGCCGGGTTGACAATCTCAATGGGGCCGTGGCGGAACTGCGCTGCGGTGATCGGCTCTGCGGCCAGGCGCGCCACTTCCTTGAGCATCAGCGATCCCTGGAAGGCTGAAGCCATGTCCGCTCCCCTGGAAAGCAGCGCGACGTAGGGTGGGTGATTGAAGAATTCGATCGTGGGAAGCATGAGGTCATCGTGCCGATCGAGGATTTCTTCCTGCGCGGCCACCGCTTGAATCACGGCATGGGTCAGCGGACGGCTGGGCTCACCAACAATGGCAAAGGCCAGATACATCAGCACCGTTACGGCGCAGGTATAAGTCTTGGTGCTCACCGCCGCCTGGACCCCGGCCAGCATGGGCAGCAGCAGCTTTCCTTTTTTGGCCAGATGGCTGCTTTCCACATTGGTGACAGCAACCACGTTCATCTTTTTCGGGAGAGCATCAAGAAGCCGCGTTACCTCCACCGTTTCGCCCGACTGCGATACGACCACCAGCAGAGTGTCGGGGCCCAGCATCTTCAAATGATGGTGCAGCAGTTCGGCCGCCTCCCACACGATCGCGCGGTATCCCATCGCTGTCAGATACGCCTGCGCCGGATAGGCCGCGTGGAGAGAAGAGCCCATTCCCGTAAATACTACCAGGGTGTCGCGCGAAATCCTCAGCTTCTTCCGGATGTTCATCGGGATGGCGCCGGGGCTGGCGTAGTACTTGCGGACACCCGAAAGCGCGTCCGGCTGCTGCAGGATTTCTTCCATCAGTGGAGTCATCTTTGTCGATTCGTGCATAGGATTTGCTCGGCGAAGCGTGCTGGGGCGCGTGACCGGCTATCAAAGCCAGCCGCGATGTTCGCCCCCTTTACAGCCTTCTGCGCTTACCCGGCGATTCTAGCACTCTGGCTAGAAGATTGAAAATCAATCGATGGATACACGTCGGGTGGACACGCAGGGAGAAAAAGAAAATTTCGCCGAATTACAGCAGGCGAAGAGCGAAGGCGCAGAGCCACTTGCACGGCGCCGCTCGCGTAATCAGCCATCTGAATGGATGGCAGACACCTCGCCCTGCGCTCTCTAAAATAATTCTGCTGGACGGGAGAATTCTTTCAGGAGTTTCGGAATTACTGAAGTGACTGGGGCCGGAAGTTATCCGGCCCCGGCCAGCTGAACTTAGAGCTGAATCACATTTGCCGCTTGGAGTCCCTTCGGGCCCCTGACGACTTCGAACTCGACGGGCGCACCTTCCTGAAGGCTACGATAACCGTCTCCCTGGATCGCAGAAAAGTGGACGAAAACATCCTCGCCACCTTGCCGCTGGATAAAACCATACCCCTTGCTGGCGTTGAACCACTTTACGGTTCCTTGTTCACGATTGTTACTCACGTTTACTTCTACTCCTTGTTGATAGTTGATAGTTGGCGCCGTCCGTTCTGTACTTCGCTTCCGGGGCTGAAAAACACAAACAGCCGCAATCTTCCCTCGCAGCCTTTGAGTACAACTCGAAAGGGATACAAGAGCGACAAACGCAGCTTCATTGTGCCATAAGGTAATATTTTCAACAATATTCTTTTTTTATAACATTTGGCAGCACGGTTTGGGCATCCAGCCGCCGTTTCGGAAGGTGTGAAGGAAGGAATTACTGCCCAGCCAGGCAGGAATCATCCACGAGGATGGTGTGAACACTCCGCGGACCATGCACGCCGCGAACGAGAATCTGCTCAATGTCAGCCGTCCTGCTGGTGCCTGAAATAAATACCACGGAGCGGGCTGGGCTGGATTTTGAAGGGTTGCAGGCTACAGGCAGGTCTTTCAGAACTTCGTCCAATGAGGCGCGGAGCTGGCTCCGGCGGTAAAGCGCAATGTGCACGGGCGGCGCCAGTGAAGTCAGTTGACTACCCTCTGTCAGGCTGGTGAGAACCAGGCTCCCGGTCTCCGCAAGCGCAAAATCGACTCCAGTAATCCCTACCCCAGCGTCAAAACATTCGCCCTGGAATGAACTGTTTCCGGGCCCCTCTGCTTTGCTTTCTGGCCATCTAACTACCCGCAAGCCTCTGCCCTCCAGCATTTTATCTACTCGGAACTGGAATAGTACGGGATTCCGGGAGAGCACCACAGATTGGGCATGGAATTGTCCCAAAATTGTACACAATTTCTCCTCCAGCTCCAGGGTGCTCGACACCCGGTGCGAGTTGCAGCCCAGGCTTTCGAGCTCCGCCTCAAACCGTTCGGCGAGCCTATCAGGCGGGATTCTTGGCATCACGCCATCGAGAGGAGGGGGCAAATTGGGCCGGACGGTTCCTGCAACACCTTTCTCTTTCGTTCTCAGTATGTTGCGGATAGATCCCAGCATTTCATCGCGACTTGACACGGGCAATTCTCCTCCCTCGGGCATATCCGAAGGCCCAACACCTTGGAATTCTATCATTTGTAGCCCGAATTCGGCCTCTGAATCTGCAACAAAACAGAGGTCTTGCGATTTTTTTTATTCCGTGCTAGATTTTGTGCAACCTTCACCCTTTCTAAACCATCAGAGATTCGGGAAAGAGAAAAAGAAGAAGTGAAGACACAATCAAAATAAGGAAGGTTGTGCAATGTCAGTGACAGTGAAAGCAAGAAACAACGCATACCGGGCAATGCTGTTGAAGAAGCGGCAGGAGCTTTTGGCCGGAACCAAGAACAATCCGGAAGCACTTTCAGCCGTTCACTCGGCTGATGAAATGGAGTTTGCCGTTCGAAGCGTCGAGCAGGATGTCAACGTCACCACGGCCAGCGTTCGCAGTCGCATGCTCCAGCAGATTGATTACGCACTCGAGCGCGTGGCGGGCGGCACATACGGCGAATGCCAGGCTTGTGGAGAGCAAATCTCACCCAACCGTCTCAAGGCAATTCCCTGGGCTGAATACTGCCTCCACTGCGAAGAATTGCGTAGCAGGAACTAATCCCCCTTCTTTTCAGCACATTAAATTCCTGCACCATGTGCGGGAAGGGGGATGTGTTTGCCGGGCGCGTTGTCTGCCGTGCGGCCCGGCAGGCACTGGGATACCGATAGAATTGTCAGCAGCAAGGGCTTGTCCTCAGGTTTTTCTGTCCCAACCCCGATTCCCCTGCTCCAACCGGTTGTGATGCTCCATCCTTTGCGATAAAGTGCCAGTTTGCTTTTTAATTCTGCAAAAGGCGGATGGCGCGCGCCATCGTGGCGCAATCAACCTGTCGAAAGGACATCGCATGAAGATCATCGCTGTTGAACCCGTGGTGCTTGGCGCCGCGTGGCGGAATCTTATCTTTATCAAAGTCAAGACTGACGAAGGCCTGGTCGGCATTGGGGAATGCACTCTTCACAATCGCGAGGAAGGGATACTGGGACACCTGCCAGGCGCCGTACGCCGGCACGTAATTGGTTCCGACCCTTTCAACATTGAAGACCTGTGGCTCCGCATGTACCGCAACGAATTCTGGCGCAACGGCGCCATCGCCACCACCGTGATGAGCGGAATCGAGATCGCCTGCTGGGACATTGTGGGCAAAGCGTGCGGCCAGCCTGTCTGGAAGATTCTGGGCGGCCGCTGCCACGAAAAAGTGAAGGCTTATGCCAACGCCTGGTACACGGTGGAACGCAAGCCGGCAGAATTCGGCAAGCGAGTGAAGGTGGTGCTTGACAAAGGCTACCGCGCCCTCAAGGTAGATCCCTTCGGGCCGGGCGGACTGGAGATCTCACACGCCGAAAAGGTGAAGTCCGTGGAACTGGTAGCTGCCATTCGCCAGGCCGTCGGGCCTGATGTCGACATCTTTGTCGAAATGCACGGCCGCTTCAGCGCCGCCACGGCCATTGAAATCTCCCGCATGCTGGAACCCTACCACCCCGGCTGGATTGAAGAGCCCTGCCCGCCGGAAGATATTCCCTCGCTCGTCAAGGTGGCCGAGCATGTCAACCTGCCCGTCGCCACCGGCGAGCGTTATTACACGCGTCACGGTTTCCGCGAAGTGCTGGAATCCACCGCGCCCGACATCCTCCAGCCCGACGTCATCCACGCCGGCGGCATCATGGAGATGAAAAAGATCGCCGCCATGGGCGATGTGCGCTCCATGGTGATGGCGCCGCACAATTCCAATGGCCCGGTCTGCACGGCCGCCAGCGTCCACTTCGATTTCTGCACCACCAACGTCAAGGTGCAGGAGTGCTTCGACGATTTTTCCGAAACCTGGGTTGTGGACGCCGTGCCCGGAACGCCGCGTCCCAAAGATGGCTATTTCTATCCGCCGGAGAAGCCCGGCCTGGGCGTCGAGCTGAACGAGGACCTCATCAAGGAACATCCCTACAAGGAAGGCTTCTTCAATATGTGGGAAAAAGACTGGCACATGCGCCAGTACACCAGTTAGTGCAGGGGCGCCTCGGTGAAGCGTCCCCATTCCTTTCACCCACAAAGTTTCTGTGCTTCAACAACCGGGGCGTTCCAGCGGAACGTCTTTCCCTTGACCCCGCTGCCCCTTGCATAGATGCGCCAGCCGCGGTCACGATCTAAGGTTGGGAGAATTGGCCGCGTCGCCCCGGCTCATCGCTTTCGCGACCAGCCTAATGCATCCATACATCACGCCAAAATCTAAAACGGCGACCGGCAGAAGTTCCCAAACGGTAAAGCTCCTCGTCATGGGGATTGGGAAAAAAATGACAAACGGCACCTGCAGTGCAGCTAGAGCCGCTATCGTTGCCCAAAACCACACGTGTTTGCTCAAGCTCCAATAGGTTTTGACAATACCAATGAGAATTCCAGTACAAATCCATGCAGTTAATCCTCTTCTAAAGTCACCGAGAAGAGCGAACAAAATGAGCACCGGCAATGAATATAACATCGCCAATAAGCCCCACTTAGCATTGGGAAATTGAACATGATTTTGTTCTGTCATCAGTCTCCCGCCATGCATGATTGATAATCGCCGTATGCAACGGCAACGTCACGTACGGTCGAAGCCACGCTAAGGGCTGTCCCAAGGAATGGAATCGCACGGGCTCCCATACCGGCCCACTTAGCTGCTGGCTCCATCGCTGATAATTGGAAGCCAAAGATGGCGGTCATGGACCCCGTCGCATCACCCCCCACTGCGCTATTGACCGTAGATGCGACACCGATTCCAACCTGCGCTCCCGCCACGACGAGGTCTCCGCCGGGCAGGAACCCAGCCCCAATACCCGCCGCGTCAAGACCAAGTGCAACACCATTTTTCTTTAGAGCCTGTTCTGCGCATTGAGTCTGCTTTGAAAGCTGTCCGTTATTTGGGGCAATACTCAACGGTCCATGATTAAGCGGAGGCAGTGGAGGAGGCCACATATCATTTGGCACTACGACCGGCGCGCCCCCTGCCAGATCCATGTAAAGCTCGAGTATTAAGCCAATTTGTGGCGGTGCCCCGCCGTTGACTGTTATGCACGCGGCTGGCGCAGATTCGTTTTTTGTCGAGTCTGCGATCCCGCGCAGCGGGACGTTTTTGCCTTTCATCATGGCATCCGATCCATTGTGATGATCGAGGCGTCCTCCAGGAAATAATACCTCCAGCTCGGGTGCGGCCAGTCGGAGCGCAAACCCCGAGGTTGCGATATGCCACCATTTTAACCGCACTCAGCTTCGCTGAACGCAGACTTTAAAAATCAAAATCTGCGCCACCCGCGTAATCGAACCGCTCCATCTCGAGCCGGAAGTGGAAGTGGCGGCGTCTCCCTTCATCGTCGGCCAGACGGCGCGGGTTGACGGCAAAATCCACGTCTTTCTGTTCAACTTCAAAGGGCTCGAGGCAAAGAAGATTTCAAA
>DATEKC010000081.1:0-14718 GCA_035277665.1 Terriglobia bacterium
GGGGATGAAACTCGAAGGATTCTTGGTTACACTGTGTCACGAAAAGGCTGTCTCCTTTCTTTGGCGCAAGTTTTTCTCTCAAAAACACTTATGCCAGAAATAGACAGCCTTTTTCAATTCCCCGTGAGAAATGCGGGCTAATTGTCATGGGAGGCGTGAGCCCATTCGCGTCTGAGGCTTTTGGAGCAAGGCGAAGTCTGGGGAAGGATTTGCCTATCGGGGCGTTACGGAATGGCCAGCGGTTTTTGCAAACTCCTGGAAACTGATTGACGGCAACGCAAAAGCCACTTGTTCGGTCATGGCCTCAAAGTCTTCGAACTTCTCTACGCCCATCTCTCTGAAGAATTCTACAACATCAAGAACAAGCTTCTCCGGCGCGGACGCACCGGCGGTTATGCCCACAACATCCACACCGTGGAGCCACTCATCCTGAATTTCAGAAACATTATCAATCAGGTAGGACCGCGCGCCGGAAGCCTCTGCAACTTCACGGAGTCGTTCGGAGTTCGAACTGTTGTCCGAGCCCACCACAAGAACCAGGCCCGTTTCCTGGGCGATCAGCTTCACCGCCGCCTGCCGGTTCTGGGTTGCGTAACAGATGTCGTCGCTGGAAGGAGTAACCAAACCGGGGAATCGCCGCTTCAGGACTTCGAGAATAGCCCTTGCGTCATCAACGCTGAGGGTCGTTTGCGTCGTGACGGCAACCTTTTCGCTGTCCGGCACCTGGACCCCTTCCGCCTGCTCCACGGTGCTGACCAGATGGATCCGCCCGGGCATTTCGCCCATCGTTCCGATCACTTCGTCATGCCCCTCGTGGCCGATCAGGATGATTGAGAGGCCCTGCCGGGCAAAACGCTTCACTTCCGCATGGACCTTCATCACCAGCGGGCATGTGGCATCGATCACGTTCAAACGCCTCTGCTGGGCCTTTTCGAAAACGTCGGGTGAAACGCCGTGCGCGCTGACAATCACCAGCGCGCCTTCCGGCACTTCATCAACCTCATCCACAAAAATCGCTCCCTTCTTCGACAGGGTCTCGATGACGTACCGGTTATGGACAATCTGCTTTCTTACATAAACGGGGGGCTGATAAAGTTCAAGCGCGAGGTCGACAACATCAATCGCGCGCTCAACTCCGGCGCAAAATCCTCGAGGTTTCGCCAGTATTACTTTTCGCGGGGAATTACGATGTCTCGGCATGACCCATACATCAGAGAAGCACTTAAATATTTATCCTAACAAATCCCACGGAGAGCGTCAAAAAGGTATCTTCCTTGCGCTTCCGCTGCTCACACCCGTGCCAAACATCCCTTGCAATCCCTCATGGCTGCCACCAAGGGTTATGAAGGGCTGGCGGCAAATGTTCGGAAAATGCAGGGACTTGCGGGGACCTGTTTAAGGCAAGTTGTGGAAGGGTGTAGGCGCCGGCGTCGCGTTACGTCACAATATCCTCGCCACCGTCCACGCGAATGACATTTCCCGTCATCCAGTGGGTGCGATCATCCATCAGCGCCGCGACGGCCTGTGCGACGTCTTCCGGGGTGGTGAGGCGACCGCCGGGGTTCCGCATCCTGGCGAAGTCAGCCAGCTTCTCAATCCCGGGGATTTTGCTGGAGCCCGGCGTCACGGTCACGCCGGCCTGAATCGCGTTGGCAGTAATTCCCTGCGGCATCAGCTCAAAAGCAAGCTGCCGGATGTGTGACTCCATCACCGCCTTGGCTGCTGAAACTGCTCCGTAATTCGGGATCACGCTGTGGCCGCCGGCGCTTGTCAAGCCGAAGATGCGGCCCCCGGAGCGCATCATCTTCCGGCGCACCAGCCCCTGGACCCAGTAGACAAGATTATTCCCCATCACGTCCACGGTCATTTCCATCTGCGCTTGTGTTAACTGGCCATTGGAATCCTCATTGATATAGGGCAACAATGATCCGAAAGCCACGGAATGCACAAAAACCTTCACACAATGGTCTCCGCCCCGGGCTGTCCAGTGTTCCTGCATCTTATCCAGCGTGCTTTCGCGTTTATCAGCATCAGCGGCATTGATATTAAAGAACACGGCGTCACTGCCGGCGGCCTTGATTTTTTCTATAATTCCATTTACGCGCTCCTGCGCCGAACGGCGGTCAAAGTGGACTCCAAAAATACCCAACCCTGACCGGGCCAGTTCGAGGCTCAGGGCCTCTCCAAAGCCGCTCGAAGATCCAATAATCAGCGCCCATTGTACGGGACCAGCCTGTGTCACCATGTTCTAGGGTTCCTCCACTCATTGAGCTTGTTCTTGTTGTTGCTTCTGTCCAGCTTCCTGTTCCACGATCTGGGAAACGCCCTGGTAGGCACTCTGCAGCAGGCGTGCGGCAGCGATATTCATTGCGTTGACAGCGCCCTGCACGTTGTTTTGCTGAACGGGCTCTGTCTGCTCCAACCGTTCTGACCACGCGACCTTGTTCTGCCCTGCCCGCACCAAATCCAGTTTCAGCTCGAGCCGGGCGCCACCGGACTTTCCATTTCCGCCCGTTTTGTATTTCAGTTCGCTGAGGTCAAGCGCCCTCCCGCGCAAGGTGTAATCAGCATGGACGGGCGCGGGATAGGCAAAGACTTGTTGAAACAAGCCGCTCTCGGCAAAAAACCTCATGGCCAGCTCGCTCAGCATGTCCCCGGGGTCTGACGACCAGCGGTAATACTCATGGAAGCTAAGCTCAGTGGGCGAGGTGTAATAAATAATTCGATTGTCAAGCAGCAGGTCTGGAGCATTAAAGCGTTCGACCTGCAAAGTGAAATGCGTTCTGGCGCTCGGCGCAGCCGGTGGTGGAGGCGTATGCAGAGTGTAATACCGGGTCTTTGGAGACGACGCGCATGCCGTCAAAAACAGTCCGGCTCCCAATACCAGGCAGCAAGTTTTAAGGTAACTTGCTCTACTTTCCCAAGCCTTCAATTGTGATGCGGCGGTCTTCACCTTCCAGCAACTCCATATGGATTTTGACTTGCGAGATTACATCCTGATCGATCAGCTTTTCTCCCCATTCTACGATGACCATGGCCTCATGCTCCAGCAAATCCTCCAATCCCAGAGTTGCCTGTTCTCTTGCGCCCTCCACGCGATAGAGGTCGGCATGGTAGACCTTTCGGTCCGTCCCGTACTCGTGGACCAGCGTGAAGGAAGGGCTGGTAACATCCTCCTGCCGCGCGACACCCAGGCCTGAAACAATTCCTTTCACCAGAGTGGTCTTGCCGCTGCCGAGATCGCCTTCCAGAATCAGCAGGCAGGGCTGTGGCAATTGCCGCGCCAGCCTTGCACCGAGCTCGATTGTCTCTTCTGCCGAGTGCGTTACAAATTCCAGCCGGTTTTCCCGCGCGCCTGGGGCACTTTCCTGAAACGTCCGATCGTCAGGTTGCATAATCATTTCAGATGTGCAATTGCCGTTTCAGTTCCTGATAGGCCTTGGGGAGCGCATCAAGAATGTCCCCGGCTATCACCGAAGCCTCGCCGAGTTCGCGCGCTGCGATATCACCCGCAAGTCCGTGAAGATAAACTGCGGCTGCCACAACTTCCGTCGCCAGCCGGTCAGGATACTGGGCAAGAAGGCCTGCGGTGATGCCTGTCAGCACGTCCCCGGAGCCTCCCGTCGCCATGCCGGGATTGCCGGTGGGGTTCACCCACACCTGGCCATCCGGCGAAGCGGTGAGCGTCCGGAAGCCTTTCAAAACAAGCTGTACGCCGTGCCTTCGTGCAAACTCGCGGGCCACTTCCAGACGATGGGCGACGATTTCCGAAGTCTTCTGGCCTGCCAGCCGCCCCATTTCACCGGGATGTGGCGTCAGCACGCGGATTCTGCCTTCCGCCTGGAGCGTCTTGATACATCCGTCAAATGCGTTCAATCCGTCCGCATCCAACACCACCGGCAAATCACAGCGGCTGACAAACCGGCGCACCAGGTCCATCGTTTCGGGTTCCCTGCCCAGGCCCGGCCCCACAGCCACCACCGACTTGTTTTCCACCAGCCTGTCGAGGACCCCGTCCTCGATGGCCCGCAACGAAATGGTTCCGGAACCGGTTTCCGGCAGCGGCTCCGTCATGATTTCCATGCTGAGGGACGCGATCACCGGCAGAGCACTTCCGGGCGTGGCCACCGTGGCCAACCCCGCTCCCGCGCGCAATGCGGCTTTCGCCGCCATCGCCGCAGCGCCGGTTTTCCCAACCGAACCGCCCAGGACAAGCACATGGCCGAAGGTGCCCTTGTGCGACTCGAGCTTGCGCGGCCGCACGAGCCATTCGAGATCGTGCGGCTGAAGAATGTTGAGAAATAAGTCGGGGCGCCCCTCGAACGCTTCAGCTGGCGTGCCGATCGGACTCACTACCCACTCGCCCGCCTTTTCACAAGCAGGAGGGAAAACGTGAGCGACTTTCGGGGCCGTGAAAGTTACTGATGCATCTGCCTGCACGCATTCACCGATCAGCTCGCCGCTGTCGGCAGCTACTCCGGTAGGCAAATCGACCGCGACAATCCTGGCCTTGGGGAATACACGCGGGGTGTCCCTCACCACCTCGAGCAGAAATCCGCCCAGCGGCTCGGAAAGCCCGGTTCCCAAAATCGCATCAATCACCAGGGACGCATTGCCCATTTCGCCCTTGAATTTCTCCCAGGAAGCGTGGTCCGGCGCGCTCAAAGCCGCTCCGGTTTTGGCGAGCCGTTTGTAGTTGACTTCAGCATCGCCCTTCAGGCGCTCCGGCAGGGCCAGCAGCAGCACACGCGGCTGCAGGCCAAGTTCTCGCAGCATGCGCGCCACCACCAGGCCGTCGCCGCCGTTGTTTCCACGGCCACAGAGGATCACAATCTCCTGCTTTTCCAGCGGGGAGAACCGCTCCTGCAGGAATTGCACTACGCTGCGGCCGGCGTTCTCCATCAGTGTCAGGCTGGGCACGCCATAACGTTCTGTGGTAGCCCTGTCGATGCCCTGCATCTGGGCGGCTGTGAGGATCTTCATGCCTTAACGCCTGCCTGGGACTCAAGTTGCCTCAGGCTTTGCGAATTACCCATCAGGATGAGGTAGTCGCCGGCGCTGACTGTCTGCGCCAGGTCAGGATTGAATTCCAATTGCCCATCCTGGTGGCGGATGGCCAGCACGATCAGGCCAAACCGGTCACGCATTTCGGTTTCTTCGAGGGTCCTTCCCGCCAGCCTGGATGAATTTGCAACCTGAAATTCTTCAATTTCCAGGTTGGTTTCGCTGAGGGAGGATAGCGCCATGTCAATAAACCGCTGAACATAAGGGCTGGTCAGCGTCCGTGCGATGCGCTGGCCCGCGTAACTGTAAGGTGAAACCACCGTGGTTGCGCCTGCCCTGAGAAGCTTCGATTCCGCATCTTCCTCGCTGGCACGCGCCACAATGGGAATGTTGGGTGCAATGCCGCGGGCGGTCAGAACGATGTAGACATTTTGCGCGTCAGAAGTAACGGCGCTGGCCAAAGCTCGGGCGCTTTCGATATGCGCCTGGCGCAGAACCACCTCGCTTGCGGCATCGCCAATAATGACCGGATATCCCCGCTCGAGTGCCCAGGCAGCTCGCGCCGAGTCCCGTTCAATGATGACCAGGGGGCATTTACGGGCCGCAACTTCAGATGCCACACGGCGCCCCACCCGGCCCACGCCGCACACAATAAAGTGGTTTTTCAGGGCAGAAAGCTCCTTCTCCATGCGGCGCCGTCCGAAAAATGAACCCAGCTCGAATTCTACCACTGCCTTTGTGAGGGTTCCAATTGCGAAGCCCACGGTGCCAACGCCCAGCAGAATCAGAACGATGTTGAAAACCTGGCCCCGGCCGCTCAGCTCATTTTCCGGGCCCGCCCCGATGGTGGAAACCGTCATCAGGGTCGTGTAAAGGGATTCGAACCAGCCCCATCCCTGTACGAGATGGAAGCCCACTGTCCCAATCGCGAGGAGAGCACCGAGAAGCGCGACAACCAGGCCGGCGGTTCGAATGCCTTTCACTGTTTTGTTCCTCCAGGAGCCCGAAGGGCGCCCGGCGCGGTACCTCTCCAGTTTCTACTGACGGTGGCAGGCCCTGGCGCAGCCGGCGCGGCCCTCCGATTCCCTCATTCATCGGGCAGGCCATCACTCCCCTTCAACAGAAAAGCTCTCAACCAGCGAGGCAATCGCCTCAGCTTACCGAACTTTCGTTGAATGGACAGCGGCGGCAGGTGCAATCAGTCAGGCGTCGCACGGGCAATGATCAGAGTCATATCGTCCTGCGGTTCGCCGCCGCCCGTCCATTCCTCGACGCTCCTGTATATTTCTTCCACCAGCGCCGGAAGCGGGCCGCCGCGCGACCGCTGCACAGCTTCGATCAGGCGCTTTTCGCCGAACTGGTCGTCGAAGTTGTTTTCGCTCTCCGTAAAACCATCGGTAAAAGCGATCAGCGTGTCTCCAGGCTCCAGCACAATCCTGGCTTCGCGGTAGGAGACAGGCGAGATCAGTCCCAGCGGGGTGCCGCCGGCGTCCAGCCGCTCGATGTGCCCCTTCCGGAAAAGCACCGGAGCGGGGTGGCCCGCATTGGTGTAAACAAGCTGGCGCGTGGCCGAATCATAAAGGGCATAAAAGCAGGTGGCATATTTTTCTTCCGGCGTATTTTCAAACATCTGCTGATTCAACACGCTGAAAAAACAGGCTGTTGAAAAGTGCTCAGAACCTTTCTCCTTGTCTGATGAGCCCTCGTAGAGCCGCGTCCGAATCAACGACTGTATGGCTGCCATAACCAATGCGGCTGAAACTCCTTTGCCGCTGACGTCCCCCAGTACCATTCCAACCTTTTCATTTCCCACGGGCAGGAAATCGTAATAATCTCCACTGACGCCGCGTGCCGGCCGGCAGATGCCGTAGAGTTCCAGGCCGGGCACCTTCGGTGCTGCGGCAGGAAACAGTTGCTCCTGCACTTCCCGCGCAATCTGGATGTCATGCTCCAGGCGTGTCTTTTCCTGAGATTCGCGCAGGAGGTGTTGCAGCGATTCCGCCATGTTGTCAAAAGCACCAGCCAATGAACTGAGCTGGTCCTGTGCCGGCATGTTGATCCGATGGGAAAGATCGCCCGCCCGGATTTGCTCCGTTGCCTCATACAACCTGTCGACCGTCCTGGTTATCGTTTTCGCCAGCCGGACTCCGGCAATCAGCGAGAGCAGCTCGATTGCGAGGAATATAATTGCTATCACTACAAACCAGGTGACATAGGGCCCGGAATACCGACCCAGCGTCGCCAGCAGGTGGCGACTGAGAATGGACAGCCTGGAAGTCACATAGACGAACACGGGCTGAGGGAGATACTGGCTCGAAGGCGCATCCCACCGGATAACTTTCAATGAAGACATCCCGAAAACATCGGCATCCAGCAAACTCGCTGCCGGCGGAAGCTTCACGGACTTCGAGCGGACGATCACCTGTTCATGAGGTGGTTTCCCCGTGGCTGCAGGCGGACTTCCCACCAGGGACTGAATCGGAATCACGCCGCCCACATTCGCCTCAATCACCCCAAGAGGCCCGATGCCCTTGCCCACAATGTCGAGCAGCTCCGGGCTGAATGGCTCGGAAAGGATCATGGTGATTTTCCCGGCGCGCGTGTTACCCTGGTCGGCGGCCCGCAGAAGCAGCCTGCCGCCATCCACCACAACTCCCGAGAATTCTTCCGACTCGAACCAGGAAGGAATGGCCGGCGCCTTCGAGATCGGGTTGCCGGTGAGATAATACGCGCGCGCGCGATCGCCCACGTGGACCGCAATCTCAAGTCCGGGGTAACTTGCGGAATGCTGGGAGAGTTGCTGCACGTAGAACTGTTGCAGATGGTCAAGCAGCGCGTCCGGCGTGCGGGCAGGACTCAGGTAAGCTTCGTGGGCAACAATGCGGTTCAACTGCTGCATCTTCTCAACCTGGTCGTTGACGTTGAGGGTCACCAGAAATGCCGCAAACTGGCCGTTAGCAATAACGATGCCCCGGTCTACCAGAACCAGGATCAAAACGATAGGAACGACAGCAATGAAAATGTAGGTGACAACCAGCCGGTGGCGAAGATGCCACAGAACGTGGTGTTTGAAAGCTCCGACGAGGCGCACAACATAATAGCCGGCAGAGACGGCCACCCCGGTATAGAAAAGTCCCCAGAGCACGCCGGGAGCGCCGCCTGAAATAATGCCTTCCACCCATACCGCAATGCCAAACGCCATCAGCCAGGCCGTAAAACGCGCCATCGGCCGGGTGCGGTATTCCTGGATCAGCACATCCAACACTGGAGCAAGCATTTACCCTCCCGAACACGTCAGGCAGGGAAACTTAATGTTTGTTTAAATCTCAGCAGAAAACAAGGGCAGCGGCGAAAAACCTGTCCTTTCAGGTCCGCCGGGTGCAAGGCAGCGTTAGTGCATCAGCTTTTTGTCTTTGCCACGGCGGCCGCTGAAGACTGATCCTGCGCCCGGCGAAGGAGGCTGTGACGGCGGCTGTAACCGAAATAAATGACGAAGCCAATCGCCATCCAGACGAAAAGCCGGATCCAGGTATCCAGAGGCAACCCGACCATCTGAGCGAGGCACACGAGCATTCCCAACGGAGCTACAATCCACACCGCAGGAGTGCGGAATGGGCGCCTGATATCAGGACGCATCCTGCGCATGGCCAGAACGGAACCACAAACGATGACAAAAGCCAGCAGGGTCCCGATGCTGACCAGTTCCCCCACTATCCGCAGGGGGATCAGCCCGCCTGCCAGCGCAACCAGAAAGCCTACCAGTGCGGTGCTCTTGTAAGGCGTCCGGAAGCGTGGATGGAGCTTGCCAAATGCCTTGGGCAACAATCCGTCGAAGGCCATGGTGTAAAAGATGCGCGTCTGGCCCAGCAACATTACCAGGATCACCGCCGTCGTCCCCAGGATGGCTCCCAGCTTGACAATGGGCGAGAGCCAGTGCGCCGAAGTCGCGTCAACCGCCACGGCAAGAGGATCCGGAACGTTCAGCCGGGTATAAGGCGTGACACCAGTCAGCACCAGAACAACGCCGATGTATAGCAAAGTGGAGATTGCCAGGGACCCCAGAATGCCGATCGGCATATCGCGCTCCGGATTGCGGGCTTCCTGCGCCGCCGTCGAGACGGCATCGAATCCAATATAGGCAAAAAAGATGAGGCCTGCGCCTCGCAAGACGCCGCTCCATCCAAACTCTCCAAAAGTTCCGGTGTTGGCGGGCAGAAAGGGGACCCAGTTGCCCCTCGTGACATAAAGCGCGCATACCGCAATAAAGAGCAGCAGGACGCCCACCTTGATGATGACGACTGCGTTGTTGAACCTTGCGGATTCCCGGATGCCCAGGATCAGCAGCACCGTAATCACGGCGACGATGACAAACGCGGGTAGATTGAAATAGCCATGGACTATGGTTCCATCTGCATTTTTCATGGCAGTCCAGGGGCTCGTGGCCAGCGCCGCCGGAAAAGGAATGTGCAGCGTCCTCAGGAAAGAGAGTGTGTAGCCGGACCACCCGATGGAGACGGTCGTCGCGCCCACGGCGTATTCAAGGATCAGGTCCCAGCCGATAATCCACGCCAGAAATTCGCCGATGGTGGCATAAGCGTAGGTGTAGGCGCTGCCGGCAATCGGGATCATGGAGGCAAATTCCGAATAGCACAGGCCCGCAAAGGTGCAGCCAACTCCGGAGAGGATAACCGAGAGCACCAGGGCAGGGCCCGTGTGCTGTACAGCGATGCCGCTGATGACAAAGATCCCGGCGCCGACGATGGCCCCGATACCCAGAGAGATCAGAGCAATCGGCCCCAGTGCGCGGCGCAGCCCATGCTCAGAGTCGGCGGATTCCCGCTGCAACTGTTCGATGCTCTTCTTCACCCATAAATCAGACATCCCGCCTCCAGATAGTTCTTACCGGCCAGCCGGCAAACTCCGCCTATGCCAGAGAAAATAGATTGGAATTCCTAACGCTACGATTCCCAGGCCCGCCAGGCTGCGGCCCGGCCGATGCATTAATAAGGCCCCTTCAATAAACAATGCGAGCACGATGTAGAGAATCGGCACCACCGGGTACCCCCAGGCACGGTATGGACGCGGGGCGTCCGGACGCGTGCGGCGCAAACGGAAAAGACCAAGGATAGTCAAAATATAGAACAAGAGCACGGCAAAAATCACGTAATCCAGCAATTCGTTATAGGTCCCGCTGAGCGTCAGCAGGGAGGCCCACAACGCCTGGACCATCAGCGAGACGGCCGGCGTGCGGTATTTAGGATGGATTTTGGCCACTTTGGCAAAGAACAGGCGGTCTTTTGCCATGGCGTAATAGACGCGCGCGCCCGCCAGGCTCATTCCATTTATGCAACCAAACGTCGAAATGACGATCGCGGCAGCCATCAAGCCTGCCCCTTTGGATCCTACAATAACTTCCATCACCGCTGTCGCCACACGGTCTTCAGGAGCGTGCTGGATCGCCGCAAAGGGCAGAGCGCGGAGGTAAACCACATTGGTAAAGAAGTAGATGCTGCACACCACGGCAGTGCCGATCAGCAACGCCAGGGGAAGGTTGTGCCTGGCGTTCTTGGCTTCGGCGCCCGTAAAGGTGACGTTGTTCCAGGCGTCAGAAGAAAACAGCGGGCCCACCAGCGCCACGGCCAGAATCGTCAGCGTGGCCGTGTCCCAGTGTGCATCTCCCCAGACACTCGTATGGGCTGATGCCGCTTCGCCATGCCTTGACACCCACCAGATTCCGGCAGCGATCAGCCCCACCAGGGCGCCCACTTTGAGGACCGTAAAGATGTTCTGAATCCAGGCGCCCGTCCGCAAGCCAAAGATGTTGACAACGCCCAGGCCCAGAAGGACCGCGATGGCAATGCCTTGCTGCGTCGAGACCGCCAACGCCACGGGATGCCCGAGGACCGTTACCCTGCCCCAACCGAGCAGATAATTGGTTTCAGAAAACCACGGGAAAAAGTAACCGAGGAATTTACCGAAAGCTACGGCGACAGCGGCAATGGTTCCCGTCTGAATCACCAGGAAGAGCGTCCAGCCATAAAGGAAACCAAAGAGCGGGCTGAAGGCCTCACGCAGGTAAACGTACTGGCCTCCGGCTTTTGGCATCATCGCGGCCAGCTCGCCGTATGCCAATGCCGCGGAAACCGTCATGACACCGCTGACCACCCACGAAGCAAGGAAAAGCCCCGGCGAACCGACTTCGCGCGCAATTTCCGCCGCCACGATAAAGATGCCCGACCCGATCATCGAGCCCATCACAATCGTGGTGCAGTCCAGCAGGCCCAGGCCTTTCACCAGCTCTTCGGAGTGGGATTGTGCGGCAGGGTTGTTCGCTATGCTCGCCGACATGCTACCAATCCTTTTGCGGGGTAAAGCAACCTGCCCGGAAGGCTGGCGGAAAGCTGCGGTCACCCGTCAGCCGAGCGACGTCAGAAACTTCCGAGCCTGGGCCCCGATGTCGTCCGCGGCCAGCAGGTCATGGATCACAGCCACGGAGTCCGCTCCAGCTTCGATGACAGCAGCCGCGTTGTCAAGGGTTATTCCGCCAATGGCCACCAGGGGCCGGCGCGTCAGCCCGCGCATTTGGCGCAACTGCTCGAGGCCCACCACGGGGTCAGGACGCTCTTTGCTGCCGGTGGGGAAAATCGGCCCGAAGGCTATGTAGTCGGCTGAAGTGGCCTCAGCCTCTTCAAACTGGGCCCGCGTATGGGTTGAAACGCCCACTCGCTGGCCGGGAAGAAGCACCCGGCGCGCCTCTTCCACCGGCAGGTCTTCCTGGCCCACGTGAACGCCGTCGGCGGCGGTGATCCGGGCCAAGTCAGCCCGGTCGTTGACAATGAAGGTTCCCCCCGCCTGGTGCACCCGGTCCGCCATGGCGCTGCAAACGTCAAAAAGCCGGCGCGAGGAGTCGGTCTTGCCGCGGTATTGAATCAGCCGGACGCCCGCCGAGAGAAGCACGTCTGCAACATCCAGGGGCTCCAGGTTCGTTGTCTGGGCAGGGTCAATGATGGCGTACAGGCGGGGGAGTCGAGCGTCCATAAGTCAGGATCCGGGCGGTTCCAGATTAACCGCCCACGCCGTTGCGGCTGAAACGATTGAGAAACTGCGTATCGAATCTGCCGGCACGGAAATCTTCATCAGCAAGAATTTTTTCCTGTAACGGAATGGAGGTGGAAATGCCTTCGATAATAAACATCTCGAGGGCCCGCGACATTCGCTGTATAGCTTCCTCGCGGTCCTTGCCATGGACCACGAGCTTGGCAATCAATGAGTCATAGTACGGCGGGATGACCGACTCCGCATAAGCAGCCGTGTCAACGCGGACGCCGGTGCCTCCCGGCACGTGGAAGCCGGTGATCTTGCCGGCCGAGGGAACAAATGTTTCGGGGTTCTCGGCGCAAATCCGGCACTCGATGGCGTGGCCGCGAAGCCCCACCGTGTCTCCGGCAACGGGCAGCGGAAACCCGGCAGCAACCAGGATCTGCATCTTCACCAGGTCCAGCCCCGTCACCATCTCTGTCACGGCATGTTCCACCTGGATCCTGGTATTCATCTCCAGAAAATAAAGTTTGTGGTCCTCATCCATCAGGAATTCGACGGTGCCCGCGTTGGTGTAACCAATCTCTTTGAGCGCGCGAATCACTCTGCCACCCATCTCCTGCCGGGTCCTGGCGTCGATCTGGGTGGAAGGCGATTCTTCCACCACCTTCTGATGGCGCCGCTGGATCGTGCATTCCCGCTCGCCCAGATGGATGACCTTGCCATGCTGGTCAGCCATCACCTGAAATTCGATGTGCCGGGGCGACGATATATATTTCTCAAGGTAAACGTCTGACGAACCGAAAGAGGCTTCAGCTTCATTCTGTGCCATCTGCAGGAGCGCCGGCAGTTCTTCAGCGGAGTTGACAATCCGCATTCCCTTCCCGCCGCCGCCCGCCGAGGCCTTTACCATGACGGGGTATCCGATCTCCCGGGCCGCTTTCAGCGCTTCTTCTTCCGAGCCCAGAACTTCCGTCCCGGGAAGCACCGGCAGGCCGAGTTCCGCCATGCGCTTTCGCGCCTGGTTCTTGTCGCCCATCAGGCGGATGGCCTCGGGCGAAGGTCCAATAAAGGTCAGTTTGCAGGTTTCGCAGACTTCGGCAAAATTGGGGTTTTCAGCCAGGAAACCATACCCGGGATGGATGGCCTCGGCGGCCGTGATCTCCGCGGCTGAGATGATGGCTGCTATGTTGAGATAGCTTTCCGAGCTTCTGGCAGGGCCGATGCAGACCGCCTCATCCGCAAACCGCACGTGGAGCGAATAGCGGTCAGCCTCCGAATAAACGGCAACGGTGGGGATGCCCAGTTCCTTGCAGGCGCAGATCACCCGCAGCGCAATTTCTCCCCGGTTGGCAATCAGGATCTTTCCAAACATACGTCACACTGGCCGGAACGGCGCCACGCCCGTGGCGGCTCCCTGCCGGCAAACTGAAACTCCACCTCATTAAAAGGGCTTGATCGTAAAGAGAGGTTGTCCGTATTCCACCGGCTGGCCGTTCTCAACGTGAATGCGTACAATCTCGCCGGCAAATTCCGATTCGATTTCGTTCATCAGCTTCATCGCTTCCACAATGCAAAGCACCTGGCCCACCTGGACCCTGTCACCGACATTAACAAACGGAAGAGCGTCCGGCGAGGGCGAGGAAAAGAACGTTCCCACAATGGGCGATTTGAGCACGTGCACATTTTCGGAGGATGGCTCTGGTTGCGGCGCCGGGACCTCAGGCGCCTGGTCAGCCGCCGGCGCGGCAACCGGCTCAGCAGGGTGGCGCGCGAAATCGCCGCTTGCATTGGCCCGGAAAGCAGGGGCAGACGCTGCGCCAGCGGGGACCTGCCGCAGAATGCGGATTCGCGTCCCGTCCTTCTCCATTTCAAATTCTGCGACTTCCCGCTCGATCAGCAGGTCAATCAGTTGCTGGATCTCCTGGAGTTCCCAGCTCCGGTCTGACGCTGCTTCTCCACTCCGGGATGGTTTCTTGCCGGGCATATTGCTCCCCTGTACTTCAATCCTATTCCGTAAACCAGGCGTCTTTGCTGGCCGGGGTCAGCACCTCCGGCTTCCCATCGGTCACCAGCACCGTGTCCTCAATCCGTACTCCACCAACACCTTCCAGGTAGACGCCAGGCTCTACTGTTATAACATACCCCGGCTGCAGCCGCGCCTTGTCACCACGGCTGACGCGGGGCATTTCGTGGATTTCGAGCCCTACTCCGTGCCCGGTGCTGTGCGTAAAATACTGTTCCAGCTTTTTCTTTGCCAGCACCTTACGGGCAGCCGCATCGACCTCACCGGCCAACCGCCCCGCGCACGCAACACGAGTGGCCCGCTCCTGTGCTTCGCGAACCTGATTATAAAGCGTCCGAACCCGCGCCGGAGGTTTTCCCAGGTAGACCGTTCGCGTCATATCGGCTGCATATCCGGCAAGTATAGCACCGAGATCAAAGATAACCAAATCGTTTTCCATCAATAACTTGGCAGACGGCGTGGCGTGCGGCCAGGCGCTCCGCTCTCCGGAAGCCACAATGCTTTCAAAGGCCGCGCCCTGGGCGCCCTTCCTCTTCATCCGATATTCAATCTCCGCCGCCAGATCACTTTCCCGCGCGCCAGGGCGAATCTTCCCTCGCACTTCCTCAAAAACTTCGGCGGTCAGCTTCCCGGCCTTCCGAATCCAGTCT